>JACCTH010000011.1 GCA_013812505.1 Acidimicrobiia bacterium | reverse complement strand
TCGGCCGACAGTTTCTCGATGGCGGGGATGACGACAGCCATCACGCCGAATGGTTCGCGGCGGCGATTCCACCATGCCCACGCGCGGCGGATTGCCTCGATGGTCCCGTTGCGATTGAGTAGTCCCGTATCAATGTCGACTGGCAAGAAGGCGTCGACGAAGTTCCGCAATCGGGAGATCTCCTCGTCCTTCGCGGCGATCAGCGATAAGAGCCCGGAGACATCGGTGACAGGGCGGACTTCCACCAACGGAGCATCGGCGCGCCGACCGACCGACTTAAGGGGATCAGGTTTCCGGACGCATAGTGGGAAAAAGAATCACATCGCGGATGTGGCTCGTCTGAGTGATCAACATCACCAGCCGGTCTACCCCGATCCCGAGACCTCCTGTCGGCGGGAGCCCATACTCGAGCGCACGGACATAGTCCTCGTCGATCGGATGGGCCTCATCGTCGCCGGCCTCTCGAGCCGCCTCCTGCTGGACGAAGCGAGCCCGCTGATCGATCGGGTCGTTGAGCTCGGAGAAAGCATTGGCATACTCCGATCCGGCGATCACCAACTCGAACCGTTCGGTGAGACCAGGTACGCGACGATGCTGTCGAGCCAATGGCGAGATCTCCTCGGGATAGTCGGTGACAAAAGTCGGCTCCCAAATGGTCGGTTCGACGAGCTTCTCATAGACCTCGGCGATCAGGCGTCCACTTCCCCAACTCGGCAGTGGTTCGAGGCCATGATCACGCGCCAAAGCCTGGAGCCGCTCCACCGGGGTGTTGAGGTCGACGTTTTCGTCCAGCGCCCGGGAAACCAGCTCGGTCATCGATGCCTGCCGGAATGGCGGGGAGAGGTCGATTGGCTTGCCCTCGAACTCGACGGTGGTGGTGCCGGCCACGCTCCTGACGCACGCCACCACCACCTCTTCGATCAGTCCCAAGATGTCGGTGTAGTCGGCCAGCGCCTGGTAGGCCTCGAGCATCGTGAACTCGGGGTTATGCGTGGAGTCGATGCCTTCGTTGCGGAAGACCTTGCCGATCTCGAAGACCCGTTCGAGCCCGCCCACCACCAGTCGCTTGAGATAGAGCTCGAGCGAGATCCGCAGCTTCATCTCGAGATCGAGCGCCTCGTGGTGGGTGTGGAAGGGACGCGCATTGGCCCCGGTTGCCTCGAGGAGCAGTACCGGGGTCTCGACCTCGATGAAGCCTCTGGCCACGAACTGGGCCCGTAGCTCGGCGATGACCCGTGACCGCGCCCGCGCCAGGTCGATTGATCGATCGTTCACGATCAGGTCGAGGTAACGCTGACGGGACCGCGCTTCGATGTCGGTCAAGCCATGCCACTTGTCGGGAAGCGGCCGAGTGATCTTGGCCAGCACCACGAGCGAGTCGAGCCGGACGCTGAGCTCGCCTTTGCGCGTGGAGATCACCTCTCCACCACCTCCAATCCAATCGCCCAAATCGATACTTTCGGCCAATGCGAAGGCATCGGAGTCGAGATGGGCAGTGTCGGCCAGGAGCTGGATGCGCCCGGAATCGTCACGAATTGTGAGAAAGATCAACTTGCCGAATGATCGCTTGAGCAGCACCCGGCCCGCGACAGAAACAATTTTTCCGGTCTCCGATCCCGGCTCCAAGCCTTGATGAGCTTCTCGCAGTTGCGCGGCGAGGGCGGTGCGCTCGAAGCGATAGGGAAGCTCGTTCGTCATTAGGAGAGGTTACGGGCGAAGATCTCCGCCAAACCGACCAGAGTTAGATCCGGTTCGATCGAGGCGATGCTTTGGGTGTGCGCCACCACTATCGCCGCGAGACCACCGGTGGCCACCGCGGGACAGTCATCCTCGATGGTGGCGCGGATGCGGGTGACCAACCCATCGACCAGCCCGGCGTAACCAAAGATCAATCCGCTTTGGATGGCTTCCACGGTCGAGCGGCCAACCGCGCTCCGGGGCGGGATCAGCTCCACCTGACGGAGCGCGGAGGCATGAGTGACCAACGCATCAGCAGAGACCTCCAACCCCGGCGCAATGGCGCCTCCGCGGTAGGAGCCAACGCCGGCGACCAAATCCACCGTAGTGGCGGTGCCAAAGTCGACAACGATCACCGGCGGACCGAACAAACGAACCGCGCCGATGGCGTTGGCAACGCGATCGGCGCCGACTTCGCGGGGATTGTCGACCTTGAGGGAGATGCCGGTCTTCGTGCCGGGACCAACCACGACCAGGTCCCCGTTAATCAGGACATCCATCGCTTCCCGCCACGCCTCGGTTCGGGGTGGCACCACCGACGACAGGCAGCCTCCGGTGACGTTGCCGGGGTACTCAGCCAGCATCGAACGCAACAACAGTCGCGACTCGTCTGCCGTTCGCTCCCGGTCGGTCGATATCCGCCAACGATGGACGACCCCATCACCATCCCAAAGACCAACAACGGTCGTGGTGTTGCCAACATCGATAAGCAGGAGCATCAGGAATAGAGCCGGCTCGGCGCCGAGAGCCTGATTCCACGATCGCCGATCACGTTGCCGGCCACCAGATCGAAGGCCACGTTGTCGATCAAACGCACCGACCCGATCCGAGCCGCCAGGGCAAGAAACGACGGTCGATCAATGCGATCAATGGGTTGGGCGGTGTCCTGGGAGGCAAGGGTGACGTATTCGAAATCTTCGCCTGATCCAACTCGGCGGACGGCGGCGATCAGCTCGGAAGCCTCGAAGTGACCGGCCTCGGCAAGGTCGGCAGCTGCAAACAAACCCATGCTCAGGAGCAGCGCTTGCGGCCGATCATCGGGGCGGAGGTAGACGTTGCGACTGGACAGCGCGAGTCCGTCGGCCTCTCGCAAAGTCGGCCGGCCGATCACGGTCACCGGGAACGACAGGTCGAGGACCAACCGCCGCACCACCGCGAGCTGCTGGGCATCCTTGCGACCGAAAAAGGCGAAATCGGGTTGCAACCCGGCGAAGAGCTTGGCGACCACCGTGGCGACGCCGGCGAAGTGGCCAGGACGGCGGGGGCCCTCGAGATGATCAGCGACCCTGGCGACCTCAACCCTGGTCAAAGGCTCGAGGGGATACATCTCCTCTGCCGGCGGTACGAAGAGAAGATCAACCCCCTGTTCGCGAGCAATCTCCAAGTCGCGGTCGAGATCGCGGGGGTAACGCTCGAGGTCGGCGCGATCGTTGAACTGCAGCGGGTTGACGAAAAGGGAGACCACCACGGTTTCGCTTGCTGCCCGCGCCGCGGCCATCAGCGCGGAATGGCCTTCGTGGAAGAAGCCCATGGTGGGAACGAGCCCGACGCGGCCGCGCCCGCGCTGGCGGGTCTCGGCGAAAGTGCGGGTGATCTCGGTCATCGCTCGACCAATCCGGCCGGAAATTCAACCCCCGCGGTCACCGCAGTTGCCTCGGCCAGAAGCAAGAACTGGTGACCGAGGCCGAGTTTTCGCGCCGCCTCGAGCTGGGCTTTCACCGTTTCCCAATCGCCGCGGGCGATCGGTCCGGTCAGGGCCGGCCGGGGACCTTTCTCAAACGCGTTCTCGAGAATCTCGGCGCTGAGCGGAGCGGCCGCCGCAAAAGGTACGCCGGCATCGCGCAAGAGACGCTCGGCCAGGTCGAGACCGGCGAGGAGGAAGTTGGAAGCAGCAGCCGCCCCGGCGTGATAGGCCGGCTTGGCCGAGTCGGCGAGATCGAATTTGGTCATCCCCAGGTCGTCCGCCAGGCTGGCGAGACGCCGGCGCAGGTCACCGCCCGCAGTGACCGCCACCCACGAGCCGCTGAGCGCCGCCGCTCCAGTGGCGGGGTCGGGAAGTGTTTGCAGGGGATGGAACGATCCAATCTTCCAGCCGAGGGCGGCCAGTCCTGCGAGGGCTTCAACCGAGGTCGCCCCCGACAGGTGGATCGCCGAGGACGGGGCATGATTGCCGGCTACTTCGCTTGCGGCGGCAGCGATATCGGAGTCACGGGTGGCGATGACAACGAGATCGGCCGAGGGCCACTCTCGGTCGACCATCGGAAAGGGCAAATCCCATCGCAAGGGCGACCGTGCCACCAGCCCGACGATCTGGTGTCCGACGGCGGCCGCGGCCAAGGCCAGCGATCCCCCCGCCCGACCCGGACCGACGAGCAACATCTTCACAAGTCATCGCCTTGGCCGTCACCAAATGCCGGGGATGAGCCTTCCACGCACCTGCTTTCGGTATTCGTCATAAGCGGCATAGACAATACGGAGGCGCTTCTCCTCAAATCCACCCTTGAACCAGAAGAAGATTGCGGTCACCACTGCCACGACCCCCACCCAGACCGAACCCACCAGGAGTGCAGTGCCGGCAAACAAGAGCACAATCCCGGCATACATCGGATGGCGCACGAAGCGATAGACCCCGCGGGCGGCGAGCTGGGCTTCCCGGGGAGTCGGAAAGGGGGTGAAGGCCTCGCCAAGCGCCGCCGCGGCTTGCAGCATCAGATACGCCGCGAGCGCGATCGGCGGCAGTCCCAACCATTGCCAGCCCTCAGGCCAGCGGCCATCGGCGAAGACGACGACTCCAAAGATCACAAACCCGACCGCTTGCGTCCAGACCCAGGCGCTGCCGCGGTCGAGAAACTGAATGCGGTCATCCTTCCACTCTTTAGCCACTCGCAACGCTTTCTGGTCAATCAGATTGTCGAGATGATCGGACGCGGTGCCTCCTTGTAGTTGCGCGTCGCGCCATACCTCGGTGAGCGGGGCAACGACGAAGCGACGGAGATGGGCGCGCGGATGGGGCAGGATCAGCTCCTCACTATTCGCGGTGGCGCCTCTCACCGTTATCAGATCGAGATCGAGAGTCCGTGGCCCCCAGTGCTCGTCGCGGACCCGGCCTGCCTGGTCCTCGATCTGCTGCAGCTTGGCCAATAGCTGCTCCGGCGATTCGTCGAGCTCAAGCAAAACGACGGCGTTGAGAAACTCGTCTTGAACAGGGCCGCCGATCGGTTCGGTCAGAAATAGCGAGGAAACGGCCAGGATCGGGTATGCCTCCTCCAATCGTCGAACGGCACCACGAAGTTGCCCGAGCCGATCGCCGAGGTTGGAGCCGAGGCTGATTGCCGCCTTAACCATTCAGACGTTGTTGGGCCGGTCGCGCGTGATGACCACCGCCACGTCGTCAAACTCGGCTCGGATCGGAGCGTCGGGTTTGCGAACAGTGACCTTCACCGCCAGCACCGGCTTGAACTCGAAGACGGTTTCTGCCACCCGTTGGGCGACCCGCTCGATGAGGTTCCAGCGTTCGCTGGCGACCACTTCTTGAACTCGCTCGATCAACGACCCGTAGTCGACGGTGTCGGCGAGCGAATCGGATTTCCCCGCCTGCGCTAGGGCGATGGTGAGCTCGACATCGATGACGAAACGCTGGCCGATCTGTCGCTCCTCGGCCAGAACCCCATGATGAGCGAAGACCTGGAGACCGCGGATGCTGATTACGTCGGCCACACTCGGCGCTAAGTGGGGATGAGTGCCCGAGCCTCGGGCCCCAGTGGGCGGCGCAGGATCTCCTCCACCAGCGCCACGGCCATGATCGGCTGGCTGACCAGCCCCGACCACACCAGGTATCCGGCCAGGAAACCGGCGAGATCGTCGTTGATGGTCTCGCCATGGACGAGGACGCGAGCGGTGGGGTCTTGAAGCGCCTCGTGCAGAGCCTCGAAGACTTTGAGCGCATCGCTGCGATTTGGAGGCACTGGCACTGAGATGTGGCGAGCATTGAGACCGGCTTCGCGGTAGGCGGCCAGGTTTTGATTGCCGGGAAGGATGGTGATGACCGAAGTGACCTGCGCCCCGCGTTTCAGCCAGTTAATTTCCTCTTCCCGACGGATCTTGCGGTGCTGAAAGCCGTGACCGCCAATCCGTTCGGAGACGGCGAGGCGGTCGGCGATAACCCACATGAAGCCGCGGGGTTTCAAGCCCGTGTTGACGATCACCCTTCCGACGGCCGCACGATAGCCACCCCGACCGCGAGTGCCGCCTTGCAAACTGCCACGTTGTGAACGCGAAAAATGGAACCACCGCGCTCCCATGCCAACACCACGCTTACCGCGGTGGCGACATCGCGGTCCGCAGCAACGTCGAGGCCGGTCAGCCGGCCGAGAAACGCTTTTCGCGAAGTTCCGATGACCAACGGATAACCAAGCCGTCGCAACTCCTCGAGACCGGCCAACAGCTCAAGGTTGTGATCCACGTTCTTGCCAAAGCCGATCCCGGGATCCACGCAGATTTGCTCACGGCTGACGCCGGCCTGCATCGCTTTACGCGCACGATCGGAGAGGAACTCGCTGACCTCGTCGACAACCGATTGGTAGTGGGGGTTCTCTTGCATTGTCCGGGGATTGCCCTGCATGTGCATCAGGACCAGACCGGCGTTGTAGGCGGCCACCGATTCCAGGAGTCGAGGGTCCTCACCGGCACGAACATCGTTGACGATCGCGGCTCCGGCGGCCAACGCCGCGGCCGCCACTTCGCCCTTGCTGGTATCAACCGAGACCATCTCGCCTGCCAGACCCTCGACTACGGGCACCACCCTTTCGAGCTCGGTCGTGACACTGACCTCGTCGGCGTTCGGGCGGGTCGATTCGCCGCCAATGTCGACGATGTCGGCTCCTTCGGCTTGGAGTGTCCGAGCATGGGCAATGGCTTGACCGGCATCGAGCAGCCGGCCGCCGTCGCTGAAAGAGTCGGGGCTGACGTTGACAATCCCCATCAGTCGGGGAGTGCTCAGATCCAGCCGGCCGCGGGCGGTCAACCAGCTGGTTGCCATCAGCGGAGCAGGGACAGCGCCTCGGCTCTGGTCGCGGGATTGGTCGCCATCGTTCCCCTGACCGCGGAAGTCACGGTCACCGCGCCAGGCTTTTTGATGCCTCGCATCGTCATGCACAGGTGCTCCGCCTCAACCACCACCAAAACTCCCATCGGTTTGAGACGATCCATCAAGGCGTCCGCCACTTGCGCGGTGAGCCGCTCTTGCATCTGCGGTCGCCGGGCAAACCCTTCCACCAGGCGAGCCAACTTCGACAGGCCGGTCACTTGGCCATCCGGAATGTAGGCAACGTGGGCCTTGCCGATGAACGGCAAGAGGTGGTGTTCGCACAGCGAGTTGAACGCGATGTCCTTGACCATGACGATCTCCTGGTAGTGCTCCTCGCCAAAGAAGGCGTCGACCTCGTCGCCGGGGTCGCGGTGAACGCCTTCGAATAGTTCGGTGTACATGCGCGCGACCCGCGTCGGAGTTTCGACCAGTCCCTCGCGCTCGGGGTCCTCGCCAATCGCGACCAGAATCCGGCGGACGGCTTCTTCGATCGCTTCGATGTCGACGGGTGATGAACCGTCGTCGACCCCACCGGCAGTCATGTCAGGAGCCGGGAGCGTCGGCCGGTTTCATCCGCGGGAGGAGCACACGCGGCTTTTTCGACCCGGCCGCGGGCTGGGTCTCCTCCGGCGCCGAAACCGCCGCCGCCTCGGGCAGGAGTTCAAGTACTCCGGCTTGGGGCAGACGGATTCGCAGCTCACCGTCTGGGGCGTGCTCCCACTTGGGCACGTCGTGAAAGATCTCGGCGAGCTCCTCGGGGCCGACGGTTTCCCGCTCCAGCAGGATCCCCACCATCCGCTCCATCGCCTCGGTGTGGGTCTCGATGATCACTAGCGCTTCGGAGTGCGCGGCCTGGATCATGCCCCGCACTTCCTCATCGATGAACGCCGCCACCTCGTCGGAGTAATCCTGCTGACGGGCATAGTCGCGTCCGAGAAAGACCTCCCCCGCGGCGCGCCCATACTGCATCGGTCCAAGCTTGTCGCTCATCCCGTACTCCATCACCATCTTGCGAGCGATTTGGGTCGCCTTTTCGATGTCGTTGGCGGCGCCCGAGGTGGGGTCGGAATAGATCAGCTCCTCGGCCGTCCGTCCGCCGAGGAGCATCGCCAATTGATCGACCAGCTCCGAACGGCGCACTAGGTACTTGTCGTGGGTGGGCAGCGAGAGGGTGTGCCCGAGCGAGCGGCCACGGGCAACGATGGTGAGCTTGTGCACCGGATCGGCCATTGGCAGGGCCCAACCAACCAAGGCGTGGCCGGTTTCGTGATAGGCGATGAGGCGGCGCTCGTCGTCGGTCATGACCTTGCTCTTGCGCTCCGGCCCGGCGATCACCCGATCGATCGCCTCTTCCATCTCCGACATCGAGATCATGGTCTTGCGACGCCGCGCCGTCAGCAAGGCGGCTTCGTTGATCAGATTGGCAAGGTCGGCGCCGGTGAAGCCCGGGGTGCGCCGAGCGAGGACCGCCAGATCAACGTCGCTCCCCAGTGGCTTGCCCTTGGCATGCACCTTGAGGATTTCCTCCCGACCGACGATGTCGGGAGCGTCGATCACAACGTGGCGATCGAACCGGCCGGGCCGAAGCAATGCCGGGTCGAGGATGTCGGGCCGGTTGGTCGCCGCGATGACGATGACGCCGTTGTTGGTGTCAAAACCGTCCAGCTCGACCAGAAGTTGGTTGAGGGTTTGCTCGCGCTCGTCGTGGCCGCCGCCCAGCCCGGCCCCGCGGTGACGGCCGACCGCGTCGATCTCGTCGATGAAGACGATCGCCGGGGCGTGGCCCTTGGCTTGCTCGAAAAGGTCGCGCACTCGGGAGGCGCCGACACCCACGAACATCTCGACGAAGTCCGAACCGGAGATCGACAGGAACGGCACTCCCGCTTCCCCGGCGACGGCCCGAGCGAGGAGGGTCTTCCCGGTGCCGGGAGGGCCGAACAGCAACACCCCTTTCGGGATCTTGGCGCCGAGCTGGCGATACTTGTCGGGGTTCTGGAGGAAGTCTTTGATCTCCTGCAACTCCTCGATCGGCTCGGTCAGTCCGGCGACGTCATTGAAAGTCACGCGCGGGGATTCTTTCGAGAACATGCGGGCGCGGGCCTTCCCAAATTGCATAACCCGGTTCCCGCTTCCCTGCATCTGCATGAAGATGAAGACCATGAAGCCGAGCAGGAACACCCATGGCAAGAGGCTGATGAGGATTGTCCCCAAACCATCTGGCTGGTTGTTCACTTGGAAGAAGACGCCCTGATCCTGCAGCAGCGTGGTCAGCTCGCCCTCCCAACCATCGGTGTAGTCGGTGATGACGTCGAACCGATCGGCCGGGAGCGACGACTCGACCCGCCGGCCCTGAACCTGGTTGCTCCGGGAGAGGATCTCCACCGCGGCAAAGTCATCGCGGTTCACCTCATCGAGGAAGCGGGTGAGGGTGACCTCCTCAGGCTGACCCCATTGATCGAACCAACGCTGAGCGAGCAAAGCCATGGCGATGATGGCAACCGCATAGATGGCAAGTGTGCGGAGAGATCGGTTCATCGGATCGCTTGATGCTACGGCATGACCGTTTCTAGGAGAACCCTCAAGACCGGGGCAGCCTCACCTGGAAGCCGGGCTCCATGATCACCGTCGACCTTGATCGAGCCGCCATGAGCGTCGACCAAGCCTTTAACGACATAGAGACCGATCCCGGCGCCGGGATGTTCGCTTGAACGCCGGACAAAGCGCTCGAAGATGAGCGTCCGATCCTCGGGATTCACTCCTTTGCCCTGGTCATCCACCGTCACCACCACCTCGTCATCGTCATAGCCCACCGAAACTGAAACGGCCGCGGCGTCGGGGCAGTGGGCAACCGCGTTGTCGATCAGGTTGGTCACCACCCGCGTGAGCTTGAGAAAGTCGCCTTCGACGGTGACCTCCGGCTCAGCGGCGGAGATTTCGAATCTGACGCCTCGGTGGCGGGCGGCGAAGGGCGCGATCACCAGCCGGACCAGTTTGACAAGGTCGATCGGCTCGCTCTCGAGCCGCGGCCGGCCTTGCTCGACCTGGCCGAAGTCGAGCAGTTGGTTGAGCAGCTCGACCAGCTTGTCGGCCTCGCTCCGGATGTAGGCGGAGGCTTCGCGAGCGGTCGGGTCTGAAGCCACCGCCGCCTGCTCCGCAAGGATCGCCGCAAATCCGGCGATGCCGGTCAGGGGAGCTCGCATGTCATGGCCGATGCCGATCAGAAATTCGAGCCGCTAGGCAAGCAATCGTTCGATCTCAGAACGAGTCCGGTTCAAGCCTCGACGCCTTCCAAGACCCCGACATAAGGAAGGTTGCGGTAGAGCCCGGCGTAGTCCAGCCCATATCCGATTACGAATTCGGGCCCGATCCGGAAAGCCACATACCTTATGTTGAGGGGAACTCGCTGAATCCCCTCCTTCAAGAGCAAAGTCGCGACCTCAAGCGAGGCGGGGCGTCGTACTGCCAGCGACTTGAGCAGATAGCTGAGCGTGAGCCCGGAGTCGATGATGTCCTCGACGATCAGCACGTGTTTGTCGGCGATCTCGCTGTCGAGATCCTTGAGGATCCGCACCACCCCCGAGGTCTGAGTGGCGGCGCCATAGGACGAGACGGCCATGAAATCGAAGTGGACCGGCAAATCGATATGGCGAGCAAGATCGGCCATGACGATGAATGCCCCTTTGAGGACGCCCACGATGATCAGCTCTTGCCCGGCGTAGTCGGAACTGATCTGTTTTCCCATTTCGGAAAGCGCGCTCGCGATCTCCTCCGCGGAGATCAGATTTCTTATCGCCATGACGCTCTCATCTTGTGCGGGGCAAAGGTAGCGAACGGCAGACGAGCCACGGTCCGACCCGTTCAACTCGAAGCCCGCCCCGGAGCTCGGTGGCGCCGCGCTGGCCGATCACCACTTCCCACACTTGCCGCGTTTCGGATCGATCGAGGCCGTAGCCACCATGCAGGGGACGCAACGCAGACCGCAAAACGTCAGCGGCGGCCTCAAAGCCGGCAGCCCACAACCGCGAATTGGCGATTCGCCAGCCGTCGCTCGTCAGCTCACCAAGCTGACGGTCGCGATCCTCCGCACGCAAACCGGCGGCCAAGCCGACCAGGGCGGAGCGGATGGCAGGGTTGTATTCCGCCTCGAGCATCGGCACGAGGCGATGACGAATCCGGTTGCGAAACGGGTCGAGGTCGTCGTTGGAGGGATCGTCATCCCACGGCAAACCGGACAGAGTGGCGAACTCGCGCGTTTCGGACCGGGTCACGTTGAGCAATGGTCGGGCGACCCGATTGCGAAAACGCGGAATTCCTTGCAGTCCCTCCGACCCCGTGCCGCGCAAGATGTTGGCGAGCACCGTCTCGGCCTGGTCGTCGAGGGTGTGTCCGGTGAGGAGTGTCTCGCCTTCGCGCAGGGCGCCTAGCAACAACTCGTACCGCCGGACTCGTGCCGCTCCTTCCGACCAAGGTTCGATTTCAGCTTCCTCAACCTCGAGCGGAACTTCCATAACCTTGGCAATGGCTTCGGCAGCTTGTTGCATCCGGTCGGAGTGGGGACGGCCATGATGGACATGAATCAGCCGCGCCGGACCGGAAAGTGCCGCCAGGGCGGCCGAATCCGCCCCACCTGACAAGGCCACGACCCGCGGCGGGGCGGGAAGGTCGAGGCGACCGGCGATGTCGGTCCGCAATCGCACTAGGCGACGCGTCGCAACCATTCCTGCGGGTGATAGATCTCGGCCAATGTCGGCAGTGTCGCCGGCGCCTCCCAGGCCCGATTGATTCGATCCCACCCGGCTTCCCTCTCGACCACCTGGATGAAAGCTTCGCCAAGCTCGTATTGCTTCATCTTCATCTCCATCCCGAGCAGCCGGAAGAGCGCGGCGGTGCGCGGGTCCTTGCGACGCGCCTTGAGGACCGACGACATGCGTCTCTGACTAGGCAAGATCCGCGCTCCGATACGGTCCATCACCACATGACCATGGCCTTCAAGCAAAGACATCAGCGCCTGGACCTTGTCGATCGCCACTTTCTGCTCGGGGGTGGCCAGAAGCCCCAAGATTCCGGAGTCGTCGATGAGCGGTTGGCCGGTTTTGCCGGCGGCGACGGCTTCGGCGACCAGTCGGGCCATGCGGCCCGGCACCGGCCCCGAGTTTGCGACCAGCTCGTGGACGAGGCTGAGGAAGTAATCGCGCAGCCAGGGAACGCCGATGAATTGGGCGCGGTGGGTGGCTTCGTGGAGAGCGATCCACATCCGGAACTCGGAGGGACGGAATTGCTGCTGGCGTTCCAGCATCAGCACGTTCGCACCGACCATCGCGACCAGGTCGCCCTCGTCCTCGTCATCGGGAAGCACTAGCTCGTATTGGCCCAAAACCCGTTTGGCGAGGATGCCGAGAAGGGCACCGGTCTCCACTGCCATCACCCTCCGAGCCAGGGCCACCGACGATCCTTCTTTCCCGGTTTCGGCCAGCTTGGCGGCGATCTTCTCTTCGATCGGGGCGAGCATGCGGGTAAAGCTGCGAACGTTGCGACCCGCCCATTCACCTCTCGTCACCACCCGCACGTCCGGCGCTCCAGGGGTGATGAGGCCGGTCTCGGTGGTGACCATTTCGGCGGCACGGCTGAAAAGCTCCGGCACTTGGGCCCGCATCTGGGCAAAGTGATAAGTCTCGGCGAGGGGATAGTTGCCGGCGACCCGGGTGGCCACCGGTACCGCGAGGCTCCAATGGGAGTCGGTCACCGGACGACGCGGTAACGCTTGCGCACGACGCCGGTGAAGTAGCGGACGACGGTCAGGATCACGACCACCGCGGCCACTAGGAGCAGCGTTGGGATGAAGAAGCGATACGTCCAGTCGGGCTGAGTCTCCTCAGGCTCGGTGACTTCGGTCGACACCGCCGGCACGATCGGCTCCGCGGTGGTCGTGGTTTCCCCGACCACGGTCGTAGCAACGCCACCGCCCGCAACGGTGGTGGCGGTACCTCCGGTGGTTCCTGTAGCCGCAGTCGTGGTCGTGGCGAATGTGGGTAACGCCAACCCAGTCACCACTGCCAGGGTGCAAAGCGCAAGTAGCTGCCGTCTCGCCACGACGCCGAGATTAACCGCGAGAGCAGGGGCCACCCGAGCGCCGTCTCACCCCCCTTCGCCGGCACTCCCCCTTCGAGAAGTGTCGCTTACCTGGCCGAATCCATCGCCTCTCGCGGCGACGTTCACCGAATTTGCAAATTTGTCGTCACGGGAACCGTTTTCGTAATTTGTCCCATAGCGTGTCGTGCTCGTGCTTGTGAGGACGAATCATTTCCTGAGTTTCGCCTGAGGACAAATTTGTCGTGTACCGAACGCTCAAAACCAAATCTGTCCCGTAGCGAACGGTACTCGTTCGCCACAGGACGAATTTCCCGAAAAGCGTTCCTGTGACGACAAATTATGTCGGGGAGCCGACTGAGGTCCCTTTGTTGATTCGGTTATGAGTGTCGATTTCTTCCCAATCCCGGGCGCCACTTCGGTGTGCCGACCTGAATGGTGCTCGCCGCCGAACACACCGCCCGCCACAACCTCAACCAATTGACAGCACCTTCGGGGGGAGAAACCCCTAGCGGTCGGTTTCGAGTGCTTGGCGCAAGCGGGTCAGGAACTCGGGCGGCACCTCTTCGTGAAGTCGCTCGCGGATGACGATCTTGAGCCGCTGCTCAAAGGTGAAGGCCTTTTCGCAGCCGTCGCAGTCGCCGAGATGGCGACGGATCTGCCAGGTGCGATACCAATTGACCTCGCGATCTAGATAGCTGTAGACGTCGGCAATCGCGTCGTCGCACTTACTCACTGGTGATCCTTTTGGACGAGACCCCGTTGGGCTGCAAAATCCCATAACGCCGCTTGCAGGGCCTTTCTTCCCCGATGCAGGCGTGACATCACGGTTCCGATCGGAATATCGAGGATTTGGGCGATTTCTTTGTATGAGAAACCTTCGAGATCGGCCAGCAGCACCACCATCCGAAAATTCTCCGGCAGGGCCTCCACCGCTTGTTTGATGTCGTCTTCGACGAGACCCTCGAGCAGTTGCTCCTCAGCCGACGAGCTCAGCCCGACCGCGGTCTCTCGATTCAAACGCCGGAACAGGTAGACGTCTTCCAAGTCGCCAAGGTCAGTCTCCTGAGGACGCCTGGTATCGCGCCGATAGTTGTTTATGAACGTGTTGGTGAGGATCCGATAGAGCCAAGCCTTGAGATTGGTCCCCGCCTCGAACGACTCATACGCCCGATACGCCTTGAGAAATGTTTCCTGGACCAGGTCCTCGGCGTTGGACGGGTTGCGAGTCAGCCGAACCGCGGCGGCATAGAGCTGCGGTGCCAGCGGCATCGCATCCTGTTCGAAGTCTGCCTGGTCAGCCATCCAGAGCCGGAGAGGGGAGTTGAACCCCTGACCTGCTCATTACGAGTGAGCTGCTCTGCCACTGAGCTACTCCGGCGAGGGACAAGACGATAGTGAGACCCCGACCCCCGTTCTCGCGCATCAAACGCAACCGATAGGTTGCGTTTGATGCGCAAAAGCGACTATTCAAGGGACGTGAAGAGCGCGGCTAACAACGGGAGCGGGCGCAGGTTGCCGATGAGGTCAACCACCGCGTCGAGGATGAGGTTGGCGGCGTTGACGGCTACTGCCGGCGAGACCCGGGCCAGTTCGGACAGAGCGACGTCGCGGTTGCGGATCGGACCACCGAGTTGCAAGGAAGCCGAATCGAGATAGAACGAAGCCAGGATCTCCAGCCCCGACGCCAACAGCGATTGGGTGGCGCGGCGTTTGGCGCGGTCACGCTGCTCGGCCCCGCCGGCAACGGTGCCGGCCAACTCGGAGGCCAGAGGCTCGATCAAGGCGATCATCTCCTCGGCCAGCCGGAAGCTGTCGCCCGGCCGGCCGCTCAAACGGCTCGGCAGATTCAGCCACGCCTGCCGTAAATCCGCCACGTGCGGCTCGGAACCGAGCTGCAACGCAAGTCCGGGGCGGCCGCCGCTCACCAACGCCAGCACCCGGGCCTCCTCAGCCGCCAGGCCCTGTCGTTCGAGCTCAGCCGTGAGCTCATCCTCGGGTACACGCCCAAACCGAACCACCCGGCAGCGACTGGCCAACGTGAGCGGAAAGTCGTCCTCGGATTCAGAAACGAGAAGGAAGGTGACCGCAGCCGTTGGTTCCTCGAGGGTCTTGAGCAAGGCGTTGGCAGCTTGCTCGGTCATCGTGCCGGCATCCTCAGCCAGGAAGACCCGGCGCTCGCTCTCGACCGGGCTCAGCACCGCTTGGCTGACGACCGATCTGGCCGTCTCGACCCCGAGGCTCGCCCTCCCTTCGGGCTCGACCAGCACCAAATCGGGATGGTTTCCGCTCGCGATCCGCCGGCAAGACCGGCAGGGCTCGACGTGATCACCGCCTATTGGGCACAAGAGGAGTCGAGCGAAGTCGCGGGCCACTGTCGCCTTGCCCACCCCCGCCGGTCCGACGAACAAATAGGCGTGCGAAGGCTTGGCCAACTCATGTTGGAGGAGCTCGACCACCTCCCCGTGGCCAATCAGGTTGGCGGCAAGGAGCCCTGCGGTCACAGCTCGATCAACTCTCTGACCCGTTTGAGCACCTGGACAGGATCGTGCTCGGCGGGGACAAGAAACACCCGGTCGGGCTCCTGGCGAGCTAGCTCTCGATAGGCCTCAGCCACCTTCGCCTGGAACTCGGGCGTTTCGCCTCCGATGCGATCGGGCGGCGAGTCCTGGCGCGCCATTCCGATCTCCGGTTCGACCTCCAGAACAACTACCAAGTCCGGAATGCAGCCCTCGACCGCCAGCAGGTTGAGGGCCCGCACTCGGTCGATTCCGAGGCCGCGGGCACCGCCCTGATAGGCCAATGACGAGTAGAGCGAGCGGTCGGTCACCACGAGCTTCCCCTCGGCGAGAGCTGGCCCAACTACTTCGGAGACGAGCTGCGCCCGCTGGGTGGCGAACAAGAAGGCTTCGGCCCAAGGAGACATCGCCTCGGATTGGAGGACGAGCGAGCGAATCTCGTCGCCCAAAGTCGTTCCTCCGGGTTCTCGAACCAGAACCACCTGATGCCCCTCGTGTTCGAGCTGATCGCAAACCAGCTTGGCCAGAGTGGTCTTGCCCGCCCCTTCGCCCCCTTCGAGGGCCAGATAGAACCCGCTCATCCTTTTGGCGTTTCCTTGTCGGCGTCCTTCTGATCGCTCGATCGGCGATCGCCTCTCATCCAGGTGATCGCATTGGAGGCATCAGCCAGAGTGCTGAGCTGCTCGGAGCTGAACTCGGCCCGTAGCTCGTTCCTGGTCGTCCACAGCACGCCCCCACCGACCAGCAAGACGACAGCTCCGCCGAGCACGATTACCGCTCGGATTCCTTCGTTGAGCTCGCCCGCCAGAACCCCGTCCAAGGCGGCAGCACCCACCCCGGCGAGAGCGAAGGAAACCAATAGGGCAACCCGGGCGAAGGCGAACATCGCGGCGAAGGTTCGCCCCCGCAACTCGTCGTGGACGGTGGCATGCAGCTCGGTGAAGCCGCAGACGTAAGCCACTCCCGTTCCTATCCCCGTCACCAATGTCCAAGCTGCTGCCCCAGCAACGGTGTTCGTGAATCCGGTGAACACGATGGCCAGCCCGGTTGCCACGAGAGCCAGGGCAAAGACCAATGGTCGCCGGGTGTTCATCGTGCCGAGGATCGTCATTCCCAGCATGCCGATACCGACCCCCACCCCGAGGGCCGTCACGATTAATCCATATCCGGCGTCTGAGGCTCGTAACACCTGCTCAACAAAGGGCTGGCCGATCACGAACAATGCTCCTCCGCCGAAGAGGCCGGCCGCCATTCCCAGAATCATCCGGCGAATCGGACCGCTCCGAGTCACGAAACGAAAGCCATCCGTCATGTCTCGCAGCGGCGCTCGAAGGTCTACGCGGTTGCGGGCTTTCCGATCCTTCGATAAGGGCGCGGACGGAATCGGGGTGAAGAACACGATCACCGCCGAACTGAGGAACGTGACCGTGTTCAAGGCAAAGGCAGCGCCAATCGAAGAGCCGAAGGTGCCGAATGGAGGTAGCAACGAACCGATCTGCGTGAGCCCGGCAAAAAGCGCGGAGCCGATCGGGGCGGTGCCGTAGTTGGAGAGAAGCGACAGCCCGTTGGCGGCGAGCAACTGGCTCTCGGGGATCAGGGAGGGCACGACCGCCTCTCGTGCCGGCTGGCGCATCATCGACAGCAGCTCGGTGACAAAGGTGAGCAGAAAAAGCTGGCGGAAGTTGCCGACGAAGATGAAACCGACCGCCATGACGGCGCGACCGACATCGGCGACCAACATCGTCGCCTTGCGGTTGAACCGGTCAGCAAGCACCCCGCCGACAAAACCGAAGACGAGGGCGGGGAGGATGCGGCCCACGAGGGGGACGAGGATGCCGAGGCTGGCTGCGGTTCCTCCGCCGGAGATGCGGGCCGCCAGGGCAAAACTCGCAAAAAGGGCTACCCAATCGCCCAATGACGAGACAGCTTGTGACCACCAAAGTCGGGCAAACGGCCCTTTTCGGATCAGGTCCCGGCTGCGAAGTTGGGAATCAGAAGTCACCGGATATGAGAAAACAAGGTTTGAATTGACAGTCTCGGCTAGACGGTAGACAGTGAATAGCCGGTATCCCCTATGAAACTCATCATCGTCGAATCCCCCGCCAAGGCCCGCACCATCTCCCGGTTCCTGGGATCGGGCGTCGCCGTCGAGGCCTCCATGGGGCACGTGCGTGACCTCGAAACCAAAGGATGGGGGGTCGACATCGAGGCTGGGTTTGTGCCCAACTATGTCGTGACGCCGGGAAAGCAAGCCGTCATCAAGAAGCTGAAGGAAGCTTTGAAGAATGCAGACGAGCTCTTTCTCGCGACCGACGAGGATCGCGAAGGCGAGTCGATCGCCTGGCATTTGACGGAGGTGCTCAAGCCCAAAGTCGCGGTCAGACGCATGGTTTTCCACGAAATCACCGAGCCGGCGATCCAACGAGCCTTCGCCTCGCCGCGCGAGATCGATCGACGGCTGGTCGACGCGCAGGAAGCCCGCCGCATCCTCGACCGGCTCTACGGCTATGGGCTTTCTCCGGTCTTATGGCGGCGGGTCCGCCAAGGTCTTTCGGCGGGACGAGTCCAGAGCGTGGCGATTCGGATCGTCGTCGAGCGCGAGCGCGAGCGAATCGCTTTCGTTGCCGCCGGCTATTGGGACCTCGAGGCCACCCTGGCGAAGCCCGACTCGATCGAATTCGGAGCCACCCTCGTGCAGCTCGACGGGGCCAAGGTCGCCACCGGCTCCGATTTCGACGCGGCTGGCCAGCTGATCACGGCCGGCGCGGTCGTCCTCGATGAAGCGACGGCGCGTGGTTTATCAGCCGATCTCGAGAAGTCCGAGTTCGTCGTGCGCACAGTCGACACCAAGCCGTATCGGCGGAGTCCGTATCCCCCGTTTCGAACTTCGACCCTCCAGCAGGAGGCATCGCGCAAGCTTCGCTTCTCTGCGCTGCGCACCATGTCTAACGCCCAACGGCTCTACGAGGCGGGGCATATCACCTATATGCGGACAGATTCAACATCACTCTCCGAAGCGGCGATAGGGGCGACCCGAACTCAGATCACCGCGTTGTTCGGCGCTGAGTATTTGCCCGAGAAACCGCGGACCTATGCCAATAAGGTCAAGAACGCGCAAGAAGCGCATGAGGCGATTCGTCCCGCCGGTGACAAGTTCCGGACTCCCGAACAAGTGCGCCGCGAAGTAAGTGAGGACGAAGCCCGAATCTACGAGCTCATCTGGAAACGAACCATGGCGTCGCAAATGAAAGATGCCTTCGGTGAATCGATGTCGGTGCGCATCGGAGCGATCTCACCGGCAGAAGAAGACGCCGAGTTCGCCGCCACGGGCCGCACCATCACCTTCCCCGGATTCCTCCGGGCCTACGTCGAAGGCAGCGACGATCCCGAAGCGGCTCTCGACGACCAGGAGACGCCACTTCCTTCGCTCGAAAGCGGCGACTCGCTCGACCTGGCGGCGCTCGAGCCCTTGGGGCACAGCACCAAGCCTCCCGCTCGTTTCACCGAAGCCTCCCTCGTACGGCGGTTGGAGGAGCTTGGGGTCGGCCGCCCCTCGACCTACGCCTCGATTCTGAGCACGATCAAGGAACGCGGTTATGTGTTTGCGAAAGGACAGGCGCTGATTCCGACCTTCATCGCCTTCTCGGTCGTGAACTTGCTCGAAGCTAACTTCGAGAACTTGGTCGACTACGCCTTCACGGCCCGAATGGAGGACGACCTCGATCGAATTGCCGACGGCGACGAAGAAGCCGTCCCTTATCTCACCAGGTTCTACTTGGGACCAGAAGGCTTGCACCAGCAGATCGAAGATCGCCTTGAGAACATCGACGCCCGGGCGATCAACTCGATCCCGCTCGGCGTCGACGAGCAAGGACGCGCGATCGTCATCCGAGTTGGCCGATTTGGGCCGTATCTCGAACGTGACAGCGATCGGGCCTCGATCCCCGATGATCTCCCACCGGACGAGTTGACGTTGGAGAAGGCTATCGAGCTTCTCAACGAGCAGCCCGCCGGCGACAAGATCCTCGGCACCGATGCCGAGAGCGGACTCGCTGTCATGGCTCGCAATGGGCGATACGGGCCGTATGTGCAACTAGGCGAAGCGGAACACAAGACCAAGCCCAAAACCTCATCGCTGTTCAAGTCGATGAGCCTTGATTCGATCACGCTCGAGGAAGCCATCCAACTGCTGACCCTTCCCCGCCTCATCGGCAACGATCCCGACACCGGGGCGGAGATCGTCGCTCTCAACGGTCGCTACGGACCGTACCTCGACAAGGCCGGCGAAAGTCGGTCGTTGTCCAAGGAGGCCGAGCTTTTCACGATCGATCTCCATCAGGCGTTGGAGCTGTTCCGCCAGCCGCCGGCAAGAGGACGACGAGCCAATGACAGTCCCGGGCGTGATTTGGGCGCGACCGAAGGAGGCCGAGTGGTCTCGGTGCGGAGAGGACGATACGGACCGTACGTCACCGACGGAGAAGTCAATGCATCGCTTCGCACCTCGGATGATCCAGAGCAAATCGATCTCGCTCGCGCTCTGGAATTGCTGGCCGCGCGCCGCGAGCGTTTGAGCGATACGACGACGGTTGTGCGAAGATCACGAGCCAAGAAGGCTGGAGCGGCCAAAAAAGCAGGAGCGACGAAGAAAGCTGCGAATCGCAAGAAGCCAGCCGCAAAGAAGTCGGCTAGCAAGTAGAAGCCGGCCGCCAAGAAGAAGGAATGATTTGTTTGGTCCACTGAACGGAGTGAGGACCGCCCTGGTCGCCGGGGCAGTAATCGCCTCGCTGGTGGCTTTGATCCTCGGTTACCCGATTGTTGCCGTGGTGCTCGGAGTGGGAATCGGCGCCCATGCCGCTTTGTGGGTTTGGCTCTACAAGCAGCGAAGCTCGCTTAGCTAGCTGTTTCGGTCAACCAACGCTCGGGTGACCATTGGTCGACGAGGTCTGCCGCCCGAGTGAAATCGGCCGCCGTCGTGACTTTGAGGTGGCGGTGGTCTCCAGCAATTGTGCCGATCTTCACCTCAGAGAACCGCTCCACCGTCTCAGCGGTGTCGACCCCCTCGCGAGTGGCCTGCTGGTAGGCCGCGACCAGAGCGAGTCCGGCAAACACCTGCGGGGTTTGCGCCTTGCAGATCCCCGTGAGCAAGCGCAAGCCGCCACCATCGGTCCGGAAAACCGGACCCGGCTCAAGGACCGGGACCGCTCCCCCGATCGCGGCCGCCTGCGCCCGCAGCGATTCCCAGAGCTCAGCGGTGAGAAAAGGTCGGGCGCCGTCGTGAATGCCAACCAGATCACCATTGTTGACAGCGATCGCTGAAAGCCCGGCGAACTCGCTCCGGTGACGGGTCGTCCCTCCCAGCACGACCCGTGCCCCGAGGTCGGAAAACTCGACGAGGAGCTTGTCGAGCAACGATCGGTCATCCTTGCGGCCCACGACCACCAGGCGGACTCTGGTCGGAAATGCCCTGATCGCCCGCAAGGAATAGGCAAGCAACGGTGCGCCGGCAACCGATCGGTAAACCTTGTTCTCCCCTTCCCCGACACGGTGCCCACTTCCCCCGGCGAGGAGAATTAGCCAATCCACGAGCGGCCATCCCCTTTCCGTTTTCGCGCGTCAAACGCAACCGATAGGTTGCGTT
>JACCTH010000005.1 GCA_013812505.1 Acidimicrobiia bacterium | reverse complement strand
CCGGCCCCCGGATTCGGACCGAGACGCTGACCTAACCCGGGGCAGGACCACGGATTAACTGCTCCGGGAAGAACGCTTCCGCACACGGAAGCGATTCCACCGCAACGACTTCAAGAGTTCCGCCGCTATCTGGGCCACCGTCCGGCCGGGGCGCGGTTGCTTCAGGGGGTTAACTATTCTCCGCCGGTGCGTTGCAACGACTGCGGCCGCCGGTTCGGGACTTCTGAAACCTCGCCCGCCCACGTGTGCGACGAGAGGGAACGCCGGCTCCCCGCCCCGGAACGCGATGCGATTTGGCATGGTTTGTTGCTGTGGGTCAGAGCGATCCGGCCTCACCTAAATGACGATGAGTAGGGGCGCCGGCCCGGGCGCGGTCGAAGTCGCCGCCCTTGTCGAATGGATCGGCCAGCATCTCAGCCCGCCCCACTGGCACGGCAAGGCTGCCTGCAGGGATGCCGATTCGGACCTTTTTTTTGTCGGCCGGGGCCGGTCCGGCAAAGAGGCGAAGGCAATTTGTGCGGTCTGTCCGGCCGTCTCCTCATGCCGGGAATGGGCGCTGTCCCAGCGCCACCTCTCAGGGATCTGGGGCGGGATGAATGGCCCGGAACTGGCGGCCGAGCGGAAACGGCGACGGGCGGCAGCCCAAAGCGCCTGAGCCACGAGAGGTGTCGCAGGAGCGATTCTTTCGACGGCGGTGGCACTGGACCACCCAATGCGCCCCGGTTCGGACTTGTCGCTGTTTCGGAAGGCGCCGATACCCCTACTAGGCACCCTGGTAGGCACCCTGGCGCCCAACGACGCATAGAAAAACCTAGTGGAGCTGGGGGGATTTGAACCCCCGGCCTCTTGCATGCCATGCAAGCACTCTGCCAACTGAGCTACAGCCCCGAGGTAACGAAAGGGTACCAGCAGGTCAGCCGGCGCCAGCAACCGGCTGGCTGGCATCGACCCATTCCAAGCGGGGGGCGTCGCGCCAGAGCCGCTCGAGGTCGTAGTAGGCACGGGCCTCGGGTTGGAAAATGTGGACCATGAAGTCTCCGTAGTCGAGGAGGACCCATTCCGCCTCGGGCAGGCCCTCATCGCGTAAAGGCGCCCGGTCATGCTCTTTGAGAAACTCCTCGACGCCTTCGGCCAGGGCCTGCACATGGGGTCGTGACGTGCCGGTGGCGATGACGAAAAAATCGGTGATGACAAACAGATCGCCGACTTCGAGGATCGTGATGTCCAATCCCTTCTTGTCGGCGATGGCGTCGGCTGCGAGCCGGGCAGTTGTGGGTGCGTCTACGGTTGGGACCTCCTTCTCGATGCCGAGCCTAAACCCCCTCTGGGACAAGTCTCTAGCTAAATAGCCCTAGGTGGGAAGGAAAACGTTGGTGCGGGTGAGCGCCCGGCGTATTTCGCCTGTGTCGACGTTGATCGCCGTCAAAGCAATTTGCTCAGGGATGCCGCTGCTCAACGTGGCTGGGTCGGCCTCGCCGACCACGAGCCATGATTCGGAGAACTCGATGCCACTAACCGCGTTATCAAGAGTCCAACGGTCCAGTTCGGCACCGGTCGCAACGTCCACCACTACCACTACCGGGGTGTGCCAATGGGAGTAGGAGGCGGGATCCCTATGGTCGGTATACGCCAAGCGAGTCCCGTCTGTGGAGAGAACCACAAAGCCGGCATAGTCGTCAAAGAGCTGTCGCCCATCGAGCGTGATCATCGTCCCAAAGGCGCCCTCGGCGTCTCCAATCCTGTGGATGACGGTGCCTCCACGTTCGGTGAACCACACGAACTCACCGTCCACACGCTGTTCGAAGGGAATGGGGGCGTCTCGCGACTCCCCAGTCGTCACTTCGAAGATGCGCCATTCCTCAACGTCGCATTGCGTAACAGCCAGCACTTCAGCGTCGCGGACAACCAGTCTTGGAAAACAGTCGCTGTCGTAGGTCGTTCTTGGATCACGGAGATTGGCCAAGAGCGTTCCGCCCAATACCTCGCCTTCGACCTGATGCGTCTCATCGGAAAACCAGTTAGTAACCCATTCGCTTTCGCCGTTCTCCCAGATCTCGAAGGCCTTGAATCGAGCGACTACCACCCGGCTCGGGAGATCGTTTCCAAAGAGCTCTTCGACCAGCGATGGCCCGCCTGCCGAAGGGACGAGCGGTGGAAGATCGGCGATGACTTTCTGGCCTTCGAACGTCAGCAAACGAATTACCTCGCTTTCAACATGAGTCACGGTTACCACCGCGCCGTCAGCGTCAACGGTGTATGGGCCGGCGCAAACACCACCTGCGCACAACCTCTCCAAAGTTTCAGCCTGGGCAGTAGCGGCGCCGGCGTTCTCAGCTGACCAGGCCGCCTGTTGGTAGGCACCCGCGGCCAGCGCCGCCAGGTAATTGCTGACATCGCGCTCGGCTTCGCTCCCCGGCCAGGCCTCGCCCGACATCGGGTCCGGTTCGGGGAGCAGGGTGGTCGGCACCACTTCCGTGGTCGTCGGAATTGTGGTGACCGCCTCCGTGATCGTCATGGTGACCGTCGACGACGGGGCTGGCATCGTGGTCTGGTCAATAGAAGCGGGCTCGCCACAACTCAACGTCACAAGGAGCAGAGCGGCAAGAGCAATGCGCATGCAAGTGAAACGCTGTCCCGCCATCCCTGGTTCCGCAGGCTCGATATCGTCGGCTCGTGCGAAAAGACCTAACCGAGCTGCTCAAGGAACGCGCAGCCGTGATTGCCGTGGTCGGAGCCACCGACCATCTCGAGAAGTATGGCGCGATCATCTACCGCGATCTCAAGGGGCGGGGCCATCGGGTGCTGGCGGTCAACCCCAACACCGAAACCGTCGATGACGACCCTGCTTATCCAAGCCTGCGCGATCTCCCAGAGAAGCCAGACATCGTCGACTTTGTGGTTCCCGCCGACATCGGGCTCGGAGTGGCCAAGACCGCGGTCGCGTCCGGGCTCAACAACATTTGGCTCCAGCCCGGCGCCGAGTCAAGAGAGCTCATCTCTTTTCTCGAGCAGTCCGGGCTCGACTACGACTACGACTCCTGCATCATGGTCCAGGCGCGTCATGCACGAGCCAGCCGGTAGAGGCGTTCGGTCTCGATGTATTCGTAGACCGCTTCGGTCACCATGAATCGATAGCCGACGCCGCTTCCAACTCGATGGCGAATGTCGGTCCCGCTGATCGCCATCGGGGTCATGTCCAGCCACAACACCGTGCCAATCGCGTCCTCAACCTCCTGCGGATCGACGCCGGGTCGCGGTAGCACGGCGATGCGGGCGCGGTCGAGGACTTCTGCTGATCGTTCCCAGGTAAAGAGCCCACGAGCGGCGTCCGACCCCAGGATCAGCCACAGCTCTTCGTCGTCCGGGAAAGTGGCAAGTGTGTCGACTGTGTAGGTGAGCCCTTCTCGCCTGACCTCACGATTGTCGGCCGAAAAGTACTCAACGCCCTCGGTGGCGAGTTCGGTCATCCGCCACCGCTTATCTGCGGGGCTAACTGCTCTGTCTGCCTTTTGCCACGGCGACCCAGCCGGGACGAACAGAACGCGGTCGAGTCGAAGTTGTCGATAAGCGACCTCGCCGGCCAGGAGGTGGGCGATATGGGGTGGGTCGAAGGTTCCGCCCATAAGGCCGCTTCTCACGGTGGCGAGCATAGGAAGCAGGTGGCGGCGGAAGTAGGTAGAGGTGTTCCGGCCCGCCGGCGCCGCAGAGGAGGTATGGCATCGGGTCGACATAGCCGTCGCCGACCCGCACCGAGAAGTGGACTGCGGCGGCGTCCCCGTGGGCGAAACCGCTCGCACCAAGTCGCTGACCAGTGGCCACTATCTGACCCGGGCTTACCTCGATGTCCTCCAGATAGGAAACCGTCGATCGCAAGCCGTTGCCGTGATCGACGGTGACGGTGAGCATCCCCGCCACCGAGCCGGCGAAGCTGACCGACCCCGATGCTGCCGCAAGCACCGCGGTGCCGAAAGCAGCCTGTAGGTCGATCCCATGATGGCCCGCATAAGGGCTGAGCGCCGAATAGCCCTCCACCACCGGGCCTGCCACCGGCGCCCGGAGGCAAGCCACGATCAGCATCTCCAAAAACATCCCCACCCCCGAAGTAGTCGACGCGCGCACCGTATCGGAGCGGGTTGGGCAAGGGAAGGGGGTTGACCATGGCGACTACCCTTGCTGCCTTCCATAGGAGGAATGTCTTGAAACGAATCGGCTTGATGGGGTTCGGCCGGATCGGACGCAACGTTTTCCGGCTTTTGCTCGATCATCCGTCGCTCGAGGTGGCTGCGATTGCCGATATCGACGACCCGGCCGGTTTGACCTACTTGCTCAAGTACGACTCGATCTATGGCCGATTCCCGCGCCCTTTGTCATACGACAACGGGACTCTCCGGATCGACGATAAATCGATCGCCTTTCTCAACGCGGCCGCCCCCGGCGACGCCGATTGGGAATCGATGGGTATCGACCTCGTCGTCGATGCAACGAGCAAGTACCGAACGATGGAGGCGGCAAAAGGCCATCTCGTGGCGGGGGCGGAGCGAGTGGTGCTCGCCTCGACTCCAGAACAACCGGGTGACATCCCCGTGGTTCTGCGCGGGATAAACGATTCGGTTATCGATCGAGGCGCCGAAGTCGTGGCGCTCGGCTCCAACACTTCGAACGCGGTGGCGCCAATCCTGCGAATCCTCGACAACGCGCTGGGAGTCGAGCGCGCCTTCTTCACCACCGTGCACGCGATGACCAATGATCAACGCTTGGCCGACGTTCCCGGCACCGGCTTCCGCACTTCACGGGCGGCGGCGGAGAACATCATCCCGGCAGAGACCAACTCCCCCGAGATCCTCGCTCAGGTGATGCCCGAGCTCGCCGGAAAGATTTCGGCGATGGCGCTGAACGTGCCGGTGGCGGATGGATCGACGATTGATCTCACCGCGGTCGTTCGCCAGCCCACGAGCAAAGAGGCCGTCAACGCCGCGGTCGCCGCCGCCTGCTCGGGACGGTTCAAGGACATCATCGAGTTCACCGCCGATCCCATCGTTTCGTCCGACGTCAGGGAATCCCCATATTCCGGGATCTTTGACAGTCTGAGCACCATCGTCATGGAGGAGACAATGGTGAAGACCATCACCTGGTTCAACAACGGCTGGGGCTATTCGGCCCGAATTGTGGAAGTGCTCGAGGTCATGAGCGCCCACCTGGACGGAGACAAGAAGTGAAGGTCGCGATCAATGGTTTCGGGCGGATAGGGCGGGCGGTATTTCGGATCATCGCCGAACGAAAGGACACTCCCATCGAGGTGGTGGCGATCAACGACCTGGCCGATGACGATGTACTCGCTTACCTGCTCTCATACGACTCGGTCATGGGACCTTTTGAGCAGGAGGTGACGGTCAGCGATGGTGTCATGACTGTCGGCAAACACGAAGTGCGCATGCTCTATGTGAAGGACCCGGCTGCCCTGCCGTGGAAGGAGCTCGACATCGACGTTGTGGTCGAGTCAACCGGCATCTTCCGAACCCGAGAGACGCTGCAGAAGCACGTCGATGCTGGCGCCAAACGCGTTATCCTCACGGTCCCGGCCGACGACGAGATCGATGAGACCGTTGTCCTCGGCGTCAACGACGATCGGCTCTCAGCCGACGATGTGATCGTCTCCAACGCCTCCTGCACCACCAACTGCCTGGCACCGCTGGCGAAAGTGCTCGACGAGGCGTTTGGGGTGAAGCGGGGCCTCATGACGACGGTCCATGCCTACACCAACGACCAGCGGCTCGCCGACGTCCCCCATAAGGACCTCCGTCGCTCACGAGCGGCCACTGAGAACATCATCCCCACCACCACCGGTGCGGCCAAAGCCGTCGGCAAGGTCTACCCCAAGCTCGATGGACTCCTCCATGGCATGGCGATGAGGGTGCCGGTGCCCGACGGCTCAACGGTCGATCTGGTCGTCGAGCTCGAACGAGACGTGTCGGTCGAGGAGGTGAACGCGGCAGTCAAGGCCGCAGCCGAGGGAGCGCTCTCGGGCGTCCTCCAATACACCGATGATCCGATCGTCTCCACCGACATCATTGGCAATCCCCACAGCTCGATCTTCGACTCCGCGGGGACCCAGGTGCTCGGAGGCAACCTGGTCAAGGTGCTGGCCTGGTATGACAACGAGTGGGGCTATTCCAACAGGGTGGTCGATCTCATCGAGCGGCTCGGCGAGCTCCCCGACCCGCCGGCTAGCTAGTCGGGAATCACCATGTTGAGGACGGCGCTGACAAGGGATATCACCAGAGCGCCCAAGAAGGCGGCCAAAACCCCGGCTACCGTCAAACCGTCCATCAACCCAGCCGTCAGGGCAAGGAGGGCCATATTGATGACAATGGCGAAGAGGCCGAGTGTGATGATCAGGACCGGAAGCGAAAGGATCTTGAGTATCGGCTTTATAACGGCGTTTACGAGCCCGAAGACAAGGGCGATTAGCAGGATCTGCCAGATGTCGGCGGTGAGATCGATGCCAGGGACAATCTGCGCCGCCACCCACAGCGCGGCGGCATTGACCAGCACCCTGATGATGAAGCTCACATTGGCGAGTCTATCGAGCGGCCCCGCGGCGGAGCCGTTTCAACCACAGGAAGGATGGGTACAGCAACTGTCATGAGATTCAGAGACACCCTTGAGGACGGCGCGGATTTCGCCGCCCACATTGTCACCCCGCTGGCCGAGAAAGTGCGGGACACCGCCGACAGCCTGATTGATCGGATCGGATCGGAATCACGCGAGATCGGCGAGCGTGTCGGCGACAACCTCGCGGCCCGGGTGGAGAACCTGTCCGAGACCGCCCTCGCCAAGCTCAACCTGGTGCCCGTCGGCCGCGCCCGCATGCGGACCTGGCAGGGTTTGCTCGGGGGAATGGTCATCGGAGCCGTACTCGCCCGCCTGTTCAGCGGCGAGGCAGGAACACGGCGCCGGCAGGCCGTCCGGCGCAAGCTCGGCATGGTCGAGCCAGAAGCCGCCAACTACAACCTCTAGCCAAGTCGTCGCCAGATCTGCTCAGGAGTGAGTGGGATCTGAAGGTCTTGACGCGAGAGCGCGTCGCAAACGGCATTCAAAACGGCCGGGGTCGAGCCGATTGCACCCGCTTCGCCGATTCCTTTGGCGCCGAGCGGATTGGTCGGGGTAGGTGTTTCCGTTTCGGTGAGCTCAAACAGCGGGAGTCCCGTTGCCGACGGAATCAAATAGTCGACGAAAGTCGCGGTCGTGAGATTTCCACTTTCGTCATAGCGAACCGCCTCCCAGAGGGCCTGGCCGACGCCTTGCGCCAATCCGCCGTGCCGCTGTCCCTCGGCGAGCATCGGGTTGACG
The DNA here is from genome assembly GCA_013812505.1 of Acidimicrobiia bacterium. Lineage (GTDB taxonomy): Bacteria > Actinomycetota > Acidimicrobiia > Spongiisociales > ZC4RG35 > JACCTH01. The sequence goes on along the minus strand of JACCTH010000005.1, from coordinate 13,077 downwards.
ATGAACCCGGCATCGTCCACGGCCACCATCCTCTGCAGACGTACTGCCCCTGTCTCTCGATCGATTTCGACCACGGCGAGATGAGTCCCGAACGGAAAGTTCATGCCACCAGAGCGGAGGCGCACCTCTTCCTCGAGGCCGGGTTCGTCACCGTCGGGAACCTTGCCCTCGTAGGCCGCCACGGCAATCTCTTGCCAGGTGATCGACACGTCGGTCCCTTTGACGTTGGCCCGCCCGTTGGCCAGTTCGATGTCCGTCGGCGAGGCTTCGAGCAGATGACCGGCGATTCGCTGTGCCTTGGCCGCGACTTTGGAGGCGGCTGCTTGCGCTGACGAGCCGCCCTGGGCGACCGAGCGCGATCCCGAGGTGCCGTGGCCGGAAGGAGCCGACGACGTGTCGCCTTGTTCGACCCGGACCATTGAAACCGCCAAACCGAGACGCGCCGCCACGATTTGGGCGAACGCGGTGCGGTGGCCCTGACCTTGATCGAGAGTCTCTACCTGGACGGTCACCGACCCGTCGTTAGCAACGACGACCCGAGCCGCCCCCCAATCCTCGAACCCGCAAACCTCGACATAAGAAGCGAGCCCGATCCCGACCAGTCGGCCCGTGGCCCGGGCCTCTTCTTGCTCGGCGCGTAAGGTCTCGTAGTCAACTGCTTTGAGGAGGGCGTCGAGGTTGGCCTCATAGTCGCCGGTGTCGTAGACGTACCCGCCACCGCTCTTGTAAGGGAATTGGACGGGCCGGACAAAGTTCACCCTGCGGATCTCGGCCGGGTCCATCTCGAGGACGGAAGCGAGATGATCGAGGGCGCGCTCGATGGTGAGAGTCGCCTCCGGGCGGCCAGCGCCGCGGTAGATGCCTCGAGGACTCCGGTTGGTCCAGATCCCCCGCATCCGCCAGGCGTAACTCTCGATGTCGTAGTTCCCGGTACCAATGCGAGGAGTGATCGTCATGAAGTCGACATAGCGTGCCCGACAACCAAGATCCACGAGCCAATCAACCAAGAAGCCTTTGATCCGGCCGTTGGGTTCGGCGACGAGTCGATAGCGGCTGATCATCGAGCGGCCGTGGCCGGTAGTGAGCAGATGCTCGCGCCGACCCTCGACCCATTTTACCGGCCGCCCCAGACGACGTGCCGCAAAGGCAGTCAGCATTTCTTCCTCGGCGAGGTCGAACTTGGCGCCGAAGGCTCCGCCCACGAAACCGGTCACTACCCGCACCTGATTGACGGGGAGATTGAGACAGCGGGCAAGCTCTTCTTGGATGAGATGTGGTGCTTGGCTGTTCATGTGCACGGTGAGGCGTCCGTCGTTCCAGGTCGAAAGTGCCACCCTTCCTTCCATTGGAGCGGGGGCGACCCGAGGGTGATCGATCGTCCCTTCGACCATCACACCTTCCATGGCTGCAATCAGGTCCCAATCCCCTTTGGCGCGCTCATACGCGACGTTGGAGTCCTGATCGGCGTAGATCGGAGGTGCTGCGACGGCCTCGTCGATGTCGCCGACAATCGGAAGCGGGTCGTAGTCGACTTCGATCAGCTCGAGAGCGTCGGCCGCCGCGAGAGCCGAGTCGGCTACCACCGCCGCCACCGGATCGCCCGGCATCAGCACTCGGTCTTGGGCGAGGGCGTAGCGCCGGGGGACGTTTCGTCTCGGATTGGGCTCAGGAGGGACTTCGAGGTCGGCGACGTCCTTGCCGGTGTAGACCGCCCATACTCCGGGTGCCCTGGCGGCCGCGTCGGTATCGATTCCGTTGACACGAGCGTGAGCGAACGGAGACCGGAGCACCGCGAGGTGAAGAGTTCCCGCCGGAGTGACGTCAGCCGTGAAAATCGCTTGGCCGGTGATCAAGGCGGGGTCTTCGGCCCGCTGCACCGGCGCGCCGAGCATGGAAGGAACTAGGTCGGTCACGGGTCGGAGGGTAAACGAGCGAGACCCGGTGGCTATACCTGAGTAATGACCATTGCCACCATTCCCTACCGACCGCCGCGACTCACAGAAGAAGCCATGCTGGAGCGGGCGTGGGCGATCTACGAGGAGCTGGATGATCGCCGCTCCGTCCGAATGTTCTCCGCTGACCCGGTGCCGAGGGAGCTGGTCGAGCTGGCGATCATGACCGCGTCGACTGCGCCTTCCGGTGCCCACCGCCAGCCCTGGCGATTCGTCGTGACCGGCGACCCGGACGTCAAACGACTGATCAGGTTGGCGGCTGAAGAGGAAGAACGAATCAACTATGAGGGCGGTCGCATGCCTGCCCACTGGCGAGAGGCGCTGACTCCCCTCGGGACCGACTCCGACAAGCCTTACTTAGAGACGGTGCCCTGGCTCGTGGTCCTTTTTGAGGAGCGGCACGGCTACTTTCCCGACGGCTCGTTCCGTCACAACTACTACGTTAAGGAGAGCGTCGGCATCGCCGCCGGACTCTTCATCGCCGCGATCCAACATATGGGTCTTGCCACGCTTACCCATACCCAAGCCCGATGGCCTTTCTCACCAAGGTGCTGGGTAGGCCGGACAATGAACGTCCCTGCTGCCTCTTCCCGATCGGATATCCGTCGGCCGACTGTGTCGTCCGGACTTGAAACGAAAGCCTCTAGCTGAAGTGATGGTCGAGGTTTAGCGGTTCGCCCATTCTCTGGGCTGGTATTGCTGTTGTACCACCGTACGAACCCAGGGTTCGCAAAAAGAACTAGCGGATCAGGTCGAGGACTGTCTCGCGGAAGTCGTTGGGCTGGAACGGTTTGGTGATGAAGGCGTCGGCGCCTCCTTCATCAGCCCGCCGGCGCGACTCCTCCTCGGCATGGGCAGTGAGAACGACCACCGGTAGCTGGCGGGTGGCAGGTTGTGATCTGATCACGTCGAGAACCTGCCAGCCGTCCATGCCCGGCAGACCGATGTCGAGCACCACCAGATCCGGAGATTCGCTGTTGACCGCTTCGAGCCCACCGGGGCCGTCTTCGCGGGTGATGATCTCGACGTCGCCAGCTCGCAGACACACCTCGATGAGGCGCCGAATGACCGCTGAATCTTCAACTACGAGAATTCTGTGACCCACTTGTTCCTTATGCCTTAGGAGTCGTACTCCGACACTATCGGCCGATGTTGGCTACGGGTTGAGCGGTCCCTTGCCGGGTTCCGGTGAGATGACCGGGGAGCGAAAGTTGTTCCACGAAGTGCTCGAGCTGGCGCAATGTCCTCACTTCGAAAACGCCGTCGCAAGCACTCTCGTACTTGCTCATGATCGAATCACCGCTGTCCCAATATGACCGCGGCTCGGGGTTGAGCCAGTACAGCGCCCGCGCCTGCGAGCGGATCTCCGCCAGCACCTCTGGCTTTCCGGGTCGATAATTGTTGCGAGCGTCGCCGGTGACAATGAGGGTGGTGCGAGGCGTGATCTCGGCGCCATACCGCTCCTGAAATCGGGCGAAGGAATTGCCGTAGTCCGAATGCCCGTCGAGCCACACCGCCTCGGCTTCGGTCGCGATCTTTCCAATCGCGTCTCCAAAGTCGATGCCGGGCCCGAAGTATCGAGTTACCTCATCAACCGTGTCGATGAACACAAAGGATCGCAGTCGCGAGAAATGGGAAGCCATCGCATAGGTGAACTGGAGGGTGAATCGAGCGAAGGTGGCCATCGACCCGGAGATGTCGCAGAGAAGGAAGACCTCGGGCCGGTGGGGGCGGGACTTGCGAAACACTGGGTCGAGAGGCACTCCACCCGACGCAAGCGATTTTCGCACTGTGCGACGAAAGTCGAGCCGGCCACTGCGTAGAAGGCGCCGCCGTCGGGCCATGCGCGCGGCCAGCTTGCGCGTCAAGGGCTCGATCACGTCTTCGATGTCCTCGAGATCCGAACGGGTGGCGTGCATGAGGTTGAGGTCCTCAACCAAAGGCTGGCGGAGAGTCCTCGCTACCGACAGACGCCCACGGTCCGCCACCAGTCTTCGCCGGATCTCGTCCTGGATCTCCTTTCGCAAGCGGGCGATCATCGACTCGACGTCTTCGCGGGCGAGTCGCTGGTCCAGGGCATCGGCCGGGTCGACGTCAGCAAGGACTGCCTCCAGCAAACGGTCGCGCAACGCGTCGAGGTCGAGGCGCCGCAGGGTCCGATAGAGGTAATAGGTGCCGCCGACTGGGCGCCCAGGCTCGATCCCGGCGAATTCCGTGACCGCGCGGCGGGCGGCAGCCTCCATCGAGGCGAGGTCACCCTGCAAGAGCGATTGGAACAGCGATTCCACCAGAGCGTCGAGATCCGCCTCGCCGCCTCCCCCGCCAGCCTCGGAAGAAAACCCGTTGGTCGACCGGCTGGCTGGTGATTCCTCGCTACCAGCCTGGCGATGGTGGGCAAAGAAGACTTCGAAGGCGACATCGAAGGCTTCGTCATGACGGGCGCTCTTTACCAGCGTCGCCCCCAAAGCGGCCTTCAACGCCGCTCGCTCCCCGAGATTGATGTGTTTGACCGCCTCCATGGCATCAATCGCTTCGACCATCGACACCGGGATGCCGGCTGCGCGCAGCTCACCGATGAAGTCGGTGAGGAGATCGATCACTAGGAGACTGCGGCGCTGACGGTGGCTCCGAGAGCCTTCATGGCCTTCTCGATGTCGGTCTGGTACTTGAGCAAAACATGGAGGGTGTCGCTCACCACTTTTTCGTCGATGTGCTCGATCGAGAGAGCCAGGAGAGTCCGCGCCCAGTCGATCGTCTCCGCCACCGACGGCGACTTCTTCAGGTCCATGCCGCGGATCGAGCGGACCAAGCGGGCGATCTGAGTCGCCATATGCTCGGTGATGCCCGGGACCCGGTGCAGCAGGATCTCCTTCTCTCGCTCTGCCTCGGGATAGGAAATGTGCAGAAAGAGGCAGCGGCGTTTCAATGCCTCCGACAGCTCTCTCGTATTGTTTGAGGTGAGGACCACCAGCGGAGTGGTGGTCGCCGAGACCGTCCCCAGCTCGGGGATCGAGACCTGGAAGTCGGACAGGATCTCGAGCAACAGCGCTTCGGTTTCGATCTCGACCCGGTCGACCTCGTCGATCAGCAGCACCACCGGTGAGTCCGACCTGATCGCCTCGAGCAGCGGACGAGCCAAGAGGAATTCCTCGGCGAAGATGTCCTCCTCGATCTCCGTCCAATCCTTGTCCGAATCGGCCTGGATGCGGAGCAATTGCTTCTTGTAGTTCCACTCGTAGAGGGCTTTGGACTCGTCGAGCCCTTCGTAACACTGGAGGCGGATCAAGCGACGATCGGTGATCGTGGCGAGCGCCTTGGCCAGCTCGGTCTTGCCCACCCCTGCCGGGCCTTCGACGAGGATCGGTTTGGCGAGCCGGTCGGCCAAAAAGACGACCTGAGCGATACGGTCATCGGCGAGGTAGCCAACGTCGGCCAGGGCGGACCTAACCTCGGTTGGGTCGGGCAAGCTCATCGACTTGGGCTCATCGAGTCTGGCCGCTGCCCTGAACCACCCAACGTTCGCTGGTCAGTGCTTCGAGACCCATCGGGCCCCGAACATGGAGCTTCTGGGTCGAGATTCCGATCTCGGCGCCGTACCCGAATTCCTCACCGTCGGTGAACCGCGTGGCGGCGTTGATCATCACCACGGCCGCATCCGTCTGCTTAACAAACCGGTCGGCGGCGGCGAGGTCGCGGGTAACGATGGCTTCGGTGTGTCCGCTGCCGAAAGTGCGCACATGCTCGATGGCCTCGTCGAGTGAATCGACCACCCGCACCGCCATGATCAGGTCGAGATATTCCTGCGGCCAGTCGCCATCGGTCGCCGGCTTCGCCCCATCGAGTATTTCTTGGGCTCGCGATTCGGCGCGGAGCTCGACGCCATCGGCTTGCAGCCTGGGACCGACCATCGGCAGGAACTCCGCGGCGACTGCGGTATGCACCAAGAGTTTCTCTGCCGAGTTGCAGACGCCGGGCCGGGACACTTTGGAGTTGACGACGATCTCGGCGGCCATGTCGAGGTCGGCGGTCTCGTCGACATAAACGTGACAGTTGCCCGACCCGTCGATCACGTAGGGGACCGTCGCTTCGGCTTCGATCGCTGCCAGCAGCTTGGGTCCGCCCCGAGGGACCAGGAGATCGATCCATTCCCGGGCTTGCATCAATTGCCGAGCGCCCTCGCGACCCGAATCCTCCATCACCTGGACGGCGTTCGGATCGAGCCCACTTTCTTCTTGCGCTTGCCGGAGGAGGTGGCCAATGGCGAGATTGGAACGGAGCGCGTAGCTCGATCCCCGGAGGATCACCGCGTTGCCCGCCTTGAGACAGAGACCGGCCGCGTCGGCGGTCACATTCGGCCGTGCCTCGTAAATCACCGCCACGACTCCTAGGGGGGCTCGGAACCTGGTCATGCGAAGCCCGTTGGGGCGGACAAACCCCGCCGTCACTTCCCCCACCGGGTCGGCCAGGCCGGCAACTTGACGCAGCCCCGCCGCCATACCTTCGATACGGGCCCGGGTGAGACGAAGGCGGTCAAGCAGCGCTCCGCTGATTCCCTGCCGCTCGGCATCCTCGAGATCGGGTTGATTCCTCGCTTCGAGATCGTCGGCATTTTCAAGAACGAGCTCGGCGGCGCGCTCGAGCGCGGCGTTCTTCTGCGAAGTGCCGGCTTCTGCCTGCCGGTGGGAGGCCGACCGCGCTGCGGCGCCAAGGATCTCGATCATGGCCTCGATTCTAAAACGGCGCGTCCGCTCTCGCTTCTGGCTTCTCCGCGCATAGACAGGGCGTAAAACGACCCGTTTGCGTGATAAAAACGCTGTTTGGGTTTATCTGAGGATGACGAGGTCGTCGCGGTGGATGGCTTCGCGGGCGCCCTTCTTACCGATGAGGCCGCTGAGCTCGGTCGACTCGATGGCGGCGAGGCCCTTCCCAACGACTCGGCCGTCGGGGTCGAGGACCTCGACCGCGGACTCCGGGCCGAAGGTCCCTCGGATCGCGGTGATCCCTACTGGCAAAAGCGAGCGGTCATTTTCCACCAACGCGGTGACCGCCCCAGCGTCGACGACGACTGAGCCCGTCGCTTCGAGGCCAAACGCGATCCAGAGCTTGCGCGCCGAGAGACGGTTGGGACGAGGATCGACCCAGGTGCCGACAGGCTCGCCGGCGAGGGCGAGTTTGATCAGATTCGGAGTTCGGGCCGAGGCGATGATGGTCGGCACCCCGGAATGGGCGGCCATGCGAGCGGCGGCCACCTTTCCAGCGACGCCGCCTGAGCCCAGCGGGCCGGAGCCGGAGAGGCCGTCGAGGACTGCATCGGAGTAGCCAACTTCAGACAAGAACTGGCCCTCGACCAGCCGGGGGTCGGCGGTGTAGAGGCCTTCGGTGTCGGTTAGCAGCAAGAGCAACTCGGCCGCCACCAAATGCGAGGCGAGAGCGGCGAGCCGGTCGTTGTCGCCGAGGCGAAGCTCGTCGACGGTGACGGTGTCGTTCTCGTTCACCACCGGCACGATTCCCAGGCCGAGCATCCTCGCGAGGGCGGCCCGAGCATTGAGATACTGATCGCGATTACCCAAGACGTCCTTGGTGAGGAGCACCTGACCGGCGATGATGTCCCGGGACTTGAACCCAGATGCGTAGCGCTCCATCAGAAAACCCTGGCCGACCGCAGCGGCCACCTGCAGCCCGGCGAGATCCGCGGGTCGTTTGCTGAGCTTGAGAGCCGGAAGACCGGCCGCCACCGCCCCCGAGGTGACCAGGACCGTGGGGTGGCCAGCGCCTATCGCCTCGACCACCATGTCGATGACCGCGCCGATGGCCGAGTCGTCGAGACCGCCTCCTCCTCCAGTAAGACTCGAGGAGCCAACCTTGACGACCACCGGCGCTTTGGCTGCGATCGGGTGTCTCATTTCTCGTCTTCTTGGGGGAGGGAGAACTCCAGGACCAGCTCTCCGATCCGCACTTCGTCTCCCGGCCTGGCCCCGGCGCGGACGAGTGCGGCATCGACCCCGACCCGCGCCAAGCGCTCCGCGGCGAGCCGAGCAGCGTCAGGGTCGGTGAGATCGGCGAACGCCACCGCCCGGTGAGCGGACACGCCTTCGACCCGCCACCCGTCGCCCTCGCGTTCGACCCGCAGGTCGGAAACCGCGGGCCGATGCAGGACGAATCCGGGCCGGTCGGGCGAGGCCTTGACCGCGAGGCCGATCAGATCTGCGGTGGCATGGAGGAAACGACCGACCCCAAGGCCGGACAACACCGAGATGACCATCGCCTCGGGCACCAGCCGCTGTGCCGCCGCCGCCTCAGGAAGATCGCCCTTGCTGATGACCATGAGGCGCGGCCGCAACGCCAGCTCCGGCAGGAATCTTTCGAGCTCGCCGCTGAGGATCGCGAGCTGCCGATCGACCGGTTCAGTTTGCAGCGGAGAGGGATCAAGCACGATTACCAGGACTCGGGCTCGTTCTACGTGACGCAAGAACTCGTGGCCGAGTCCCTTGCCGTCGGCGGCGCCTTCGATGAGCCCCGGGATGTCGGCCATGATGAACTCGCGATCGTCGATCGCCACCAACCCCAGGTGAGGCTCCAGGGTCGTAAACGGATAGTCACCGACCTTCGATTTCGAGGCCGAGACCGAGGAGATGATCGTCGACTTGCCGGCGTTCGGGAACCCAATCAGAGCGGCGTCGGCTGCCAGCTTGAGCTCGAGAGCGAAGGCGACTTCGGAGCCATATTCGCCCTGCTCGGCGATGGCCGGCGCCTTCAGCCGGGGGGAGACGAAAGCCGCATTGCCGCGCCCACCCCGACCGCCTTTCAGGACAGTGACCTGATGACCAGGCTCGACAAGATCGGCGAGGAGGGTCCCGTCAGGCTCGCTGATGACCGTGCCCAAAGGAACCGACAGGATCAGATCCTTTCCCTGGCGGCCGTGGCGAAGGTCACCCTCACCGTGGGTGCCATCCTCGGCGCGGTGATGGGGGTTGCGCTTGTAACGAAGAAGAGTTGATACCGAGGGATCGGCTCGCAGGATCACGTCACCGCCCCGTCCGCCATTGCCCCCATCCGGCCGACCCTTGGGCCTTCCCTTGGTGCGGAGAAAGGACGCGACGCCCGCGCCACCGTTGCCGGCTCGAAGGCGAAGAGTGACGCGGTCGACAAACATTGGACCCGATCGGGTCTGATTGGCCTATTCGGGAATGACGTTGACCTGGCGTCGCAGGTTTCGGGTCCCGTATTTGACGGTTCCCGAGGCGAGGGCAAAGAGCGTGTCATCGTTTCCACGCCCGACGTTTTCGCCAGGATGGATTCGCGTGCCGCGCTGGCGGACCAGAACCGCGCCGGCGTTCACCGTCATGCCGTCGAACACCTTCGGGCCGAGCCGCTGGGCGTGGGAATCGCGACCGTTCTTCGATGAACCGCCGGCCTTGGTCTTTGACATCTCAGTCTTCTTCCTTCGTTTGCTTGGACTTCTTGGCTTTGAGATCGATCCCCGTCACCCGGAGTTGGGTGTATTTCTGACGATGGCCCATATGGCGGCGGTATCCCGACTTGTTCGAATACTTGAAGATGTCGATCTTGTCGCCTTTGGTCTCGCCCAGAACTTCGGCTGAAACGGTGGCCTCGGCCAGTTCGTGGCGGTCAGAAACGGCATTCCCGTCATCATCGACCACGAGCAGGGGGACAAAGCTCATCGTGTCGCTCGGGTCTTTGACCCGTTCGATCTCGATGACATCTCCAACCTGGACTTTGGATTGTTTGCCGCCGGCGCGAATGATGGCGTACATGGAGAAACCTCTGGGGAAGGGGGTTGGGCAATTATAGCTAGGCCGGGATTCTCTAGATCTCGTAGTCATCCTCTTGGGCGAGCGCCGAGGCGACGGGGATACCGTGGGTGGCAGCCTCCTCGTGCAAGATCACTCCGCGGCCACCGCAGACGGTGCACGGCTCCGAGAAGCTCTCGATCAATCCGGCCGAAACGTTCTTCCTCGTCATCTCGACCAGGCCGAGATGGGAGACGTCGAAGACCTGGGTCCGGGTCTTGTCCTTCGCCAGAGTCTCTCGCAGCTTGCGCAACACTTTCTGCTGGTTCCCTTCGATCTCCATGTCAATGAAGTCGATGACGATGATCCCGCCGATGTCGCGCAGCCGCAGTTGGCGGCCGATCTCCTCGGCCGCTTCGAGGTTGTTCTGAAGAACCGTCTCCTCCAAGCTCGAAGAACCGACAAAGCGGCCGGTATTGACGTCGATGACGGTCAGGGCCTCGGTGCGATCGATCACCAGGTGACCGCCGCTCGGAAGGTAAACCTTGCGATCGAGGGCCTTGCGCAGTTGGTCCTCGACGTGGTAGCGCTCGAAGAGGCCCATCTCCTCGTCGTAGAGCGAAACCTTCGCGACGAGATCGGGCGCGGTGGCGCGCAGGTAATTGCATACCTGTTCGTACGCCGCCGAGCTGTCGATCAACAGACGGCGAAAGTCGCCGGTGAAGTGCTCGCGGATCACCTTGGTGAGGAGGTCGGGCTCCTCATGAATCAAACGCGGCGCGCCCCCGCCAGTCGCGGCTTGCTCGATCTCTTTCCAACTCTTGACCAAGCGGTCGATGTCGGAAGCGATTTCCTCCGCCGAAGCATGCAAAGCCGCGGTGCGGACGATTACGCCAAAGCCTTCAGGCTTGACGACGTCGAGCGTCTCGCGGAGCCGCGTACGCTCGGCGTCGGGGAGGCGGCGCGAGATCCCTTGACTATCGGAGTTGGGAACCAGCACCAGGTAACGACCCGCCAGCGAAGGTATCCCGGTGAGCCGAGCGCCTTTGGCTCCCATCGCGTCCTTTGCTACTTGAACCAGGAATTCCTCGCCTTCAGCGAGCGCCTCCTCAATACGGGGATGGCGTCCGCGCACCGTTGAGTTCTGGACGTCGTCGGCATAAATGACCCCGTTTTTGTTGGAGCCGAAGTCGACAAAGGCAGCCTCCATGCCGGGGAGGACATTGCGCACCTTGCCCAGGTAGATGTTGCCGACCAGAGACGACCGATCCTGCCCGGCGACGTAATGCTCCACCAGGACCGGACCCTCCAGCACGACAACTTGGGTTTGGTGTGGGAGCACGCGGACGAGCATCTGCTTGCGTCCCGTTTCGGGCGCAATGATGATTTCCTCTTCGACGCGACGACGAGTCGGCGTGTGTGCTTCGCGAGCCGGCTTGGCCGGTTCCTTGCGATCGTTCCTGCGGTTGTGAGCGGGGGCCCTAGCCTCGGTTACGCGACGAACCTCGACCTTCTCGCCCCCAAAACGAAGCGACTTACGTTCCTCGGTTACACCCTCGGCCCCGCGCCTGATGACTTCGGCTTCTTTCTTGCGAAACCATCCCATCGAGCAAAGCTCCTGACTTAATAGTGGGAGTTCCCGAAGACGCGGCGTGGCGAAGAGACGAGGCGAAACTGGTTGACCTGGTCAGAAAAAGCAGTTGCGTCACAAGCAGATACTTCACCGGCACGGCCGGCTTGGGGAACATAGACCGCCACTCAGAGTGAGCGACCCTGACATCTTAGCACCGGGCCCCCTCTAACCCAGCGGAAGCGAGGGGCCCCGACTATCCGACCTCTCCGGGGACTGGTGAGCGGCGCAGCCAGATCGAGTTGGCGATGCCCACACATATCGCGAAATTGAGAAACGATGATCCCCCGGCGCTCATAAAGGGGAGCGGGAGCCCCGTCACCGGCATGATCCCAATCGTCATCCCGATATTGATGAAAACGTGGAAGGCGAAAATGGCGGCGATTCCGAGCGCCACCAATGCCCCGAACCGATTGCGAGCCGTGGCCGCAATCGCCAAGAGGCGCCAGACCAGGACCAGGAAGGCAGCGATGACGAGGATGCCGCCGACGAAACCGAGTTGCTCGCCAACCGCGGTGAAGATGAAGTCGGTCCCCTGCTCGGGCACATATTGAAAGTTGGTCTGCTCGCCCTGGAACAAACCTTTGCCGGTGAGCTGTCCCGACCCAACGGCGAGGATGCTTTGCCGCAAGTTCCAGCCGATGCCGGTGGGATCGAGAGTGGGAGTGATCAACACCCTGATGCGATTCAACTGAAACTCCTGTAAGAGCCCTAGCTGGATGATCGCAAGAGTCACCCCTACCCCACCTCCGGCGACGACCAACGCTTGGCGCGCGGAGATGCCGGCTCCGAAAAGCATGACCATCACCACGAAGACAAATACGAGCATCGTCCCTAAATCGGGTTGGAGAAAAATGAGGATCGCCGGGATGACCATCACCCCCAGGGCTTGGGCGACTTTGGTCCAGGGCAGCCTGGGCTCAGCCCGCGCCAGCACTGCCGCGAGGACGAGGACGCACGCAGTCTTGGAAAACTCTGAGGGTTGCAGCTGGAACGCACCTAGATCGAGCCAGCGTTGGGCACCGTTGACCGGGCGAAAGAAGAACACGAGCCCCAAGAGGACGATCGTCACTCCGTAGACAATGTGAGCCAGATGTCGAAACTCGCGATAGTCAAAGAAAGAAATGACCCCGGCGAGAATCATCCCAGCGGCGACAAAGATCATTTGCCTCTCCATCGAGAACGAGGCGGGCAAGTCGTTGCGCTCGAGGCCCACCCTCGTGGCTGAATAGATCATCAGGAGCCCCAGCAAGGCCAGGGCGACGCTGGTGGTGATCAAGATCCGATCCGACGAGTTGCGTCGTCGGTCAGTGATTGCCGGGGGGGCGTCAGGGCGAGCAAGCAGCGTCATCAGTCGGCTTCCTCGCCTTCGACGATCGGCGTGGGGAGCTCGCCCATCAGATATTGCATGATGTGCCGCCCCACCGGCGCCGCCACTCGACCGCCACTCCCTCCTTCTTCGATGATCACCACGACGACCCAACGAGGAGCATCGAGTGGACCGACTCCGGCAAACCAGGCGTGGTTGTCGTTGTTGGCGATCGTCTGACCGGTCCCGGTTTTGCCACCGACACGATCAAGGGATGCTCCGAAATCTCTAAAGGCGGTCGAGGCGGTGCCGTTGGTGACGACCCGGTTCAAATCTGTGAGCAAGGAGGCGACGGTTTCAGGACTGATCGCGACTTGGTCCTGGAGCCCCGTGTCAGCCTCGTACACAACTGAGCCGTCGCGCGCTACTGCGCGC
>JACCTH010000105.1 GCA_013812505.1 Acidimicrobiia bacterium | reverse complement strand
CCCCGAAGGAGTACGGACTCAGCGGCTCCTCACCGTGGTCAAAGCGCGGGCGATCCAGCAGGTCAAGACCGAGCCCACCGACAAGGTGAACACCTGGCCTCACCTGATGCTGGCCGAGTTCTCGGCGCTGCTCGCCGTCACCGGAGTGCTCGTGATCCTCTCGATCATCCTCCAGGCGCCGCTGCTCGATCCCGCCAACTTCAATGCCACTCCCAACCCGTCGAAGGCGCCGTGGTATTTCCTCGGGCTGCAGGAGCTTCTCTCGTACTTCGACCCCCAGATCGCCGGTGTGACCGTGCCCACCATCGTTGGCCTGATCGGGTTCATGGCCATTCCGTACGTGGATCGGAACCCGTCGACCCGACCGTCGGATCGCAAGTTTGCGATCATGCTCTACACGCTGTTCATGGCCGGATCGGCCACCCTCACGATCGTCGGCGTTTTGTTCCGCGGCCTCGGTTTCAACTTCGCCTACCCCTGGAACGATGGCGTCTTCTTCGACGACATCAAAGATTGGGTGTCATTCGAATGAGCAGCCAGACCCTGATCCTCGTTGCGGTGGCCGGGGTGGCGTTGCTTGCCGCTCTAGGAGCATTCGCCATCGCCTGGCGACGGTCGACAGGAGAGACTTCCTGGCGTTCGGCGGTCTCGAGAGAAACCCAGAAGGCTGACCGGCCGGCGCGGGAGCTCGTGAAAGTGGGAACAGTCGAGCAAGCGCCCCCCGAGCAAGAAGTCACCGAAGAGGTGGTGGAAGTCGAGGAGGCCGAACCCGAGCTGGTCCTCGCCCACGAGCAGCGGGTCGTCGAGGTCTCCCCAGAGGAAGCGGGCGTCAGCCGCCGTCAGTTCTTCAACCGAGCATTGGGGGCGACGTTCGGTTCTTTCGTCGCCGTGCTCGGGATAGAGCTCTTGGCCTTCATGTGGCCCAAGCTCAAAGGGGGCTTCGGAGCCAGCATCGACGCCGGCGCGGTCTCCGACCTCTTGATCGCAACCCGCGCGACCGACGGAGGCACGATCCCCGCTTTCATCCCCGAGGCCAGGGCTTATGTCGTCCCGGTTAACGAGTCCAACCTCTCCCATCAATTCGAAGGTCGCGGCGTCGCCGCCGGCGGACTGATGGCGCTCTATCAACGCTGTGTACACCTTGGATGCCGCGTCCCTTGGTGCGCCACCTCACAAGGTTTCGAGTGCCCCTGCCACGGCTCCAAGTACGACTCGATCGGCGAGTATGCCAATGGACCTGCTCCCCGCAACCTCGATCGTTTCACGGTCGAGGTCGTCGATGATCGCTTCATCATCAACACCGGCGACATCATCCAGACTCCACGCGCTCCGTCGCGATCGGTGGAGTATCCGCAGGGCCCATCCTGCATCGCCGTCGTCGTCGAAGAGAACTGATGTCGTCGAGTCTCGTCATCACCCTGGCGGTGATCGCCGGTGTGGCCTGGCTCGCATTCCTTCTCGTCTCGACGCTGCGCACCCGCGGCAAGGAGCAGGTTCCTTCCAACCTGGCCCCTGGCCGGACCGACGAGGAACTCGAGACGAGGCGGCTCGAGCGGGTCCAGATGGGCGCGGTCGTGTTTGCCGGCTTCTTGGCGGTCAGCCTTCCGCTGTACTTCTTGGGCGAAACCCAGCGCCAGGAAAGTTTTGTCGAGCAGTTCGGAGAAGAGTCGATCGACCGTGGGGCCGAACTGGTGGCCGAGTTTGGTTGCTTCAACTGTCACGGGCCGGGCGGCTCGGGCGGGACGGCAACCTACATCGAGAAGCGCTCGCAGGTGACGACCGATTGGCACGTGCCGTCGCTCGACGACATCTTCTTTCGGTACTCGGCCGAAGAGGTCAATTTTTGGGTGACCTACGGCCGGCCTAATACGCCGATGCCGGCCTGGGGGCTGGCGGGAGGCGGGGCGATGAACGAGAACCAGGTCCAAGACATCGTCAATTACATCCAGTCGATCCAGATCGGCCAGCAAGAAGCGCTTTCTCGGATGACGAGCAAGGTCAATACCGAACAACAACGGCTGGCCAGCGCTGAGCAAACGGTGAACGACGCCATCGCCGAGCAGGCGCAGCTGGTGGCGAACATCCAACGCGCGCCCGACCTCGCCGATGGGGCAGTCGCGATCACCGATGAGATGCGGGAGGAGCTGGAAGGTGCCAGTGTCGGGATCGACACCGACGGCGATGGGCTTTCCGACATCGCGGAGACCAACCTCAGCGAGCTCTCGGCGGAGTTTGTGGCCGTTTGGGATTTGGCTGGGGTTGAGTCAGTTCGCTTTGACGCGGCGAACTCGCAAACGAACGAGCGGCCCGATACCGAGGTGCTCGAAGAGACGCTCGCCGGACTTGAGGAAGCGAATGCGGGGAACCCGATCTTGGCGGGCTACCTCGCCCGGATCGAGGCTGCCCTGGCCGTCACCGGTGATGATGCCGACGGCGATGGGATCACGGACGGCGCCGAAGGACAGATCTCAGGTCTTCTCACCGAAGCCCTTGCCGCGGTCCGTCCGTTGGGTCTGGCGGCTTTCACACTTGATCCGGCCAATGCCGAGACGGTCCCCGGCGAGTCCGATCTCTCGACGGCAGAACAGGGCGTTTCCGCAGCCGAATCCAACTCCCTGCAACTTGCTGTCACCCGAGACAACCAGGATCGTCTCCTGCCTGTGGCCGAAGATGGCCTCGCCAAATTGCAGGAAGCGGCCGAACAGCAGCTGTGGAACATCGACATCGAAGAGGTGGCCGCGATCGGCTTCGGTGGCGACAGCGAACAGGCGGGCCGGGCGGTCTATCTGTTCAACTCTTACTGCGCGCGCTGTCACACCGCCGGGTGGTCGGCGGGCCTTCCCTTCACCCAGCGGGCGGGTTCCGGAGGTTTCGGTCCGGCGTTGTGGGACGAACGCCCCAATGTCCAGTTTCTGACCCAAGCGGACCTCGAGAAGTTCATCACTCAAGGCTCCATCGCCCAGACCGCGTACGGCGTCAACGGGATCGGGAGCGGGCGGATGCCCGCCTTTGGTGAGATCCTGAGCGCCGAAGACATCTCGCTGATCGCTAGCTATCTCCGCTCGGGAGCGATGACCGGAGGGGATGAGTAATGCGCGAGTTCTTCCGAGAGCTGCTCTCTGCCAACCTCTTTATCACCGGCATCATTCTCACGCTGGCTGCTTTCGCCATCTTCTACGGAAGCATCTACCTCCTGCTGTACACCAACACTGGCCGCCGGCTCGGTTTGCTTCTCGCCGGCGCCGGGATCTTCGGCTGGCTGACGATCTCGTCGATGCTGTTTGTGATCTACGCCCCCCGCGGACCCCGGCCGGCCGACATCGAAGGGCTCAATGCCTTCGAGATTCGAATCATCCCGATCGCCTACCTGGTGGTCTCGGCGGCCTTGTTCGCCGGGTTCCTGGTGGCGCTCAAGCAGTATGAAGAGTTGGCCGAGGGGACCGCTTAGTCAGGGCAACACCCCGTTGGGAGGACGCCCTCGATAGAAGCTGAGGATCTGGAGCTCGGTCGAGAGGTCGACGTTTCTCACTTCCATGCTGGCCGGCGCCTTCAAAACAGTGGGGGAGAAGTTGAGCACTGAGCGGACTCCTCCCGCCGCAAGTCGTTGCAAGACCTCGGGGGCCGCATCGGCCGGGGTCGCAATGATGGCGATGGCGAATAGGCGGTCAACCGCATCGGCGCTCAGTCGGCCGAGGTGGCGGACCTGATGGCCGTGGATGGAAGTGCCGACCTTCTCCTGGTCGATGTCGTAGATTCCCGAAACGACAAAGCCCCGGTGTTCAAAGCCGCCGTAGCCGGCCAACGCCTGACCGAGGTTGCCGGCGCCAACGATTGCCACCCCCACCCGATCGACGAGCCCCAGCTCTCGCCGGAGGGCGGTGAGCAAATGGCTCGTCTCGTACCCGACTCCTCGAATCCCCTGGGGACCGAGATACGACAGGTCGCGTCTCACCTGGGCGGCGCTGACCCCAACCGCGGAGGCGATGTCGGCGGAGGAAACCGTCCTTCGCCCCAACTCCTCGAGCCCCTGTAGATAGCGAGCGAGTCTCCCCACCGTCGCCCGCGGAATCTCACGCATCGCCCCCCATTCTGCCCCAGCTTACGAACCCAGGGTTCGTGGGGACACTGTGTGTCCCTCCGAGTCCAGAGAACGAATGGTCCTAACCTTTCGAACGTGTCGTCAGTTCTTGTCGTTGGTGGTGGACCGGGTGGTGCCGCCGCGGCTTACTGGCTCGCCCGGAACGGCCATCAGGTCACCCTCGTCGAGAAGCAGGAGTATCCGCGGGACAAAACCTGTGGCGACGGCTTGACCCCGCGGGCGATCCACTGGCTGGCCGAGATGGGTTTCGATTTCTCGGTGCCGGAGTTCCACCGCATCACCGGACTTCGCTCATATGCCGGCGACGAGCTTTTTATGGAAATGTCCTGGCCCGACCACACGAAGTATCCGAACTGGGGCGGGGTCATCCGCCGGCGTGACCTCGACGCCCAGGTGGCGGCGCTTGCCCGCAAGCAAGGCGTCGAGGTGCTGGAGAAAACCGAGGCGCTGCCCGTCATCGAGGAAAGCCGGCTGATCAGCGTCGATCTCGTCCACGATGGCGAAACCCGCACCGTCAACCCTTCCTTTGTCGTCATTGCCGATGGCTCGATGAATCGATTCGGCCGCGAGTTGGGGACGGTGCGACGCAAGGACTACCCGATGGGCATGGCCGCTCGCGGCTACTACGCCTCACCGCGTTCGCAGGACCCGTTCCTCGAAAGCCAACTGGACATGCGCGACGAGAACGGCGACACCATGCCAGGTTATGGATGGGTCTTTCCCCTCGGAGATGGAACCGTGAATGTCGGCGTCGGATTGCTCTCCACCAACAAGCGATGGAAGGGAGTCAACACCTCGAAGATGATGGCCGACTACGTCCGTGTCGCTCCCGATTACTGGGGTCTCTCGGCTGAGTCCAAGCTCACCGAGCCGGTCGGGGGGAAGCTGACGATGAGCTTCTCGCGTTCGCCGCTCACCGGGCCCAACTGGCTGACGATCGGCGACGCCGCCGGGGCGATCAACCCCTGGAACGGGGAAGGAATCTCCTACGCGTATGAAACTGGCGCTATCGCCGCCCGTTTCATCGGCGAGGCGCTCGCCGCCGGCGACTCAGCTCGTCTGGCCGGGTACGAAAGAACGATCAACGACGAGTTCGGGCTCTATTACAAGATGGCGCGGGTCTTCGTGAAGCTGATCGCCAACCCAACCGTGATGCGGACGCTGGCCCACGTCGGGATTCGCAACCGCCCGTTGATGGAATGGACCTTGAAGGTCATGTCGAACCTGCTCGACGAGGACGAAAAAGCGACGGGGGAGCGGGCTTACAACATGCTCGCCGCCCTCGTCCGCCCCCTCCCGGTGGCCTAGCGGCGGGCTTCTCTTCGGCCGCTTCTATGCTCATCGCAGGTATGCAACTGGTCGATTACCTGCCGATTGCGATCATGTTGGTCCTCGCCGTCGCTTTCGTCGGGGTTTCACTCTTCGTCTCCAAGCTGTTCTCCCCGCACAACCCGACTCCCGAGAAAGTCGCTCCGTATGAATGCGGGATCCTTCCCGAGACCGAACCAGTGCAACGCTTCCCGGTGAAGTTCTATCTGGTGGCGATGCTGTTTGTGATCTTCGATGTCGAGATCATCTTCTTGTTCGCCTGGGCCACACGTTTCCCCCAACTTGGTTGGTACGGCGTCGCCGCCGTGGGGATCTTCACGTTCTTCGTTCTCGAGACGCTCGTCTACGTTTGGAAACGCGGCGCGCTCGACTGGAACGTTCGCCGGCGGGCCCGGTATCTACCCGTCGAAGAGGAACAGGCGGCGTGAGCATTCGTCGTACCCAGCCGACCAACATTCTCACCACCACGATCGACAGGGCGGCCCGTTGGGCGCAAAGTCGATCGATGTTCCCGGCCACGTTCGGCCTGGCGTGTTGTGCTATCGAGATGATGGCTACCGGCGCCGCTCATTACGACCTCGCGCGCTTTGGGATGGAAGTCTTCCGAGCCTCCCCGCGGCAAGCCGATTTGATGATCGTCGCCGGCCGGGTGAGCCAGAAGATGGCTCCCGTGCTGCGCCAGGTTTATGACCAAATGCCGGACCCGAAATGGGTGATCTCGATGGGAGCCTGTGCCTCGACGGGAGGCATGTTCAACAACTACGCCCTGGTCCAGGGCGTCGATCAGGTGGTGCCGGTGGACATCTACGTTCCCGGTTGCCCGCCGGGACCGCAGAGCCTTATGCACGGCATCCTCACCTTGCACGACAACATCATGGCGGGCAAGGCGTGACCGATCAGAGCCAGACTCCCGCGGTGGCGGCAGAGGAAACCCGGCTGCTTCCCTCGGACGAGATCCTGAAAGGGCTCATCGAGCCCTTTGCGGATGCGAGCTGGGCGACGAGCGCCGGCCAGGACGTGGTCACGCTCCCGGCCGATCAGCTCCGCGCTTTCGGTGAGTCCGCCCTGCAAGGAGGATTCGAGCTCCTGTCGGACGTCACCGCGGTGGATTGGCTTTCTCGTCAGCCGCGCTTCGACGTGGTCGTCAACTTGGTTTCGCTCCAGCATCGCCGTCGCTTGCGGATCATCGTTCAAACTGATTCCGACATCCCTTCGCTAGTCACGGTGTGGCCCGGTGCCAACTACGCCGAACGCGAGGCCTTCGACATGTTCGGCATCAACTTCGTCGATCACCCCGACCTCACCCGGATATTGATGCCCGACGAGTGGGAGGGTTATCCGTTGCGCAAAGACTTCGCGGTCGGGTCGGTCCCGGTCCAGTTCAAAGCCTCCCACAAGGTCCGTTGATGACCAAGTCGAAGGACGTCGATCTCTGGATCTCGGGCACCGAGGAACCGGATTGGGACACCAGCACCACCGACGAGGGCAGCCAGGAGATGGCCTCGACCGAAACGGACTATCGCTTGCGCGAACAACTCGGGTCGGTGGTCACCGACGACTATGTATTCGACGACGAGATCTCCGACGACGAGCGGATGATCGTCAACATGGGCCCCCAGCACCCGTCAACACATGGGGTGTTGAGACTGCAGATCGAGCTCGAAGGCGAGATCATCCGTCGCACCAAACCGGTCATCGGTTACCTCCACACCGGGATGGAAAAAACGGGCGAGGAGCTGACCTTCATGCAAGGTCCGACCAACGTCACCCGCATGGACTATCTCGCTTCCTTCCACAACGAGCACTGCTACTCAATGGCTGTGGAGCGGTTGCTCGGGATCGAGGTGCCCCCTCGGGCCAACACGATTCGAGTGCTGCTGACCGAGCTCAACCGGATCTCATCACACCTGGTAGCGATGGCAACCAACGGCATGGATATCGGGGCCGTTTCGATCATGACCTACGGCTTTCGCGACCGCGAGCAGATCCTCGCCTTCTTCGAAAAGACCTCGGGGGTGCGGATGAACCACAACTTCATTCGCCCCGGCGGAGTCGCCGCCGATCTGCCACCTGGTTGGAGGGCAGACGTCAAAGCGATCCTCGAGAACATCCGAAGGCGCGTGGTCGACTACGACGACATGCTGAAGGAGAATCCGATCTGGAATGGACGCACCCGTGGAGTCGGCGTCATCACCCCCGAGGAGTGTCTCGCCTACAGCATCACTGGACCCACCCTGCGTTCGGCTGGCGTCGACTGGGACCTGCGGAAAGTGTTTCCGTATGCCGGCATCGAGCAATTTGAGTTCGAAGTCCCGCTGGGAACGAGAGGCGACGTTTACGACCGCTATCGAGTCCGCATCGAAGAGATCCTGCAGTCGGCTCGCATCGTCGAACAGGCTGCCGAGGCGATGCCAAAGGGTGACTATCGCTCGGACGATCGCAAGGTCACCCCACCGCCGCGAATGCGCATCGACGAATCGATGGAGGCCTTGATCCACCACTTCAAGATCTTCACCGAGGGTTTCCGGGTGCCGGCGGGCGAGACCTATGTCGCGGTGGAGTCGCCGCGCGGCGAGCTGGGGTGTTATCTGGTTTCTATTGGCGAAGGCAAGCCCTATCGGATGCACACCCGGGCGCCGTCCTTTTACAACTTGCAGGCGCTTCCGATCATGATGGCCGACTCACTGCTGGCCGACACCATCGCCACCATCGCTTCACTCGACCCAGTGATGGGAGACGTCGACCGGTGATCGATCGGCAGGCGGTCCAAGACTGGCTCAACCGATACGTCGCCGCTTGGAGCAGCTATGACCGATCCGCGATCGAAGCGTTGTTCACCGAGGACGCTGAGTATCGCTATCACCCCTACGACGAGCCGGTAGTGGGAAACGCGGCCATCGCCGACAACTGGCTCGAGGAAAAAGACGAACCGGGAAGCTGGAACGCGAACTATCAACCGCATCTGGTGGACGGGGACTGGGCGACTGCGGTCGGCACGACCACCTATGGCGACGGGCGGTTCTACTGGAACATGTGGGAGCTGACCTTCGCCCCCGACGGCCGCTGCCAGCGGTTCGTCGAATGGTTTATGAAGCAGCCCTAGCTCGGCTGCTTGGCCGGCTCGCGGCGGCGCCGCCACCATTCGAAAGCCATTGGGAGGACGGACAGGGCGATGATCACGGCGATGATCGGCAGCAGGTAACGGTCGATGTCGGGGATCAGATTGCCAAGCCAGAAGCCAAGAAGTGTGACGCCGACTGCCCAGAGAAGGCCGCCGATGACGTTGAAGCTGAGAAAGGTTCGATAGGGCATCCTGCCGACACCGGCGAGGATCGGGGCGAAGGTCCGCACAATCGGGACGAAGCGGGCGAGGACGATGGTCTTGGCGCCATGGCGGGAAAAGAATCCTTGAGCGCGCTCGACGTATTCCTGTCTGAACAGACGCGAGTCGGGGCGACGGAACAGCGCCGGCCCCACGCGCTTGCCGAACCAGTAACCCACCTGGTCACCAGTCACAGCGGCGATGAAACATCCAATGAGGATCAGCGGGAGGTTGAGAATGCCATCGGCCGCGAAGAGGCCGGCGGTGAAGAGGAGCGAGTCCCCGGGAAGGAAGAACCCGAAGAACAGCCCCGACTCGGCGAAGACGATGAGGAACAGACCAATTGTTCCAAAGGTGATGATCAGGTTCTGGGGGTCGAGGAACACCGCTTGCAGGCTATCGGCCTCCCCGGCTCAACCTTTTGTGCCGATTTTCCGCGCCCAGAGCGCGAAAGATCGACGCAGTTGCGGTGAATTTCGATGCGCTGGCTCGTCGCGTATCCTCAACGGCGATGAGCAAGTGGCCGGAGGCAACCGAGGAGCGAGCCCGGGCCATCATTGCCCAGTATCCGAATCGACGGTCGGCGGTGATGCCGCTTCTCTACCTTGCTATGTCCGAAGAGGGTTATTTGACCGAAGCGGGAATGGCCCGTGTGGCTGAGCTGGTCGGGATCACTCCCGCCCAAGTGCTCTCGGTGGCATCGTTCTACACGATGTACAAACTCGAGCCGGTAGGGCGTTACCTGATCTCGTGCTGCACCTCGATCTCGTGCATGCTCCTCGGTTCCGACGACGTCCTCCATGCGCTCGAAGAGGAAGTCGGCGTCGCCTCGGGCGAGGTCGACAGCGAAGGTCTGATCGGCCTCGAGCACGCGGAATGCATCGGGGCCTGCGGAGGCGCCCCCGCCATGCAGGTGAACTACGAGCTGATCGAAGGGATCAACCCGGAGAAAGCGCGCCAACTCGTGGAGTGGCTGCGCAAGGCTCGCCCTGAGGTCGTCAACACCGACGAGATGCAAAGCCTTTTTGGGGGCCGACCCTCTTTTGACTGGGCCATCACCGAAGACGTCGGCGCCGTCGGGCCCTACCCGGCCTATGAGCCGTTTGGCACGGTGCGGAGCAGCACCGAGTGAACGCTCCTCTCTTGGTCACCAAACGGATGGTGGAGCATCCGACCGATTCGCACACTCTGGAGCGGTACAAAGCCACCGGCGGCTACGCGGCCGCGAAGCGCGCGGTCAGCATGACGAGAGACGAGTTGGTCGAAGCGGTCAAGAGCTCGGGCCTGCTCGGGAGGGGAGGAGCGGCGTTCTCGGCGGGGTTGAAATGGAGCTTCCTCGCCCCGGCCCGCCCGGCCTATCTCGTCGTCAACGGCGACGAGTCGGAACCGGGCACGTTCAAGGATCGACAACTTCTCGAACGCGACCCTCATCAGCTGATCGAAGGCGTGATCATCACTGCGATTGCCAACGAGGTCCATCACGCCTTCATCTATATCCGGGGCGAGTACCCCAAGCCGGCGCGCCGCGTGCAGCAAGCGGTCGAGGAGGCCTATCGCCAGGGCTATCTCGGCCAAGGAATCTTTAACACCGACTTCGATCTCGAGGTCATCGTTCATCTGGGCGCCGGCGCCTATATCTGCGGCGAGGAGACGGCGCTCATCAACTCGCTCGAAGGTCTCCGCGGCGAGCCCCGGCTCAAGCCCCCGTATTTCCCGGCCGCGGTGGGTCTCTACAACAAGCCGACGATCGTCAACAACGTCGAGACGCTTTCCAACCTTCCTCACATCCTTAACGACGGCGTCGACGCTTTCAAAGCCCTCGGACACGAAGCCGACACCGGCACCTTCCTCTTCTCGGTCTCGGGTCATGTCGAGAAGCCCGGCAACTACGAACTGCCGCACGGGCTCACCTGGCGGGAGCTGATTTTCGACGTCGCCGGCGGGATCCCCAATGGTCGGAAGCTAAAGACCTGGATTCCGGGGGGAGCTTCGGCGCCGTGGTTTGTGCCTCCCGACCATCTCGATCTGCCGATCACCAAAGACGACACTGCCAAAGCCGGATCGATGCTCGGCTCGGGAGCGGTGGTGGTCATGAACGATTCGACCTGTGTGGTCCGAGCGGCCGAACGGGTGGTGAGGTTCTTCGCCCACGAGTCGTGTGGCCAGTGCACCCCGTGCCGCGAAGGTACGAGCTGGCTGGAGCTGATCCTGCGCCGGATCGAGAGCGGCCAGGGCCGGGAGGTAGATCCCGACCTGTTGCTTGACGTCTCCGACAACATCTCGGTGGGACTTGCCTGGCCCCCGAAAATGACCACCATCTGTCCGTTGGGCCCGTCGGCGGTGTCGCCGATCATCTCGATCATCAAGTACTTCAAGGACGAAGTCATGGCCCACATCCACGACGGCCGCTGCCCGCTGATTGCGTGATGCTCGGCTACGACGAGACAACCTTCGGAGCCGAATGGGCGGCTAGCTACGACACGTTTTTTCCCGAGGCGGCGGAGGGGATGATCGATCAGCTCGCCGAGATAGCCGAGGACGGAACGGTGTTGGAGCTCGCGATCGGGACGGGACGAGTGGCGCTCCCCCTGGCTTCTCGCGGGCTGAAAGTCAGTGGCATCGACATCTCTCCCGAGATGGTCAGCTTGCTTCGCAAGAAGCCGGGCGGTGCCGAGATCCCCGTCGTGATGGGCGACTTCGCCAATGTGGCGATCGAAGGCGAGTTCAAGCTGATCTATTTGGTCTCCAACACTCTCTTCTGTCTGCTCAGCCAAACCGAACAGGTTCGTTGCTTTGCAAACGTCGTCCCGCACCTAGGGGATGGCGGACGTTTTCTGATCGAAGCGTTTGTGCCGGACCTGGGCCGCTTTGATCGGGGTCAGCGAGTGCAGGCAGTCAGAGTTCTGCGCGAACAAGCGGTGATCGACGTGAGCCAACATGATTTGGTCAATCAGCTGGTGACTTCACAATGGGTCTGGCTGTCCCCAACCGGGATTGAACTTCGACCCGTGAACATCCGATATGCCTGGCCTTCCGAACTCGACCTCATGGCGCAACTGGCCGGGCTCGAGCTCGAAGTGCGCTGGGGTGGGTGGGAGAAGGAGCCGTTTACCAGCGCCAGTCCGCGGCATGTCAGTGTCTATAAGGCGCCCGCCCCATGACCCTCAAGATCACCAGCCGGACTCTAAGCAGGTCAGGAATCAACTCTCAGGTAGGGACCGAGACGGTCAAGGTCACCGGCGACGGGCATGAGTTCGCCGCGCCAAAAGGCGAGATGCTGATAACGGCCGCGCAAGACAACGGCACATATATCCCTCGATTTTGTTGGCATCCGCGGATGAAGCCAGTGGGGATGTG
This sequence comes from Acidimicrobiia bacterium, assembly GCA_013812505.1. Lineage (GTDB taxonomy): Bacteria > Actinomycetota > Acidimicrobiia > Spongiisociales > ZC4RG35 > JACCTH01. The sequence goes on along the minus strand of JACCTH010000105.1, from coordinate 2,285 downwards.
CCGGATGTGTCTTGTCGAGATCGAAACACCGCGCGGTAAGGCGTTGATCACAGCCTGCACCAACGCCGTTGCCGACGGGATGGCGGTCGACACCAAGTCCGACGTTGTCAAGAAGGCGCAGGAAGGCGTGCTGGAGTTTCTGCTTATCAACCACCCCCTCGACTGTCCGGTCTGCGATCGCGGCGGGGAGTGCCCGCTCCAGGACCACACCCTGGCTTACGGTCCGGGGGAGTCGCGTTTTGTCGAGGAAAAGCGCCATTTTGAAAAACCGATCCCGATCTCGAAGCTCGTGTTCCTCGACCGTGAGCGTTGCATTCTCTGCGCCCGCTGCACCCGCTTCTCCGACGAGGTGTCAGGTGATCCGCTGATCGAGTTCCTCGATCGCGGTAACTACACCCAGGTCAACACCTTTCCGGAGGAGCCGTTCTCGTCTTATTTCGCCGGCAACACCGTGCAGATCTGTCCGGTGGGTGCGCTCACCGCCAAGCCCTATCGATTTCGGGCCCGGCCTTGGGACCTGACCGCGATCGATTCGACCTGCCCGCATTGCACCGCTGGCGACCACATCACCGTCCAGTCGAGCCAGAACGAGATCCTTCGTTTCTTAGGCGCGGAATCCGAGGCAGTCAACTGGGGATGGCTGTCGGATAAATGCCGGTTCGGCTTCGAGTACATCAACTCCCCGGACCGCGTGACGACGCCACTTGTTCGGGGCCAAGACGGATCGATGCAGGAGGCGTCCTGGGCCGAAGCCCTCGACCTGGTGGCGGCCAGGCTGGGCGAGATCAAACAGGCAGCCAAGCAAATCGCGGTTTTGGGCGGAGCCCGTGGGACCAACGAGGACGCCTATGCCCTTTCCAAGTTCGCCCGGGTCGCCCTTGGCACCAACCATGTCGACTGTCAAATGGACGACGGACTCGACCCCCAGTTTCTCGCCGCTACAGCCGACCGGGCGCTGATCGCCGACCTCGACAACGCCAAGACGATCCTCATCTGGGGTCCGGACCTCAAAGAGGAGCATCCGACCCTTTATCTCCGGGCTCGCCACTCCGCCCAGGAGCGGGGGGCACGGTTGGTGATCGTGCATCCCCGGGCTACCGGTCTCGACGATTGGGCCGCCCACAAGGTCAGCTATCGCCCGGGCTCCGGCGCCGAAGTTCTGACCCGGTTCAGGTCCGAGGGCGACGACCTGGCGGCGGCGGTGAGCGATACTCCGCTGGTCGCTCTGGTCGGCCGAACGGGTTATGGCGAGGATGGCCGGCTCGCCGAAGCCGTCGCCGCCTTCGTTCGCAGCAAGGGCGGCAAAGTCTTGCCGCTTGCCCGCCGCTCCAACGTCTACGGAGCACTGGACATGGGCCTCGCTCCCAACCTCGCTCCTGGCCGAATCAGCCCCGACCTTTTCTCAGCGTGGGGGAGCTGGCCGGCCGGTCGCGGGAAAGACGCCGGCGGGATCCTCGACGGGCTTTCGTCTGGCGACATCCTCGGTCTCGTCCTCGTCGGCGCCGATCCGATTCGCGACGTCCCCAACGGTGTCCTCGCCCGCAAGGCGCTCGAGTCGGCCAAGTTCGTCGTGGCCCTGGATCAATTCCTCACCGACTCGTCACGTCTCGCCCATGTGGTCTTGCCGGTCGAAGGTTTTGCCGAGAAAGACGGCACCGTCACCAACGTCGAAGGGCGGGTGCAAAAGGTCAACCGGGTCACCCCGGGACCGGGCCAGTCCCGCGCCGACTGGTCGATTCTTGACGACCTCGCCGAGAGGATGGGCTCGAGCATCGGACTGGCCTCGGCCGTTGCCATCGCCAAAGAGATTGAGGCGACGGCTCCCGCCTATGCCGGGGTCACTTGGGACCTGCTGGGCTCGATGACCGAAGGGGTTGTGGTGCCGCTGCATGGCGACACCCAGCCGCTGGTTTTTGTCCCCGCCGATGCTCCTGGCAAATCACCCTCAGGTGATTTGGTCTTGCATTACGCCCGGACGATGTTCGACGACGGGGTCTTGCTGCGTCACAGCCCTTCGCTCGCCGATCTGGCCCCGGGCGCCGCCGTCTTCCTCAACCCCGACGACCTTCGCCGGCTCGGCCTGACCGCGGGAGGTGAAGCCGTCGTGCAGACGTCACAGGGGTCGGCGCAGCTGATGGTCAAAGAAGATGACTCCCTCGCTCATGGCGTCGCCTACGTCCCCTTCAACCAACCCGGCACCCCCTCCCTCGGCAACGACCCGGTCGTCACCATCACCCCCCTCCAAACCTAAGGCGATTTTGGTGGCTATACCACCACCCAAACCT
>JACCTH010000101.1 GCA_013812505.1 Acidimicrobiia bacterium | reverse complement strand
ACGTCGAGAATCCCGACGTCAATTTCCCCATCACTGAGACGGTTGACGGTGTCCTCCGTCGCGGCGCGAAAAACTGTGTGGTAGCGAGCGCGCAAAGCCTCGGAGAAGGCGTCACCGACCAAGGGGTCGTCCTCAGCGACCAGAACTTTCACAGCGTGGTTCGAACGAAGTGCAGGCTCAGGGTTAAGGAAACAAAAGGTAAATGTCGTTATCCGGCTGCCTCGATCCCCCACCAGAAGCCGGCGGCGAGGGAGTTGAACATGTCAGGGCGTTCCATCTGCACCAAGTGTCCGAGGCCCTCGATAAGAAAGAGACGACTGGGCGGAATCCGTTCGGCAAGCTCGACGCCGTTCTCGAAAGGCAGAATGCGATCGGCTTTGCCGTGGATGATCATGATGGGAACGGCGATTCTTTCGACCTCGAGGCCACGCTCGAGATGCGATGCGCCCGCTGCATATTGCGCGTTCCAGGCCTCGGGTGGAGTCGGGTGCTCGAGGCGAGCGCCTAACCACTTCTCATATTCGTCTGGGTTCGCTTCGGCCCAGCCGGGTGAGAAGGAGAGATGCATTGTCGCCCGGGCATATTCGGCCGGGGACTTTCCAACCTCGCGCATCCACGCTTCGCGGGTGGCTTCTGGCACCGGGTGATGATTCGCTCCTCCGGCCGAGGTCGCGATGAGGATCAAAGACCGAACCATCTCCGGTCTCTCGATCGCAAGCGTCATCGCGAGGTAGCCGCCCAAGGAGTGGCCGACAACGTGAAAGGGCTCGCGTGCTTCAACCGAGCCCGCGATGTCGTCCGCCATCTCGCCGATCGAGTAAGGACCGGTTGGCTTCGGCGAGCGTCCGGCACCGCGCGGATCGACTTTGGTGACCATCCAATGATCACCGAGCGGCGTCTGTTCGCGCCAGCACCACGAGGCATACCCAAGCCCGGGAATCAGCAGGACCGGGTTGCCTCGGCCAATCGTCTCGATGTGGAGGCGAACCGGCGACACGCCGGCGAGCGTAACCAGGGAACCGATCCAAATTCGTCTTGTGGCGAACGGTACTCGTTCGCCACAGGACGAATGTCCCCAGCCGAATTAGATGAACGGCGTTCCCCACCTGCCGAATTATCGAGCCCCGGAGAGGGGGTGAGCCGACACACCCTGACTGGTTGGCGGGAGGAAGCGTTTTCTAGAGTCAAGATGCCTGTCCAGGGTATTGGAACACTTTTTCAAGGGGAACCTCGAACACATTGGCAATCTTGAAGGCCACTTCAAGCGATGGAGAATACTTCCCCTGCTCGATGGCGTTGACCGTTTGCCGGGTGAGGCCGATGCGCTCGGCGAGCTGTCCCTGGGTCATCTCGCCGGCGCCGAAGCGAAGAGCCCGGATCGAGTTGGTAACCCGAGTGGGTTTCACCACGGCTAGGAACCCCTCCGGTACAGAACGATCTTCGAGGCCTCGTCGCTGGCCTGGGCGAGCACCAACGACAAGAGCAATGTCTGTGCGACATAGAAATGATCGACTTCGATCATGGCGAAGACGAGACCGGCAAAGACTCCGACCGCCAACACATAGCCACCGACGCGCTCGCCCCGAAGGCTGATCAGTCGGTCGCGCTCGTCGAGGGCATCGGCTTCCTTCGGATTCACCACCGCGATCAAGATGTGGCTCACCACCGCCAGGATCACCAAGCCACCACGGCGATGATCATGAGCGGTTGATAGGCGATCTCGTTCACCGGGCTCGCCGCCATCCACCTCCCGACTATGGCGAAGTAAGCGCCGTAGACGAGCAACAACCCTCCGAGGGTGGCGATCGCACTCTTTTCCTGAAACGACATTTCCTTCCCTTTCTCCTTGTGTCTAGAAAGTTTGACAACGGCACTGTATGCGATATCCGACAACGTGTCAAGTTTTATTTACACCACAACCCTTCTGCCTACTCGGCCAGAATTGGGAACGAGATGCCAAACCAACCTCGGCCGAATGTTCTGTCTTGGGCATCGATCGTCGACGACCACACCCTTGATCAGGCCGCGCTCTCGGCTGAGCTGCCCTTTGTGCGAGGTCCGGTGGTGTTGATGCCGGATGCCCACTTCGGGCTCGGCGCCACGATCGGCTCGGTGATCGCAACCGATGGTGCTGTCGTCCCCGCCGCGGTGGGTGTGGACATCGGGTGTGGAATGGCCGCTCTCTCAGTGCCAATGGACAACGCATTGCTGACGCAGTCCGCGTTGAAAGATGTGCTCGCACAGTGGGTGCGCCGAATCCCTGCGGGCGTCGGCCAGGGCCACGACAAAGAGACCAGCCCGGGGGAAAGATGGCTGGCCGAGAACCCTTATGAGCTGGATGCCAAACAGCGGACCAAGACGATTCGACAATTCGGCACCCTCGGCTCAGGAAACCACTTCCTCGAGCTTTGCCTCGACGAGAACGAGGGGGTCTGGGTGCTGCTGCACTCGGGTTCGCGAGGGGTTGGCAACCAGCTTGCCCAGGAGTTCATCAAAGCCGCCGAAGGCGAGATCAAACGTGGGCAGATCACCCTCCCCCACAAGGATCTCGCCTATCTCCGACAAGGCACTGATCTCTACGACGCGTACATGAGGGCGCTCGATTGGGCCCAACGCTACGCGGCAGCCAACCGCCAGCAGATGCTGTTCTACGCATATGACCAACTCATCCGCCTCTTCAACCTGGAAGCGCCGTTTGCCGACTTGCGCCAGATCAACTGCCATCACAACTACGCCGTGATCGAGAACCACGGGGGTAAAGACGTCTTGCTCACCCGCAAGGGCGCGATTCGAGCTCGCAAAGGCGACCTGGGCTTGATCCCGGGTTCGATGGGGGCCGCCTCATTCATCGTCCGCGGTCTCGGCAATCCGCTGGCCTATCACTCCTCGCCGCATGGAGCAGGCCGGGCGATGTCCCGTGGTCAGGCCCGAAGACAGTTCACCCCCGACGACCTCACCGCCGCCATGGAAGGCAAGACCTGGCGCGACGACGTCGCGGCCAAGCTCGTCGATGAGATCCCTTCCGCCTACAAGGACATCGACCAAATCATGGCCGACTCGCGCGACCTCGTCGAGATCGTCCACACCCTGCGCCAGGTCGCCAACTACAAAGGTCTATAGAAGTTATGCAGCTGTCAGCTCAAGGATTCGCTTGAACCGCTTGCGGGCCAGCGCGAGGGCGACGAGGGTCGCGACATAGGGCAGCGCGTCGGTGATCTGCACTGGCAGCCCGTTGCCTTGCAGCCGGAAGCCGAGGCCCTCGGCAGCTCCGAACAATGCGCTGGCGCCCAGCACCCCGGCGGGATGAGCCCGCCCCAGCATCACTGCCACCACTGCGATCCAACCACGGCCCGACGACATGTTCTCAGAAAACTGGACAACATTGCCGAGGGCCAGCTGCGCCCCGGCCAAGCCACAGAGCATTCCGGATGCGACAACCGCGGCGTACTTGTATTGCGTCGGGTTGACACCGAGCGTCTCCGCCGACACCGGCCTCTCCCCCACCCCGCGCAGGCGCAGGCCGATCGGCGTGCGAAACAAGAACACCCAGAGAGCCGGCACCGCCAGCATGGCCAGATAGCCGGGAATGGTGCTGCGGAAGATCGCCGGGCCGACGATCGGAATGTCTGACAGGAACGGAATCGGAAAACGGTTCAAGCCGTCGACTCGCGGGTCTTGAAAGACTCCCCGGACGCCGAAGAGCTGGGGAAGGAGGAAGCTGGTCAGACCGAGCGCCAGAAGGTTGACGGCCACCCCGATCACGATCGGGTCACCCTGGCGCGACACCGCCCCATAGGCCAGGACCAATGAAAATGCCGATCCGGCGGCCATGGCAATCACGGTTCCGACAGTCGCCGACGTCGCCAGATACGACCCTGCAACCGCGGCGAAAGCGCCCACCAGCATCATTCCTTCGAGCGAGATTTGGAACACGCCGGCCCGGTCGCAGATCATTCCCCCGAGCGCGGCCAGCAGGATCGGAATCAGGGCCCTCACCACCGATTCGACCAACGCGGAGTCGAAGAGCTGCTCAAACATCAGACTTCCCCGGTCACCGTCGTCTCGCCTTCGATGACTGCAGCGGTTTCTCGCCGGGCTTTCAACACGAATCGCCCGGCGATCATGATGATGACTACCGCCTGCAGCACCTGCGCGATTTGCCAGGGCACGTTGACGTTGCGTTGCATCGCCAACCCGCCAATTTGCAAAGCAGCGAAGAAGGCACCGGCGGCGAGCATGGGGCCGGGTCGGTGACGGGCGAGCAGCGCCACCAGAAGTCCTGACCAGGCAAAGCCGGACACAACCAGATCCCCATCGAGGAAGCGATAGGTCTCGCCGACGACGAGATGGGTTCCGATCATTCCCGCGATCCCACCGGAGGCGAGCATCACCCAGACCACCTGACGATCGACGGCCACCCCGCCGTACCGAGAGAACCGCGAGTTGAGCCCGGTCATCCGCGTTTCATAGCCGGGCACGGTCCGGAGATTGAACAAGGCCACCCCAATCAGGAGAAGGATGAGAAGAACGAGGCTGGCCGAGACGCCGTCGAAGAGAGCCAGCTTGGGGATGCGGTTGCTTTCGGGGACCGGCACCGTGGATGACGATGTCACCGTCGGATCGGCAAACGGAAAGCGAACCATGTAGCCGGTTAGCGCCCTCGCCGGATAATTGAGGAGAAGACTCGAGATGAGGATGGGAAGCTTGAGTGCGGTCTGGCCGATCGCCGGCAACAGAGCCCATAACGCGCCCGCGACCATTCCCGCGACCAACGCCAGCGGGATGACCAGCACCGGTGGAAGCGGTAGATAAATCGCAGCCAGGGTTCCCGCCAACCCCCCAATCACCATTTGGCCCTCGCCGCCGAGGTTGATCACTCCGGCCCGAAACGGAATCGAAATTGCCAGCGCCATCCCGACGATCGGAATCATCCGGCTGACGGTGTTGCGCAGGCCCGAGCCGGTGAGGGCACCCCGCACCATCTCCGAATAGGCGAGCAGCGGATTGGTGCCGGTGGCGGCGATGATCGCGGCCCCGATCAGGAGTGACAGGACGATCGAAAAAGCGACCGGGTTGCGCAGCACTCGGTTGGTGCTCGCTCTCAGCGTCTCAGCCATGGACGGCTCCAGCCAGGTGACCACCGGTCATATAGATCCCAAGTTCCGCTTCGTCGGTGGAGGCGGCGTCGAACTCGGCCACGATGCGACCCTCGTACATCACAAGAATCCGATTCGAGAGAGCAAGCAGCTCGGAGAGCTCGGCAGAAATCAACAGGATTCCTCTTCCTTGATCTCGGTACTCGAGCAGACGTCGATGGAGGAACTGGATGGCGCCAATGTCGACCCCGCGAGTCGGCTGATCGGCAATCAGGAGCTCCGCTGGATGGGTCATCTCCCGGGCCACGACCAGTTTCTGCAGATTGCCACCAGACAGGGTTCCCACCAGTGTGTTCTCGCTGCCGACCCGAACGTCGTACTGCGCAATCAACTCACGGGCATGTTCCTTCACCGCGGTACCCCGCAGCCAGCGGCCCCTGCGGAACTTCGGAGTCCGCTGGTATCCCATCAGCAGGTTCGACCAGACCTCGCCACCGGCGGCAGTTCCCACCCGGTGACGATCTTCAGGCACATAGGCCAGGCCGGCTAGCCGGCGTTGCGCAGGTTCGGCTTGGGTGATGTCGACACCGTTGAGACTGATCGACCCGCTGCTCGCGGGCTTGAGGCCGGTCAGAGCGTCGATGAGCTCGCTCTGCCCGTTGCCGGCCACCGCTGCAATGCCGAGGATCTCGCCGGCCTGGACTTCGAAGCTGACCCGGTCGAGGCGGACCAAGCCGGCGTCGTCGACCACGCCCAGGTCGTTGACCCGCAAAAGGTGTTCGCCACCGTTGCCGAGCGATGGTCGCGCAACCGCTTCGATGTCGCGTCCGGTCATGAGTTTGGAGATCGCCTTCGGAGAAGTTTCGCTCGTCTTTAGGTCAGCCATCACCCGGCCAGATCGCAGCACCGTCACCCGGTCCGACACAGCCATCACCTCGTTGAGTTTGTGGGTGACGAAGAGAATCGTGCGGCCCGCCGCTTTCAAGCGTCGCATGATGACAAAGAGCCCATCGCGCTCCTGCGGCGCCAACACCGCCGTGGGCTCGTCGAGGATTAGGACCCGAGCATCACGGTACAAAGCCTTGACGATCTCGACTCGTTGCAAGACCCCGACCGGAAGATCCTCCACCCGAGCCTTGGGGTCGATTCCCAGGCCGAAGCTGTCGGCGAGTTTTCGGACTCCGGCTTCCGCCGCGTCGCGATCAATGAACCATCCCTTCTTGGGTTCATTTCGATAGACGACGTTCTCCGCCACGGTCAGAGTGGGAAAGAGCTTGAAGGCCTGGTGGACCATTCCGAGTCCGGCGCCGATGGCGTCGAGCGCCGAGGAGAATCGGACAAGCTCGCCCCGAACCCGTATCTCTCCTTGGTCTGGTTGGACGAGCCCGTAAAGAATCGACATCAGCGTCGTCTTCCCGGCGCCGTTCTCACCGACGATGGCGTGGATGGCACCGGTCTTGACGGTGAGGTCGATGCGGTCGTTCGCGAGAACTCCGGGGAATCGCTTGGTGATTCCCCGGAGTTCCAGTTCGGGTGCGTTGACGCTCAAGCGAGCCCTTAGGGGAATAGCGGATCAGGGACCGTGAGGCTTCCGTCCATGATTTGGTCCGCGGCCTCCTGGACCTGGGTGACAATGTCGGGATAGTCGGCGATGAGGCACTCCGAGCTGGCGAGATCGTCACCGATCGCCATGACCCCCGTGCCGCCTTCGAGCAGGCCGAACGAGGTGAGCGGCTCAGCGGTGCCAGCCAGAATCCCGTCGATGAGTTGCTCGACGACGTTGTCGACCAGCTTGAGATTGTTGTCAACGATGCTGCCCGCAGCCTGCGGGCACTGGTTCACATCCACGCCATAGCTCATGAAGCCGACTTCTTGGGCCGCTTCGAAGATCCCACCGTTGGACCCGGCACCTACGGCAAAGATTTGATCGGCTCCTTGGGCGGCCACCGCCAGGGCTTGCTCCTTCGCCCGAGGCGGATCCGAGAATGGATTGTCGCCGCCGATGAACACCTGGGAATCCGTGATCGACGGGTCGACTGTCTGTGCCCCGAGCGCAAAGCTGTCCGACCAGCGATGAAGGAAGGGAATGTCGAGGGCAACCACTGAGCCGATTTGTTTCGATTCGGTCAGGTTCCCGGCCATGAGACCGAGCAGATAGGCGCCCTCGTGCTCGCGGAAGACGCCGCAATGCAGGTTCTCAATGGGAGTCTCGGTTTCCGGGCAGGCATCGATCAGGATGAATTCCTGCTCTGGGTTCGCCTGAGCGAACTCGGCTGAGAGCTCAGTGAACTCGAAGGTGGTGAGGACGATCACGTCGGGCGCGTCTTCCACCGCTGCTTCGATATTCGCTCGCCTCGAGTTGAGATCGGTGCTCTCGAAGGTCCTAAAGGAGCCGCCGAGCTTCTCGGCCGCTCTTTGAGTTCCAAGCTGACCCAGTTCAAGGAACTTGTTGATCCCGATCGGGCCCGGGGTGATGTAGATGAAGGTGGGCCCCTCGCCGCCGCCGTCGCCCTGAGCGCAGGCTCCCACCAACATCGCCATAAGGACTGCGCCGCCCAAGACTTTGCCGAACCTATTCATATTCCTCCTCCGTTGCCGTTGTCGATTCCATTCTCGCCGTTTTTCAACGGCCAAGGTGTGAGGGCTTCCCCCTGATCAAAGCGAACCACACGTCGCTCAGTCACCAGCGCCGTGATGAGATCCACCGGAGTGACATCGAACGCCGGGTTTAGTGCAGGAGTGCCCGGAGGTGCGAATGCCAAACCGCGAAAACCAACCACCTCGGCGGCCCCGCGATCCTCAATTTCGATGTCGTCGCCGGTCGGGGTGTCGAGATCGATGCTCGACTCCAGTGCCACGACGATGAATGGAACCGAGGCCCGGTCGGCGCCGAGGGCGAGGGCATAGGAACCGACCTTGTTGGCGGTGTCCCCGTTGGCGGCGACACGGTCGGCTCCGATCAGGACCGCGTCGATGGATTGGCGGGCCAGCAAGAAGGGCCCAGCCGAATCGACCAGCAATCGGAAAGGCGCGCCCTTCCGTGAGAGTTCCCAGGTCGTCAGGCGGCTGCCTTGTAGTAACGGCCGCGTCTCGACCGGAAGGGCTTCTTCCAGCTGACCTCTTTCAAACATCGTGGCGATAACTCCAAGCGCGGTTCCGCGCTCGACTGCCGCCAAGCCGCCCGTGTTGCAGATGGTCATCAACCGTTGGGGCCGTGCTCCGGACAGTTCTTCGAGCAGGTCAGCGCCTCTCTTGCCCATGGCCCAGCAGGCGGCGATCTCTTCATCACGAATCCGAAACGCTTCGGCCAGAACTGCCCCAAAACCGGCGCTTACGCGGGAAGCGGCACGATCGACCGCTCGGCCAAGGTTGACTGCGGTGGGACGGGCATTTCGCAAGCTGAGCATCGCTTGGGCGAACTCGCCCGGCTCGTCAGGAAGGTAGATCCGAACCGCAAGGGCGACACCGAAAGCCCCGGCGACGCCGATCGAAGGTGCTCCGCGAACCGCCAATCGGCGAATCGCATCCACCAATTCCGCCACATCGTCGATTCGCAAGACGACCAGCTCCTCCGGCAGGGCGGTCTGGTCGATGAGCTCAACGGCACCGTCAACCCAATCGATGCTCCGAAGCTCGGTCGAGGATCCGATCAGGGTCGCGGGGTTGTCTGACAACTTCTCGATTCGGAACTTAGCATGGCGCCCTCCGGCGAAAGTTGGATCTCTGCGGACGCGATTGCAAGCAGCTCATCTCCTGACGAATCCCGCGGTACCCCGTCTGTTCAGCCCGGGCGCGGTCGACATCGCCGACGGCCGGATCACGTGGGCGGGTCCATCTCGGGAGGCATCCCCGATGGAGGGTGAGGCGCAGAACTTCGACGGCCTGTTGATGCCGGGGCTGATCAATACCCATGCCCACACCCCGATGGTGCTGTTGCGAGGGGCGGGAGAAGGTCTGCCGGTCTCGACCTGGCTCACCGACGTCATGTGGCCGCGGGAGGGTCGCCTGACCGCCGACGACGTTCGACTGGCCATGCTCGCCGGCGGGGCCGAACTCCTCGCCAATGGCATCACCACCAGCCATGAGATGTACTTCCATTCCGAGGCCGTGGCCAACGCGGCAGCGGAGCTCGGTCTCCGCGCGGTGGTCACCCCTCCCTTGCTCGTGGCCGACGACCTCGCTTCTTTCGGCGGCTGGCCGGAGCAGCTCGAAGCCACGGTCGAGCAGGCGGACCGGTGGCGAGATCACGAGCTGATCAGCATCGGCTTTGGGCCCCATTCCGCCTACGCGGTGCCTGAAAAACCCCTGGTGAGGGTGGTGGAGCTCGCCCAAAAATCGGGAATGCACATTCAGATTCATGTGGCCGAGGGGCGTCAGGAGGGCGATGCGCTCCGCGAACGGACCGGCCTCTCGGTGCCCGCCTATCTCGATCGACTCGGCATGCTCGACGGCCAGGTCCTCGCTGCCCACGGAGTGTGGCTGAGCGCCGAGGACATTGAGCTATTCGCCGCGCGTCAAACGGCCGTGGCTCATTGTCCCTGCTCTAACTCCAAACATGCCTCCGGGTTCGCGCCGGTTCGGGCCCTGCGCTCAGCGGGAGTGGCAGTGGGTCTCGGGACCGACGGCCCAGCATCGCACGACAGGATCGATCTGTTCGAGGAGATGCGGATGGCGCTTCGGCTCGCTCGCTTGGCCGCCGACGATGCGGGTGCAATGGGACCGAGAGATGTGCTGACGATGGCCACGGTGGAAGGGGCGCGGGCTCTGGGGCGTTTGGATCTCGGCCGACTGGAAGCCGGATGCCGGGCCGACATGATCCATCTCGATGTGTCGCCTCTTTATCCAGTCGTCGAAGAAAGCGATCTACTTACCCATCTGGTCTATTTGGGTAGCCCGGCACTCGTCAAAGACGTTTGGATCGAGGGGCACCAGGTGGTCGAGAATGGCTATGTACTCACGATCGACGTCGCTCAGGTCCGAGCGGAGGCGACGGCGCGGGCGAGAAGCCTGGCTGGCCTGTGAACCCGGACTGGCCTGTGAACCCGGACCGACTCATCGCCCAACTCGAGCTGGAGCCGCTGCCGGATGAAGGCGGGCTATTCCGCCAGACGTACTCGGACGCTTTCTCGACGGCTATCTATTTCCTGGTCACACCCGACGAGTTCTCGGCGCTCCACCGATTGCAAGGAGCGGAGATCTATCACTTCTATGGGGGTGATCCGCTCCAGATGCTCCTTCTCCGCCCCGACGGCCGCATCGAGCGACCGCTCCTCGGACCCAACTTCCGCGTAGGGCAAAGCCCTCAGCTGGTGGTGCCTGGCGGGGTTTGGCAGGGTTCGGCCACGACTGGTTCGTACTCCCTGCTCGGGACGACAATGGCTCCGAGCTTTCGACCCGAGGACTTTGACCTCGGTCAACGCGACGAGCTCATCGCCAGCTATCCCACCGCCGCCGCAGACATCCTCCGGCTTACGCGCGACTCATCTGGTGCGGATCAGTGAGAACGTGAAGCGGCCTTCGACGAAGAAGGTATTCGAGTACATAACCGGGCGGGCATTCTCCAGGTAATGCACTTGGCTGAGGAGCACGTAGTTCGAAGCGGCCGGTCGTGGTCCCCAACCCACCTCGTTACCGGAAGCCGCGTGGACCTCCGTGAGGGCGGTTGCCACGCGGGCTTTGTGCGCCTCGAGCACTGCGAAAAGCGACCCGTCGACAGTATGGATATCCAAATGCTCTGGAAACACGAGGCGAGGGATGGCGTCATAGGAAAAGGCGACCACCGTTCCATCTGCGGTCAACTCTCGCTCCGTGGCCAGGACCTTGGCCCGAGCTGGCAACTCGAGACGGCGCCGTTCCTCGGCCGTCGCGGCCCTGATGGCTCGGCTCCGATAGCTCATCTCGGACGTCAGTCCGAACGAGGCAATCGTGTCCGAAAGCGAGTTGAGCTGGCGGAGATCGGCGCGAACCTCGGTGGTGCCAGCATTGGCGAACGTTCCCAGGCCATGCCGGGTGACGGTCAGACCCAGGCTTTCCAGGCGACGCAAAGCGCTTCGCACCGTTGCCCGGGAGACACCGTACTCGTCGGTCAGTTGGTGCTCGGTGGGGAGTCGCTCCCCGGCTCGCAGCTCGCCACTTTGCAGACGCTCGAGCAGATCGGCCGAGATCTGATCAGCCAGACTCATCTTCCCAGAAGTGGATTGGCCAGAAGTGGATTGAGGCGGAGCGGCGGCCATTGGCGCATCATAAGTGGCGCGCTCCTGCGTCCCTCGATAGGTTCTGCAATTCGATGACCTCACTTCCTCCGCCCGGTGATTTGCTCGATCTGGCAGGCAAAGTCGTGATCGTGACCGGTAGCGGCGGGGGTATCGGAACAGGCATCGCCCGCCGTCTCGCTGCCGCCGGGGCGGATTTGCTGTTGCACGTCCACACCAGCACCGCTCCCGAGCTCGATGGCAAACACACAGCGATGCGTGTCGACCTCATCTCGAAGAGCGGTCCGGATCAAGTGACGGCCTCCGCCCTCGAACACTTCGGACGCATCGACGGTTTGATCAACAATGCCGGGATCCAGCCGCTTGCTCCGTTGATCGAAATGAGCGACGAGGAATTTCGAGAGATGATCGAAACCAACCTCACCGCGGTTCATCGGCTGACCAAAGCCGTCGCCACGGCCATGGCTCAGGGTGGATCGATCGTTCACGTGGCTTCGATCGAAGGTACTCAGCCGGCCCGCAACCACGGCCACTATGCGGCCGCCAAAGCGGGCTTACTGATGCACGCAAGAGCTGCTGCCCTCGAATGGGGAGACCGCGGAATCCGCGTCAACGCCGTCTCCCCTGGCCTGATCGACCGGCCGGGACTCGATCAGGATTGGCCCGAAGGTGTGGCTCGCTGGCAACAGGCGGCGCCGCTGCAAAGGCTTGGCACGCCGGAGGACGTCGGGGATGCCTGCGTCTTTCTGATCTCCGACCTCTCGCGCTGGATCACCGGCACCAACCTGGTCGTCGATGGCGGCGTTCTCGCCAATACCACATGGTGAACTTGACCGACCGGCGCTACATCGTCACCGGCGCGGCCGGCGGCATAGGCGGTGGGATCGTTTCTGTCCTTCTCGAACGCGGTGCTCGGGTGGCGCTATTCGACTTGGACGAAACGCGAACGAAAGCTGTCGCCAGCAGGCTTGACCCCGACGGCCAGAGGACGATGTCGATCGGCGTCGATGTCACCGATCCAACCAGTGTTTCCGAAGGTGTTGCCCGGGCCGTTGATGGGCTGGGAGGCCTCGAGGGGCTGGTCAACAACGCCGGATCCGTCGTCCTCGACACTGCCTGGGATGCTGCGGTCGAAGATTGGTCGAAACAGCTTGAGGTGAACGTGATCGGAACGTTCCTTTGCTCGCGGGAAGTGGGCCGGTATCTGCAGCCACTTGGCGGAGCCATCGTCAATGTCTCCTCGAATTGCGGCAAGGTCGGTTACAAGAACATGGCCGCCTACAACGCGGCCAAGGCGGCAGTGATCAGCCTCACCAGATCGCTCTCGATGGAATGGGCGGAGGACCGGATCAACGTCAACGCGGTCTGTCCGGGTGGGGTTGACACCCCGATGTTGGCCGGCGTGGCTGAATGGCTCTCCTCCCGCCTCGACGTTCCTGCGGACGAGCTGCTGGCCGGGATGGGAGCGGCGCAACTGGGTCGGAAAATCGCCCCCGTCGAGGTGGCGAAGGTCATCGCCTTTCTGCTGTCTGACGACGCCTTGATCATTCGCGGTCAGGCCATCAATGTCGACGGCGGGGACACCCCCTACTGATGGAGAACCGTTGGGACGACGGGCGCCGATTCGAAGGAGGGCTCGACGAGTGCGCATATGGCTCTCGTCTGATTGGAAGCGATCCTTCGCTCGTGCTCCATGGAGGCGGCAACACCTCGGTCAAGGTGCCTTTCGTCGATATCACCGGAGAAGAAATTCCCGCTCTTTGGGTGAAAGGAAGCGGATGCGATCTCGCCTCGATCCAACTGGCCGGCTTTCCTCCGTTACGCCAACACCGACTGCTTGACCTGCTGGCCCTCCGGAAGCTTTCCGATCCCGAGATGATGCGAGAGCTTTCGGCCGCTCGTCTCGATCCCGACTCACCGCAGCCTTCGGTGGAAAGCATGCTGCACGCCTTCCTCCCCTACCCGGCCGTGCAGCACAGCCACGCCGATGTGATCGTTACCCTCACCAATCTCGCCGACGGTGCCGCGATTGTTCGCAAGGTCTTTGGCGACGATGTCGTCGTCGTGCCTTATGTGATGCCGGGTTTCGATCTAGCCCGAGCTGTCCGCGACCTTTGGCCTAGCCAGGTGAACGACCAAACCGTTGGGATGGTGCTGCTCAATCACGGACTATTCACCTTTGGGTCGTCGACCAGGGAGGCCTATGACCGCCACGTCGATCTCATCACGAGAGCCGAGGACTGGCTCGCGCTCAATGCACCGGCTTCGGTGGCGGCGGACGAGCCGCTTGGTCCAGTCGACCCGGTCACCCTCGCCGGGCTTCGACATGACGTGTCGCGGGTGGCTGGCATTCCGTTGGTGATGATTCGGCATAGCGACCGCGCGGTCGCCCGATTTGTCAAGCGTCCCGACCTCGGTTCTCTCGCCGCTCGCGGCCCGCTGACTCCGGATCATGTGATTCGGACCAAACGCCTGGCGATGGTGGGTCGCAAGGTCGACGAGTACGCGGCCGCCTATGCGGAGTACTTCGCAGATAACGAGTCCCGGGGCCGGGTTCCACTGCAGATGCTCGACCCCGCGCCGCGAGTGGTGCTCGATGCCGAGCTGGGGATGCTCACCTTTGGACGCACCGCTCGGGACGCGCAAATCGCCGGCGACATCTACCAACGCACGATCGCGGTGCTCGAGCGCTCTGAGGATTTTCTCGGCGGCTACCAGGCGTTGGATGCAGCCGACCTTTTCGACGCCGAGTATTGGGACCTCGAGCAAGCCAAGCTTCGCCAGACAGGTAAGCCAACGGAATTCAGCGGAATGGTGGCGCTCGTCACCGGCGCGGCTTCCGGGATCGGGCGCGCTTGCGCCGCTGAGTTGCTCGCACGAGGGGCGGCGGTGATTGGACTGGACCGTTCGCCAGAGGTCGTCGCAACGTTCACCGCACCGGGATGGCGCGGCCTCGAAGTCGACGTCACCGACCCTGCTGCACAACGGGCCGCGATCTCGGCCGGCGTGGAAGCATTCGGCGGCATCGACCTGGTTGTCGCCGCGGCCGGGATCTTCGGTGCCTCCCAAACAGTCGCAGAACTCGATCCTGCGTCCTGGGACTCGGTGATGGCAGTGAACGTGAACGCGGTGGCGAACCTTTTCAACGAATCGGACCCGATCCTGCGGCTGTCTCCCGCCGGGGGACGGGTGGTGGTGATCGCCTCGAAGAACGTTCCAGCTCCGGGCCGGGGGGCGGGCGCCTATTCGGCTTCGAAGGCGGCCGTGACCCAGCTCGCCCGGGTGGCCGCGCTCGAATGGGCCGAGGCCGGAATTCGCGTCAACGTAGTTCATCCGGATGCGGTCTTCGATACCGGGCTCTGGACCGACGAGCTCGTCGCCGAGCGAGCCGCGCGCTATGGCCTCACACCCGAGGAGTATCGCCGGCGCAATTTACTGAAGGTGGAGGTGACATCCGACCTGGTGGCGAGGACCGTTGCCGAGCTGTGCTCGGATCGCTTCGGCGCCACCACCGGCGCGCAAATCCCCATCGACGGAGGCAGTGAAAGGACCATCTGACGTGATCGACCCCGTTCGCCTTGACCCTGTTTCGGTGCTCCCGGTGCTGCAAGTTCGGGTGGGTGATCTACCGCGGAAGGTGATCGTCGTCGGCGATCCAAATCGAGCCGCCCGCGCGGCTGAGAAGCTCGACAACACCCGCGAGCTCGGCAGCTATCGCGAGTACTTCAGCTACGCCGGCGACTACAACGGTGTTGAGATCGGCGTGGTGTCGCACGGTGTCGGCAGCGCCGGCGCCGCGGTGTGCTTCGAGGAACTATGTCGGTCCGGGGTCGACACGATCATCCGCGCCGGCAGCGCCGGCGGCCTGCAACCCAACGTCGTCGACGGACACCTGGTGATCGCTACTGCGGCGGTCCGTAACGATGGCTTTTCGCCCGGAGTCGTGCCGCCCGAATTTCCTGCCGTCGCCGACCACGACGTGACCACCGCTCTGATTGAGGCAACGGGCGACGCCGGGAGGCCGGTTCACCGCGGCATCGTCCTCACATCGTCGGTTTTCTATCCCCATTCCGTTCTGGGCAGCGCTCTCCCCCAGTGGCAACAGGCGGGAGTGGTCGCAGTCGAGATGGAGGCGGCCGCGCTGTTGATCATCGCCTCGCTCCACCGCGTAGCCGCCGGCGCGATCTTCGCCATCGACGGCAACCCGCTCCTCGAACGCGATGAGCAGATGTCCGGCTACGACCCCCACCGCGACATCGTCCGCGAGGCGGTCGACTCGATGCTCGACTTCGCTCTCGTTGCCCTCGCCTCCCTGTCCTAAAACCTTCCCAATCCATTCCTGCGTATCCGCGCCTACGAAAAAGGGCGGGATCCTACGCAAGAATGATTACTGAAAGGCTTCGACGGCGGCGCGC
>JACCTH010000048.1 GCA_013812505.1 Acidimicrobiia bacterium | reverse complement strand
TATCTGGCCGGGGTCGACCGCGTCGTCATCTCCGAGGTTCCCTTTGACGTCGAGAAGTTGGGAGCAATGCTGATCGCCGACAAGAAGCGCAACCCCTCCAACTACTCGATGATGACGATCTCCGAAGGCGCGCGACTGGTGGAAGGAGAGATGCAGCTTGCCGGGGAAGCTGATGCCTACGGTCATCGCAAACTCGGCGGCATCGGCGCCTACACGGGGGAACTCCTCAAGGACATCACCGGTGAGGAGATCGTGTACCAGCAAGTTGGCTACC
Organism: Acidimicrobiia bacterium; assembly: GCA_013812505.1. Lineage (GTDB taxonomy): Bacteria > Actinomycetota > Acidimicrobiia > Spongiisociales > ZC4RG35 > JACCTH01. The sequence continues at coordinate 5,648 of JACCTH010000048.1, read as the reverse complement.
TGATGCGCTCGGGGGTTCCCGATTCACTCGACCTCATGGTGGCGACCAATTACGCAGTCATGGCTGCCGACTTGGCATTGGAAGGCGCGACCGGCCGAATGGTGGCGTTGCGCAGCGGAACCTACACCCACGTCCCGATCTCGGTCACCCGCGAAGGCGCCAAACGAGTCGACATCGACGAGCTCTACGACGAGGAGGCCTACCGCCCCAAGGTCCGGCACGTCCTCGGCAAGCCCATGTTTCTGTACTAGCCGGTTAGCGCGATTTCCTGAGATCATCCAGCTCGGCGGTGAGCCGGGCCAACATTTCGGCCGCAGCGTCAGCCTGAGCGCTGGCAGCGTCGGCCTTTTGGCGCGCCTTTTTGGCGCCCAGCTCGGCGTCCTTCGCCAATCGGTCCAGCTCGAAGGTGGCGCTGGCCAAGTCCATGGCGGTCTGGTTCGCCTCTCGTTTCTGTTCCGTGAGGATTTGGACCCGGTCGTGGCGCTCCTCTTTCTTGCCTTTGGCGGGCTCGGCTCCCGTTGTGGACGGCGCGGCGAACGCCTCGAAGCCTGGTGGATCCAGGTCTCCCGTGAGCCGACCCGTTTTGATCTGGGCGCGATTCTCCGGAGACGTCGCCGACCGCAAGGTCTCAGTGACCCGATCGAGAACCGCCGCGCTGATCCCAGGCAGCAGCTCCTTGGCTGCGATTTTCAAGAGGCGAACGGCCGCCTCCTCCTCGCGACGAGCCGTCTCGAAATCCCCGGACTTTCCAGCGAGAAGGTCGCGTTGTGCCTGCTCGAGGTTTTCGCCGGCCTTCAGCAGGCGTTGGACGTCAAGCTCCTTTGTCCGGACGAGTTGATTCACGACCCAGGCGGAGACGGTCGGCTTTTTGAGTTTGGCGATCTGGTCGGCTGCGTCGGCTTTCCCCGCGCCAACCAAACCGGCGACCATCTCCTTCCGGACCGCCACAAACTCGTCGAACGGAGACGCATAAACGCGGTCGATTTCGGTCTCGGGGGAGACCGGTGGCGATTTGTCGCTCAAAGCTCTTCGTCCTTCCAAGCGCACCAAGCCTGCAAGACGGCGACGAGCTCGGCCGACCGAGCTTCTACGTCAGCCAAATTCGAAAACCGCATCACTCGGGCAGTGTCACCGTCTCCGTCAAGACCGGCATAGGAGCCGGGGAGCTTGGCCCCGGTGTGGAACAACAAGCTGACGAAGTTCTTGGAAGGGTTGAAGCTGAAGATGTTGCCCTCGTACTCGTAGGTTGGCGTGCTCCACTTGATCGACTCTCGGATCCGCCGGTCGGAGCCCAAAGTGATCTTTCGAACCGCCTGCATCGCGGCTTCGAGAGGGTGCTGCTTTTTGGCGAACCAGGCATCGATTTCGGGGTTCCGCGGCACTCTTTGATGCTAAGCCGGTGGCATATGGGAAATTCTTCCTGGGGAAAAGTCCGGTTGGACCAATCCTGAGGGTGGCAAGTGTCGAATAATGAGGGGAAGCACAGGCCAAGGGAGGCTTAATGAAACTGTTCGCCCGAACAGCGTTGGTAGTCGCGATCCTCGTATTAGGGCTCGGCACGAGCTCCGCGCTCGCCCAAGATGCGGTGGCAACCGTCACCGTAATTCACGCAGTGCCGGCTGAGGATGGTTTTCCAGCAGACGTCTATCTCAACGGCGATCTGATTATCGATGGTTTTCTCTTCGAGACGGCCAGCGAGTTGTTCACCGTCCCGGCGGGAACGGCTCTCCAGCTCGAGGTTTTTCCGGAAGGGTCCGATCCTGATGCTGACGATCCGGCCGTTGCCAGCGAGGTCACGTTTGAGGCGGGCGTCGACTATTCGATCGTCGCCCAGGTTGTGGGCGAAGCACCGGTCCTGACCGTTTTTGTGAACGACACCAGTGCTGTGCCCGCCGGGCAGACGCGGCTGACGGTGCGCCAGACATCATTGGTCACAGATCTAGATGTCGTGCTCGATGGCGCTGACCTGTTTGGAGGGTTGGCACAGGCCACCGATGCGACAGCCGATGTTTCCGCCGGTTCGCACGACCTCGCCTTCCTTTCTCTCGGTGAGACCCTCGATGAGCGCGCCTTAGATCTTGACGAGGGCGGGCTCGTGGTTCTGTACGTGGTCGGCTCGCCGGACGATGATTCGTTCAGCCTTCTCGTGCAACGGATCATTGCTCAGCAGACGTCGCCATCGGGTGTTCCGTCCGGAACCGGCGGCCTGAAGGCGCAGTCGAATTGGATGCCTTATATGGCGGGTGCCGCGGTGCTCGGGCTGTTGGCCTTGGTGCTTGTGCGGCGGGGTCCAGAAGAGCGGTGAACCGCAAAGGGGCTGTCCTGATCGTGGCCACGCTTATTACAGCGTGTACAGGAGCGGACGCCGTGACCGAGCCGCGAGCTGCCCGGCAGGCTTCGAATGTCGGGTCCGAACAGGTATTGCGTCCGTCGTCGGTGAGCTCGGCGCCGGCGACGACGATCCCGGAAACGACCACGTCCACTTTGGCGTGGTCCTCATTGAGCCTCGACGACGAAGTGGTCGTGCAAGGCCCGCAGCCAACCGCAATCGAGATCGAAGCAATTGGCGTCACCGCGCCTGTCGTCGCTCTCGGGGTCGTCTCGGAGACCGGGCAAATGGAAGTGCCCGACAGTGTCGATGATGTCGGCTGGTATGAATTCGGCCCCTCCCCCGGCCAACCCGGCTCCTCGGTGTTGGCTGCTCATGTCGACATCTACGGCGAGGGGCCAGGAGTGTTCTTCAATCTCGACCAGTTGGTCCCCGGCGATAGAATTGAAGTGCTTTTCGATGGAGGAGCCACATCCACCTTTGTCGTCACGTCAACAGAACGGGTGGCGAAGGCCGGATTGGCGGTCGATTCGATTTTCGCCCCCGCGGGCGAGCCCGTGTTGCGCCTCGTCACCTGTGGCGGTGGATTTGATCGCTCGAGTCGAATCTACAACGACAACGTGATAGTTACCGCGGAACCGGAGATGCCATGAAGAATCGTGTTGCGGCATTGGGTGCTGTGGCTTTGCTGGCTCCAGCCTGGTTGTCAAGCGTCCCAACTGGCGGCAACCCGCCAGTGACGATCATCGAGATCCCGGTCCCGACAACCAGCGCTCCGGCACCATCGAGTACGGCGCCTGCGACAACCACCACCGTCGAGGAGCAGACCCAAACTTCAACTTCAACGCCAGCACCCAGTGACACTGCGCCGGCCCCGACCGTCCCTGAGACGAGATGGTCCTGGCGAGCGCTCGTAATTCTCGGCCTCGCGGCGCTGGTCATCGGCGCCACCGTGGCGATCTTCGTCAGAGGTGCCCGCCCGAGCGACGGAGATGCGGTGGCCGAACGGCAAGCGGCGGCCGCGCTGAAGGCTCAAAGGATTGCGGCCGCTTCGGCTGTGCGTGAGGAGCGTGAGTCGGTGCGGGCTCGGGACCGAGAGCTAGCAAGGGAGGCTCGGACCGCGAAGCTCGCGACGGCGGTGGCGGCGCGTGAAGCTCAAGCCGCGGCGCGCGCTCGAGACCTGGATGCGGCGCGTGAGGCGAAAGCGGCTGCCAAAGAACGGGAATTGGAAGCCGCCCGTGAGGCCGAGACCAAACGATCCGAACAGGCCGCACGGGCTCGGGAGCTCGCAGCCGTGCAGAAGGCAGAGGCCGAGGCCAAGGCGCGCGAGCTTGAGGCCGCGCGGAAAGCCAAGGAGGAAGAAAGGGCTTTGGAAGCGGCGGCCGCAGCGGCGGCGCGGGAGGCGCAGACCCAGGAAGAAGCTGTTGCTCGAGAGGCGCAAGCCAGGGCTGACGCCGAGAGAGTGGCTGCGGGGCGTGAGGCCAAGGAAAAGGCTGACGCGGAACGGGCGGCGGCTGAAGCGGCGGCGCGGGAGGCCAGAGCCAGGGCTGACGCCGAGAGAGTGGCTGCGGCGCGTGAGGCGAAGGAAAAGGCTGACGCGGAACGGGCAGAGGCTGAAGCGGCGGCCCGCGAAGCGAAGGCGAGGGAGGACGCGGAACGGGCGGCGGCTGAGGCGGCGGCCCGCGAAGCAAAGGCGAGGGAGGACGCAGAAAGAGCGGCAGCTGCCGCGGCGGCGCGGGAGGCGCAAGCGAAGGCTGACGCAGAAAGAGCAGCGGCGGCGCGGGAGGCGAAGGCCAAGGCTGATGCGGAACGGGCGGCAGCTGAGGCGGCGGCTCGGGAGGCGAAGGTGGCGCTGGACGCCCAGAAGGCGGCCGAGGCTCGGGAAGCTAAGGCAGCGGCCGAAGCTAAGAAGGCTGCGGCTGCGTTAGCTGCTCAGGAAGCCAAGGAGGCGGCAGCTGCCCAGAAGGCGGCGGCTGCGGCTGCAGCAAGAGACGCAAAAGCGGCCGCAAAATCTCAGAGAGCAGCGGCGGAAACAGCCGCGCGGGAGGCGAAAGCAGCTGCAGAGGCTCAGAAAGCGGCTGCGGCTAGGGAGGCCAAAGCGGCGTCCAAGGCCAGGGCGGTGGCCGATTCAGGCGCCAACGGCAAGGCGTCCGTACCCACATCAAATGCATTGGCATCACCCAAAGCAGCACCGGGTTTTCGCAGAAGGGCTTCGCGGTTGGGCTTCGAGGCCATCGAGTATCGAATCGGTGGTGACTCTTCGAGCTCAGGCGTCTCTGCCGAAAGCATCGCCAAATACACAACTCTCGAGCCGGCGATCGAAGCAGCCCGTTATGCCAGGGCCAATTTCGGCGACAACGCATCCGGTTCCGATGCTTGGTGGGTGGTCTGGGATTTGGACACCAAGCGGGCGGCCTGGATCGCCGAACATGGCACTCCGGGGGAAAGCGTTATCGACCTGCGGTCAGGTCGCAAGGTCCCATCCCGAACCGGGGAGTGACGAACCAAAACCTTCGGTTTGGGTTCGCATATAGGCAGTCGTCGTCAACTTGATGGGCCATTCGGCCGATATCAACAACACGCGATGCTCAGGCCAACTCTTAACCAGATGGACCGTTCCACGCCCTTCTTCGAGGTCCTGCCCACGGCCATGGCGGCGCTGCGCTTCCCCGAGACTGGACTTGCGGTAGCACTCAGTTGGGCGTCCGATGTGGTGGGAGCGAACATGACCCGCGCATATGTGGTCGAGGGGGCCCGGGTCACGTGTCTGGCCGAGGCGGGTGAGGATGCTCGACCTGTGCCACCTTTGGGAAGGGTCGTCGATTCCAACGAGGAGGCCCTTGTTCGGGCAGTTGTGGCAGGGGCCGACACGGAGCTGCCGCGATCAGACTGGGGCGATTGGAACGTCGGGTCCGGGCGGGCTCTCGACGATGGCTGCGCCGTCATCGTCTATTCCGGCTCGGGTCAAGGTCCCCTAGTCGACGTGTCTCAGATCCGCGGTCCCCTGATACTTTTGATTAACCAGGTCTGGCTCTCCTCGAAGATGAAAGTGACCCAGGAGCTTGAGCGCCTCCGCGAGGATCGCGCCGTCGTTTCGGCGACCCTGCGGCACGACCTCCGTCATCCGATCCAGGCGATCACCGCCGCCTCGGACATATTGGCCAGCGGAGAGTTCGCCTTGGCAGACGAAGGGCGAGCAGAGTTTCTGAAGATGATCAACTCCGAAGCACATCGCCTGTGCAGGATGATCGAAGAAACATTTGTCGAAGCCGTTTGCTCGGATCACGTCCCACCCAAGCTCTGTTCTGTCGACTCGGCC
>JACCTH010000030.1 GCA_013812505.1 Acidimicrobiia bacterium | reverse complement strand
GCGGCGGTGGGCAACGCCCGAGCGCCTTTGATCCTTGCCGATGGGGGAGCAGATGCCTTGCTTGCCAACCCGGCCCGCCCCTGGTGGGACCGCACCGAGGCCCTCGAGGCCGACGGCTGGCGGCGGCTGGTCGAGGTCGTCAAACGATTCGAAACCATGGCCGGGGAGGCTGGCGTGCCACTGTCCTTCCATCCCCACATCAGTACCTACGTGGAGTCGGTTTGGGAGGTCGAGCGCCTGCTTGCTCTAACCGAGGTTGGTCTGACTCTTGACACCGGTCACCTTCGCCTCGCCGGTGCAGCTGCCTCGGAGTGTCTTAGGGCTTGGAGGGATCGAATCAATCATGTCCATGTCAAAGACGTGCACGTCGACGTCCTGATCAAGGCTCGAGAAACCCAACGGAAAGACTTCGACGAGTGGTGGGCAGACGTGTCGTCGCCGCTGGGTGAAGGCGACGTCGATCTGACGGAGTTCATCGCTGAGCTGAGTCGAGCCCAATATCAGGGTTGGTTGGTGATCGAGCAGGACCGGAGCCCGAGCCGTGTCGATTCGTATCGCAGCGTCGCCAAGGCCGAGGAGAGAAACCGCAAATGGTTGGTCCAACAGCTCATTGCGAATGGTGAGCGCCCACCGAGATGACCCGTGGCCTGTTCACGCTGGGCGAGGGCCTGCTCCGGCTTTCGGTACCGCGAGGCGATCGGCTAGACGACGCGAGATCCGTGCAGATTCACGAAGGAGGCTCAGAAGCCAACGTGGCGGTGGCAGTGGCGCGAATGGGCTACGCGGCCACCTGGTTTTCTCAACTCCCCGCCAACCCGCTTGGGAAACGGATCGCGGCGGCCACTGCCACTCAGGGCGTTGACGTCTCGACGATCAGGTGGGTTCCTAAGGGCAAGGTCGGAATCTATTACCTGGAGCCGTCCGCTACACCCGGCGGGAGTCGGGTGACCTACGATCGGAACTGTTCGACGGTGTGTGATCTGACGGTCGACGATGTCCCCTGGACCCAGGTTGAAGACGCGGCAGTGGTCCATGTCACCGGTATCACGCCTGCTTTGTCCGACACGCTGGCCGAGGTGACGCGCGAGTTGGTTCGCCGTGCCCGTGTCGCCGGCGTCTTTGTGACCTTTGATGTCAACTACCGATCCCAACTCTGGCCGGCGGAGGCAGCCCGCCGACATGTCGTGGCCCTGAGCCGGGAGTCGAACTTGACCATCATTGGGCGAGAAGACGCCAGCGTTCTTTTTGGTGTCGACGGCGAATCGTCCACAGCTCTCGCGTCTCTCAGATCCGCGCTGGCAACCGACGCGATCGTGCTGACTCTTGGTGACCGAGGCTGTGTTTGGTCGATTGATCGCAACGAGGGAGCGACGCCTGCCGTGCCGACTGTTGTGGTCGATGAGATCGGTGCCGGTGACGCCTTTGCCGCTGGAATTGTTGTTGGAGTTCTCGAAGGTGATATCCAACAGGGGATCAAGACGGGAACAGCGATGGCTGCCCTGACGATGGGTTGGCACGGTGACCGGTTCCGGGGCGATCCCGCAATGGTGGGCCGGGTCAATCAATCCTTGGCTCTGGAGGGGGATGGTTGATGCCGGTGACGATTGACGGGCTGGCGCTCGGTTGGGAGGAACCGTGGAAACGGTTCGTTTGACGACAGCGCAGGCAATCGTTCGCTACCTCCTGTCACAGATGATCGAGGATGACGGAGAGCTTTTGCCGTTATTCGCCGGAGTCTTCGCGATTTTTGGTCACGGCAACGTGACCTGCCTCGGTGAGGCGCTCGAGCAGGTTCAGGATCGCCTGCCGACGTGGCGCGGTCAGAACGAGCAGTCGATGTCGATGGCGGCGGTCGCCTTCGCCAAGGCGCGGCTCCGCCGCCAGGTGATGGTCGCCACCTCTTCGATTGGACCGGGAGCCGCCAATATGGTGACCACGGCCGGCATCGCCATGGCCGATCGGCTGCCGCTGCTCATTCTCTCCGGAGATACGTTTGCCCACCGTCTGGCCGATCCAGTCCTCCAACAAGCCGAACATTTCGGTGATCCCACGATTAACGTCAACGATGCCTTCAAGCCTGTCGTTCGCTACTGGGACAGGATCGCGCATCCCGCTCAGATCCTCTCCTCACTGCCACAAGCGACAGCTGTCATGCTGGATCCGGCCGACTGTGGTCCCGCCTTCATCGGGTTGACTCAGGACGTTCAGGCCGAAGCCTTCGACTATCCGCTGGAGTTCTTCGACCCGCGGATTTGGAAGGTTCGCCGCCCCGGACCCGACCCGGGCGATATTGCCGCCGCTGCCGCGATCCTCGGCGCGGCAGAACAGCCCATCGTTATCGCCGGCGGTGGCGTTCACTATGCAAAAGCGGAAAGCACCCTGCAATGGTTTGCGGAGCAACACAACCTCCCGGTTGTTGAGACCGTTGCCGGCAAGTCGTCCCTGGTCTGGGATCACCCGAATTTTGTTGGACCCATTGGTGTCACCGGATCGTCCTCGGCCAACGACGTGGCGGCCGACGCTGATGTCGTCCTTGCCGTTGGGACCCGTCTGCAGGACTTCACCACTGGATCGTGGTCGGTGTTCCAGAACGAGCGGATGCGGCTCGTTTCGATCAACACCGCGCGATTCGACGCGGTCAAGCACCAGGCCACGCCTTTGATCGGGGATGCGAACCGAGGCCTGGAAGATTTGTCGGCCACCCTCGCCGAGTGGCAAGCACCGGACGCCTGGCTGAGCGCCGCGCAAGGGTTGTACAGCGAATGGAACCGATATCTGGACGAGTTGTCGTCGCGTGCCCCTTCGGGGGAATGGCCTTCGTATCAAGCAGTGATAAAGACCGTTTGGGACAATGCTTTGCCGACTGACTACATCCTGTCGGCTGCCGGTGGCCTGCCCGGCGAGTTGAACAAAGGCTGGCGCAGTCTCGCCCCCCGCACGTTCGACTGCGAATACGGCTTCAGCTGTATGGGTTATGAGATCGGGGGAGCTTGGGGGGCGGCGATGGCGCAGCCGGAGCGGCAGGTGATCTCCTTTTGCGGAGACGGCTCCTATCTGATGGCGAACTCGGAGATCTACAGCTCGGTTCTCACCGGTCACAAGTTCATCCTCGTTCTTTGCGACAACGGCGGATATGCCGTCATCGACCGCCTCCAGACCGCCAAGGGCGGCGCCTCGTTCAACAATCTTCTCGAGAACGTCCGCCGGAGTAACTCGGTTGTCGTCGACTTCGCGAGCCATGCCCGTTCCCTGGGGGCGAATGCCGAGGACGTTGCCACCGTGGCCGAACTTGGTTCAGCGCTGGCCCGAGCCCGTTCCAGCGACCGCACGACTGTCCTTGTCATCAAGACAGACCCCCACGTCTGGACCGGCGGTGACGCGTGGTGGGACGTCGGTGTTCCCGAGGTCAGCGATCAGCCATCGGTGCGTCTCGCCAGGGCGCAACATGAAGCGGAGCGCAAACGCCAACGAATCGGGATATGAGCGACACCACGGATCGTTACGACCTCATCACGATGGGTCGCGTCGGAGTCGACCTCTACCCTCTCCAGTCCGGTGTCCCACTCGCCGAGGTGAGAACGTTTGCCAAGTCGCTCGGTGGCAGCCCGACCAATGTCGCGGTAGCAGCCGCCAGATATGGCCACCACGTGGCCGTAGTCACCAAAGTGGGTGACGATCCCTTCGGCCCATATGTCAAGAACGCGCTCACCGACTTCGGCGTCGACAGCCAATGGGTCACCACCGACCCCAAGTTGCGCACGCCGATCGTGTTCTGTGAGCTCTTCCCGCCCGACCGCTTCCCCATCCTCTTCTATCGGGAGCCGAAGGCGCCGGACATGAATCTTGTGCCTTCGGATCTGCCCGCCGCCGAGCTCGCATCGGCGCGTATCGTTTGGACGACCGGAACCGGCCTCGCCGACGCCCCGAGTCGTGAAACGACCATGCTCGCCCTAGAGGCAAGGACGGGGCGGCCGATCACGATTCACGACCTCGACTACAGGCCAACCCTCTGGCCGAATCCCGCCGAGGCCGCCGACCTGCAGCGACATGCCTTGATGCACGCGACGGTGGCGGTTGGCAATCGCGAGGAGTGCGCCGTTGTCGTCGGGGAGGCCTCCCCGCAGGAGCAGGCGGCCAGGATGCGCGAGCGATTCGGCTTGGAGCTGGCAATAGTGAAACTCGGTCCAGAAGGCGTGATGGTTGCGTGGGGCGACACGTGGGAGCAAGTCCCTCCCGTCCACGTCAACGTGGTCAACGGGCTTGGGGCCGGGGATGCGTTTGGGGGCGCTCTTTGCCACGGACTACTCCAGGGCTGGGATCCGGTCGAGACGATCCGTTTCGCCAACGCGGCCGGGGCCTATGTCGCGGCACGCCTCGCCTGTGCCGATGCCATGCCCACCGAGGAGCAGGTCAGATCCTTATTGGCTACCAAGGAGGAAGTGTCTTGATTTTGTCGGAGAGCCGATACGCCGGACTCAACGAGCTCAGGGCTCGGAATCCGGAGCTCATCGCCGTCAAGGCTGGTGAGCGCCAGCGGAGCTCGCTGCTCGGAGAGGACGGCAACCTCATGATCATCGCGGCCGATCACCCCGCCCGACGCATCCTGCGGGTGGGCACTAACGAGATGGCCATGGCTGACCGATATCAGCTACTCGACCGGGTGGTGACGGCTCTGCGCAGGCCCGGTGTCGACGGATTGCTGGCTACTCCCGACATCGTCGAAGATCTTTTGCTGCTCGATGAGCTTGACAACAAAGTCGTTTTTGGTTCGATGAATAGGGGTGGGCTCACCGGCTCTGCGTGGGAACTCGACGACCGCTTCAGCGCCTATTCACCTGCCGCGATCGAGCAGGGACGGTTGGATGGCGGGAAGATGCTCCTCCGGCTCGATTACTCCGATACTGGGACCATCAATACGCTCCAAGCCTGCGCCGAGGCGATCTCTGACCTCGCCGCGCGGCGCCTGTTAGCTCTGGTTGAGCCTTTGTCGGTTTCCCGTGATCCGCAAGGCCGATTGCATCTCGATACTGACGCTGAGGCTCTCATCGGTGCGATCGCCGTTGCGTCCGCACTGGGAGCGACCTCCGCGTACACCTGGTTGAAGGTCCCCGCCCCCGAGGATCCCGAGCGAGTCTTTGGCGCCACCAGCCTGCCATCGCTGATGCTTGGTGGCGACCCGGGAGATCAGGCATCGGTGGTCGTTGAGCAGTGGCGGCGAGCGATGCTCGTCCCCAACGTTCGAGGTCTCGTAGTCGGCCGCAGCCTCCTCTACCCCCAAGACGGAGACGTGACCCGATGGGTCGACCAGGCCGCGGAGATCGTCCACGCACCGTGACCCTTTCGAGTCTGCACCGACCCGCCGGGTCGCTTTCCACAAGAGACGATCCGGTCAGGCTTACCACCGACGATGCCGGATGGAGCTATTGCGGTCTGCACGTCGTCCGCTTGGCGTCGGGCGAAACACGGTCCATACCACTCGGTGATACTGAAGGTTGCGTCGTGCCGATTAGTGGTGGTTGTCGGGTCGAGACGAGTGATGGTGAGCACTTCGAGCTTCGAGGACGCGTCGATGTTTTCGACGCGGTGCCCGACCTTTGCTACTTGCCCCGTGACATCGAGTTCACAATTCAAAGCGCTGAGGGCGGAGAGTTCGCCGTGGCTTCAGCACGGTGTCAGAGGCGAACGGTTGCCTTCTACCGAGAGGCCGCGGATGTTGCCGTTGAGATACGCGGGGCGGGACCAGCATCACGCCAGATCAACCGGTTGCTCGGAGCGGACGTGGACGGACCCGACAATCTGATCGTTGTCGAAGTCCTCACGCCGTCTGGCAACTGGTCCTCATATCCGCCCCACAAACACGACGAATCGACGCCCCACGAAGTGCCCCTGGAGGAGATCTACTACTTCCGCATCGGCGGCGAAGCCGGCTTCGGTCACCATCGGACTTACACCGCCGATGGCGCCATCGACGAGACCGTCACAGTGGCCGACGGCGATGTCTTTCTCGTGCCTCGTGGGTATCACGGACCGTCCGCCGCCGCCCCCGGCTACGACATGTATTACCTCAACGTCATGGCGGGTCCAGGCAAAGAGAGAGCCTGGAAGGTGTGTTACGACCCCGCCCACCAATGGCTGTCCGAGGCGTGGTCTCAAGCTCCGGTCGATCCCAGACTCCCGATGAGCGGTTCGAACTCGCCGCGGGGTGACCAGGTTCGGGGAAACGCATCATAAATAGAGGAGGATCAGCATGGATGGCTTAGAACTCGGGAGCCGCCTGGGCTTGGCAGCGCTGGTTGGGCTTGTCATAGGGCTCGAGCGTCAACTCAACCAGCACGAGGCAGGGATGAGAACTCATGCTCTCGTTGCCCTCGGGGCCGCTATGTTCACTATCGCCGGCGCGTACGGCTTTGCTGATGTCGCTCGCACTCCCAATGTCGACCCGGCCCGGGTTGCCGCCCAGGTGGCCAGCGGTATCGGCTTCATCGGGGCCGGCATGATCATCCGCCAGGGACCGTCCATCCGCGGTCTCACCTCGGCGGCAACACTGTGGCTCACCGGCGCCTTGGGCGTAGCCGCCGGCGCCGGGGCTTCATTGGCCACGATCATCGCCACCGCCATAGTTCTCGTGACGCTGGTCGGCCTGCGGGTGGCCAAACCCTCGGTGGCATCATTGAGCTCAAAGATCGTCACGATTGAGATCCAGTACGAGCAGGGCAAAGGAACTCTGCGACCAGTCCTCGACTCTCTTGAGCGCCACCACCTGCGGGTGGAGGATCTGAAGATACGAGACGACACCGAGACATCTCTTCGGCAGGTGTTCGTAACTGTGGCCGGCCGCAAGCTTTCCGAGCTTGACGACTTAACCAACGAGATGCGTGGGTGGGGAGAGGTGAGACACGTCGAGCTGCGGCGCCACTACGACCTTCATGATTGATGTTGGGAATGAAGCCTGGGTCGATGATTCGGCTTCCGGACCGCGCCGTAGTTCTTGGGAGCGGCGGGGCGCGCTGACGATCGCGGCCGAGCTGAGTCTGGCCGGCGTCGAGGTCACCGTGGCCGACCAGCCTCGTTTTTCCGCCAGTGTCGAAGCTGTCGCCGCCGCTCGAGGGGTGCGGGTGACGTTCGAGGATGTTGGGGAGGAGCGGCTCGCATCGGTTGCTCGAACCTCGCTCGATCCCGCAGCTGCGATAAAGGGTGTGGCGCTGGTGATCGTCTCCGTGCCGTCGTTCGGCCACAGGCCCGTGGCCGAGTTGATAGCTTCGGAGCTTGAGGATGGGCAGACCATCTTGTGGGTCGGAGAGGCGAAGGCTCGTTCACGACCGTGTCGGCGCTCCGGTCCGCGGGACGTCGGCCGACCATTCGGTTGGGTGACACGAACTCACTCCCGTATGGGGGCGCCCGCCTTACGGGGCCCGGCCGGGTGAGGGCTCTTCGCAAGGCGGGCGGCACCTACCTGGCGGGACTTCCCACCGCCGTCACCACCGAGCTGACCAGCCTGGCATCTCAGCTTTGGCCATGGCTGCAGCCGGCCACCAACGCCTGGGAGACCTTGCTGCTCAGTACCAGCTCCCCGGCGTTAGCGCCCGCCTAAGACCCTCGTCAGCATCGGGTTTCCGTGTTTACGTCTGAAGACGTTCACCTTTGGGTCTGCAATTCGTAAGCTCGAACGTGGATCCCACCGTCGATCATGCCAAGGCGTTGGCACGGCGGTAGCGGCCGGGTGTTGTGCCTGTTTGGTGTCGGAAAGCCTCGTGAAACCGGCTGGCCGAGCGGAAACCACTGTCGATTGCGATTTTCAACACGTCGTCCGACGTCGTGATTAGCCGTCGCTGGGCTTCGGCGACCCGCTGACGGGTCAGGTAGTCGATCAGCGTCATACCGGCTTGCCGACGGAAGAGTCGCATCGCATAGTTCGGATGAAGGGAGACGTGGCGCGCGATATCCTCGACTTTGATCGGTTCGGCGAATCGCGTGCTCAGGTACCACGCCATTTGCTCAACGGTGCTCTCGGACAGGTCGCCACTTCGCTGAGGAATCACTCTTGCACCGTGGCCGGGGGTTTCGAGCTTTCCCGTTCCTCCCTCCGGTCCCAAGGGTTCGAACCCGCGAAGGAATAGCCGCCGAAACCGCGCCTCGACCTCGAGTTCGACGATCCGACGCCACGGGAGCTCGCCCCGGTCGAGCATCACCGACCAACGTTCGATTGCTCCGACGTCGCCCGACTCGGATTCCGATTCCAGTAGCAACTTGCCGGCGAGCAACGCGGCTCTGAGTTCTGGGGGAGCGCCCCATTTCCAGAGCCATGACATTGGTAGCAGCAACCAGCACGCCTCGGTTTGGGGGTGTTGACCGAATGCATGATGCGGGGTTGCGGCCCAAAACACTCCCAGGCGCCCCGGCTCCAACCGAACCCGGACTCCGGCCATCAGGTATTCAGCCCAGCCGCTAACGATCAGATTCACCTCTACATCGTTGTGGCGATGCGCCCGGATCGTGCCGCCCCACCGCGCTTTCCAGACCTGGAAGCCATATTCGCCAGAGTCGTCGACGGTGTCCAAAACGTCCACAAAAGTCAGAATACTGCATGAATACAACAGGATCGAGGAGGACTTCTAGATCCTGACCTCGCTACGTTTCGACGAGAAGGAGGCCTATCTTGGGGCTGGTAGTCGGTCTCATTGGAGCCGGTCTGTTTGGGAGCAGATTCATAACGCTGTTCGGGGCCCATCCGGACGTCGACGAGATAGCTTTGGCGGAGCCCGTCTCTGAGCGACGAAATCAATCTGCTCGCCAGTTTGGGATCGAGCGGCTGTTCGATTCGCATGAGGAGTTGTTGGCGTCTGGCGTGGATGCGGTAGCCATCTTCACGCAGCGTTGGACGCATGCCCCGATAGCCATTGCTGCACTCTCCGCCGGTAAGCACGTTTACTCAGCGGTACCGGCTGCCACTACGGCTGAGGAGTTGCGACTACTGACGGAGATGGTGGTGGAGACCGGGCTCACATACATGGTCGGTGAGACGAGCTACTACTACCCGGCAGCCATATTCAGCCGGGAGCGGTTCGCTCGTGGTGACTTCGGCCGGTTTGTCTATGGCGAGGGCGAATACCTCCACGACATGAGCCTGGGCTTTTATGAGGCGTACGAACACAGCGGCGGTAGGAACTGGAAGTCGACTGCCAGCTTCCCTCCGATGTTGTACCCGACTCACAGCATCGCGATGGTGCTGTCGGTCACCGGCGCTCGCATGACATCAGTGTCGTGCCTGGGCCAGGTCGACTCTCACGATGACGGGGTGTTCGACCAGGCCGTGTCCGTTTGGGGGAACGCCATGAGCAATCAGACGGCTCTGTTCAGAACCTCAGACGGGGGGATGTGCAGAATCAATGAATTCCGACGGGTCGGATACCACGCCTATCCCCAGCCCGAGGTACGGCTGAGCCTCTTCGGCACACGCGCATCGTTCGAGCAGCAGACGAGCGCAGCGTCGTGGAACACTCTTGATGGTGAGTTCCTCGACGTCACGGAGTTGTTGCGCACCGCGCCCGGGCCTAGCGAGCTGGACGAACCCGTCTCGAAGGGGCTCGTAGGGTCACTTTCGGGATTCGCGCCGATCCATGACGTCAGCCGGCTGCCTCACACCTTCTCGGGCATACCGAATGGCCATGAGGGGTCGCATCACTTCCTCGTCGACGACTTCATCCGAGCTGTTGTCGACGGGACCATGCCTCCGAACAACGTCTGGGATTCTGCCCGGTATTGCCTGCCGGGAATCGTGGCTCATGAGTCATCTGCGCAAGAAGGCAAAGTGCTTGAAGTACCGGACCTCGGCGCCCCTCCGGTGGAGGTTGGAAAGCAATGGCCTTAGTCGCCCACGCCCGGGTTGACGGCGTCGGG
This sequence comes from Acidimicrobiia bacterium, assembly GCA_013812505.1. Taxonomy (GTDB): domain Bacteria; phylum Actinomycetota; class Acidimicrobiia; order Spongiisociales; family ZC4RG35; genus JACCTH01. Next base: position 47,230 of record JACCTH010000030.1, on the reverse strand, counting down.
AGGAGATGGCTGGCCTCGTGGGGGACAAGGGAAGCCGGCGCCGCATGGTTGTTCATGCTGCCTGCACTTGTGGGACTGTTTGTGTTCCACATACTTCCGTTGTGGCGCGCGGTGGGTTACACGTTTACCGACTTCGACTTGTTCAGTGACCCAACCAACGTAGGTCTCGACAATTACTCGCGACTGTTCTCCGACGATCAGTTCCTACGCGCGATCCGCTTGACGGCGACGTATGTGGTCATCAACGTTCCGGTGCAAGTTGGCATAGCTCTTGGCCTCGCCGCGATCCTGGACAAGGTCACCGCTTCGATCCTCGTCCGGGCCGTGCTGATCCTCCCGTTCCTGATCTCAAACGTCGTGGCAGGGCTGGTGTGGCTGTGGATCCTGGATCCCGCCATCGGCATCGTCAATCATTTCCTTGACCTCGTTGGAGTTGGCTCCCAGGCGTTCCTCGGTTCTGAGACCCAGGCCATTCCGACCATCGCGTTTATCAACGTCTGGCGGCACCTCGGGTTCTCCACCCTGCTCCTCGTGGCGGGCATCGCGACCATCGACCGCGCTTTGTACGAGGCAGCGAAAGTTGACGGCGCCAGCGAGTGGCAACAGTTCCGTCGAGTGACGGTCCCGATGCTGCGCCCGGTGCTTCTTTTTGTCACAGTCACAAGCGTGGTCGGCTCGCTGCAGATCTTCGACACGATCGCGGTGACTACCGAAGGCGGGCCTGGTGGAGCCACCCGGGTGTTCATGTGGTACATCTACGAACTGGCGTTCAAGCGATTCGACTTCGGCTACGCCACCACGCTTGCAGTTGCCCTATTCGTCATCGCAGCCATCGTTTCGGTCCTCCAGTTCCGTGTATTCGGGAGAGACAACCGTGCTTGACGCGCCGGCCGCGGTTGAGCCTGCTCTGCCGAAGTTCGTCCTGCGGCGACGGCGGAAGAGCAGATCCGCGCTCGGTTGGCTGACCATCGCGTTCTTTCTGCTGGTCACCGTCCTCCCGTTGCTGTGGGTGCTCCGCACTGCCCTGACCCCGCCTGCCCAGATCTACTCCAGCCCCGAGTCGCTGACGCCGCCCACTGTGACCGATGACAACTTCGAGCGAGTACTCGGTCTGATGACCACCGAGGAGGCAGTTGCAGCATCAGGGACCGCTGCCCAGCTCGACTTTCCCTCTGCGTTGAAGAACTCGTTCATCGTTGTGACGCTGATCACTGTCGCCATGGTGTCGTTCAGCTCGATGGCGGCATACGCGTTCGCGCGTCTCTCGTTCCCGTTACGGAACGCCATCTTCTATTTGTTCGTCGGCGCGCTGCTGGTGCCCCCGATCGTCACCTTGATCCCCAACTTCGTTCTCATGCGCGACCTGGGGTGGATCAACACCTACGCCGGGATCGTCGCACCGCACTTCCTGATGACGCCTTTCGCGGTCTTCTTCCTTCGCCAGTTCTTCTTGACGCTCCCGAGCGAACTCGAGGAAGCGGCACGCCTAGACGGTGCAGGTCGAATCCGCACGTTCGCCTCCATCATCGTCCCGCTCAGTGTCGGCCCGATCGCCACTCTGGCGACCCTCACCTTTGTCACCGAGTGGAACGACTTCCTCTGGCCATTCATCGTCGGCCAGGGCGAGGGAACTCGCACCCTGACAGTTGCGCTCGGCGTGTTCCGCAGCTCGACTCCTCAGGGTGCGCCCGATTGGGGTGGGCTCATGGGGGGCTCACTCTTGTCGGCGGTGCCCATCCTCATCGTCTTCATGTTCGCGGCGCGTCGGATGATCAATGCCCTCACTTACACGGGGCTGAAATGACGACCGGACCGCGATCAGACCAAGCACCAACCACTAGAAGGAGGAATCGATCAATGGTTCAGTTAGGAACCCCAAGGCAGAAAGAGCTCGCATTGCGAGAAGGAGGGATCGATCAATGATTCAGTTAGGAAATCGAAGGCAACAAAGGCTCGCATTTCTCGCCGTCTTTGCTCTCATCGCCATTGCGTGCGGTGGAAGCGGGACTGGTGAGACAGGAGTGGATTCGACGGCCGCCACTACGGCCGCCCCAACCGCGACCACCGGCGGAGCCGCTACAACCGGCGGAACCGCTGCAACCGGCGAGCCGGTTTCCCTGCGTTATGCGATGTGGGACGCCAACCAACAGCCGGCGTACCAACAGTGCGCTGACGACTATATGGCAGCGAACCCAAACGTCACCATTGCTCTCGAACAAATAGGCTGGGGTGACTATTGGACGGGCCTGCAGACGTCGACGATTGCCGGGAATGCTCCCGACATCTTCACGAACTACATCGGGCAGGTTCCCGAGTTCGCCGACAAAGGGCTCCTAGTCGACCTGGCGCCGCTGATCGAGCGTGACAATGTCGATCTCGGCATTTACCGACCCGGACTGGTCGACCTGTGGGTCCGTGACGGAGTGCAGTGGGGTCTGCCGAAGGACTGGGATACGGTGGCGATTGTCTATAACGTGGACATGCTCGAGGCTGCCGGAGTGACGGCCGAAGAGCTCAACTCGGCGACATGGAACCCCACCGACGGTGGCACGTTCGAAGAGATCATCGCTCGGTTGACCCTCGATGCCAACGGCAACAATGGGCTCAGCCCCGACTTCGATCCCGAGAATGTCGTCCAGTATGGATTCATCCCGCAGGGCAACGGCAATGGCATCGGCAATGTGGACTGGAGTTGGCTCGCCGTGTCTAACGGTTTCACGTTCCAGCCCGAGCCGTGGTCCAACACCTACAACTATGACGCTCCCGAGCTCGTCGAGACGTTGGAGTGGTTGCGATCACTGTGGAATGAGAAAGGCTACGCACCCCCCTACGCAGACGTGTCGAGTCTCGGCGCGACCGCTCTGTATCTCGCCGGGGAGGGTGCCCTGGTTCCGGACGGCTCGTGGATGATCAACGGCTACGTCGATGCAGAGGACATCAACAGCGGCTTCGCGAGGCTACCCGAGGGTCCGGTTGGCCGCAGAAGTGCGACCAACTCCCTGGCCGACTCGATCTGGTCGGGGAGCCCGAATCAGGAGGCCGCGTGGGAATTCGTGAAGTACCTCGCGTCGCCCGCATGTCTGGACGTGGTCGGTTCCACCGGAGTGGTCTTCCCGTCAATTGATTCAGGAACCCAGTTGGTCCTCGATCTGCGTGCCGAGCAAGGTGTCGACATTTCGGCTTTCGTCGATCAGTCGGCCGATCCCGAGGGCACGTTCCTCAACCCTATCGGTGATGCCTTCGCCGAAGTTTCGACGATCATGACCGACTTCGAGGACCGGATCTTCGGCTCCACCGACGACATCCAAGCATTGCTAACCGAGGCCAACAGCCAGGTCAACGAAGCAACCGGTGGCTGATACCCGGGCGAATCGCCGTCCCGGAGCGCGGCTCAGTGCTGCCGCTCCGGGACGGTCTCTCGGCGTGGTGATGCTCCTCGCACTCTCGGCCTGTAGTGGCCCTACGGATACAGCGATTGTGGTGGAATCGTCCCCGGACAGGAGCGAGATTGAGGTTCACGTCTCTTCCTATGAAGAAGAAGCGTGCTCGGGGTCGTTCGTATCGCACCGTCTCGATCATGAGACCCGAACCCAAGGGCCGGCGGTGCTCTTTGAGTCGAATGGCAGTGGAGTCGCTATCGGCGACCTCGATGACGACAGCGACCTCGACATAGTCCTCGCCGCCATGATTGGTGACTCCACCGTGCTTTGGAACCGTGGGGGCCTTGAGTTCACGTCCCAGCGGATAGCTCACTCGGGACGAGCCGTTGCCATCGTCGATGTTGACGCCGATGGTCTGTCCGACATCGTTCTCAGTCGGGGGAGCCTGCCTCCCCTGTTGCTGCGCCAGGAAGTTGACGAATCCGGGGCAGAGTTTGTCATCCAGGCAATGCGAGGGGTCGACGCAGCCGCCTACGCAATGGACTGGAGCGATCTCGACAGCGACGGCGATCTGGATCTCGTCACGGCGTCCTACGACGCCGAACTCAATGTCTCGGCCGGCCGCACGGCGGGCGGGAACCGAAGCGGGGTTGTGGTTTACGAGAACGTCGACGGTGCTTTCGTCGGGAACACAATCGTCGATTCCTCACATGCGCTAGCGATGTTGGTGCGGGATCTCGACGGCGACGGTTCGAGCGAGATCTGGATTGGCAACGACTTCGGGTTCCCCGACGTCATCCTCAGCCACTCCGACTTCGGCTGGGTGCCCGGCACACTTCCCCGCAGCACAACGATGTCCACCATGGGGTTCAGCACAGGGGACATCGACAATGATGGCGTCGCCGAAATATTCGCGACCGACATGCGGCCAACCTCGGATGATCCCGAGACTGCCGCCGCATGGCAACCGGTCTTCGACAGCATGCAGGGCGGAGCACCCGGACAAGAGATGGCCAATGCGTTATACCGCAACCATGGTGGTGATGGTTTGCAGAACGAGGCCGTTGGGCTGGGCCTGGCCGCCACCGGGTGGTCATGGTCGGCCAAGTTCGGAGACCTCGACCACGACGGGCTCCTCGACCTGTACGTCGTCAACGGGATGATGGCCATGGATGTCTTCCCGCATCTCCCCGGCGGCGAGCTGGTTGAGGAAAATGTGGCACTGGCCAATCGCGGGGACGGCTTCGTACCTCGACCAGAGTGGAACTTGAACAGCATCTCCAGTGGCCGAGGGATGTCGATGGGGGATCTCGACGGTGACGGCGACCTTGACATAGTGGTGAACAACCTCAATAGCCCCAGCGAGTTGTTCGAGAACCAGATTTGTGGAGGCGACTCGCTCGAGGTCGAACTCGTCTCCAACCGACCGGTCGTGGGATCGGTATTGACGCTGTACACGTCAGCCGGGACCCTTACCCGAGAGCTGACGGCGGTGAGTGGCTATCTATCAGGCGACCCGACCACGGCGCACTTTGGTTTTTCCAAAGTAGCTGAAGTCTCGGAGCTGACGGTGTCCTGGCCTTTGGGCCAGACAACAACGATTACCGGATTGGCTCCTAACACCCACCTTCGCATTGAGGCGGCCTTCGTCCCCGACGGAGAGAGCCCGGCTCCCTGATTCGCTCCCCGAATCTAGGACTGTGAGAAGGAGTACATCAGCGCGGGGTTGGTAACGAAGAGACGTCGCTGCACCTCTGTATCCAGACCTCGTTCTGTCATTGCTCCGATGAAGTGGTCGAGGAGGTAGGTCATGCCTGGCGAGCCACCGTGGACTCGCCAGTAGCCGCGTCTTGCGGCGTCGAGCCCGAGGACCACCTGGTTGAGGTGGCCGTCTTCGGCCGCCCACTCGAGCAGTTTTAGTGTGTGGTTCTCCTTCGGCCAACGAAACGCCTGGTCGTACTCGACGAACACGCCCCGGTCGAAGAGTTCACGGTGGTATCCGCGGTCGACCACTTTGTCGACATGGGACAGCGCCACGCTCCCCGCGTCGACGCCATGGGACACGAGCAGGTCCGTTTGGATCGTTCCTGCCGTTCCCTCCTCGCAGTGGGTGAGGATCGGACACCCCGTCCTGTTGTGTGCAGATGCCGCCGCCTCGAACACCTTCTCTTCAAGCCCACTGAGACGATTGAGGGACCCGGCGACCTTGATGACACCGGCCCGGTGTGGAGTTCGCCTTACCAGCGGTCCTCCGTAGTCGCGTTCGTCAATGCCTTGGTCGATGTCGGCGCTGAGCAGGTCCGCGATCTCGTCGGCGGAGGCGACCCGCGACCAGTGAAGGGAGTCGTAGTACCTTTCGTGGTGGAGACCGGTGGGAGCGATGATGTGTACTCCGGCGCGACGGCTGATCTCGGCGAGCTTCAATACGTTGCGTCCGGCGTCACATGGCATCGCATCCACAACGGTTCTCAGGCCAAGCGCAGTGACGGAAGCCAACTCCTCAACCGCCGCATCGACATCGTTGAGGAGGAAGTCAGGGAACAACTCGACAGGTCTCCCGCCGTCGATGATGAGATGCTCGTGGGAGTAGGTGATGCCCATTTCGGCAGCGTCGATATCGCCCAGGACGGTGCGGACAACGGTCACAGGTTGGATAGGTCGAGGGCGGCGAGCACCGACGCGGCGGCCCCAAGAACCCCGGAATGTGCCTCATGCTGGGCTGGACGCAACTCGACGGTTCGATCCTTTGGAAAGACAAAGGCGTATCGGTCGACATATGCCTGGACATCTGCGAGGAACAGGTCGGCTGCCGCCATGCCGCCGCCGCCCAAGACCACCGCAGATGGGTTGTAGGCGTGAATGGCCGAGACGATTACGGCTCCAAGGTTTCGTTTGAAGTGTTCGAGGATCTCGACGCAAACCCGGTCACCGGCCCGCGCACTCTCTACCAGCGTGGTGAAATCGACCGATGCCGGGTCTTTGGCGAACCGATCGGCCAGGATGGATGGGACCCGGCGAGTGAGTGCATCCCTCAGTTTGCCGGCGACCGCGTCTGCCGAGACCAGGGTTTCGGCGCACCCGCGATTGCCGCACAGGCACAGCACACCATCAGTGTCGATGGTGAAATGCCCAACCGAGGTGCCGGTGCCCAGGTTGGCGCTGTCGAGCGGGGCACCGTTGACGATCACGCCGCTGCCGAGCCCGGTTCCAATGGTGAGACCCACCAGATCATCCAGCCCGCGACCGGCTCCGAACTGCCATTCGGCCAACGTGGCGGCGGTGCCGTCGTTCACACAGCGGACCGGCTTTCCGAACTCGTCCTCGAGCGTCTCGCAGAGCGGAAAGCCCTCGATTCCGATCACCTTCCCGGGTAGGTATCGGGAACCGAACCCCGCCTCCACGATGCCAGGGAGAGCGACTCCGATTCCAACGAAGGTGTCGCCGCAGGCCGCAATGTGCTCGGCTCCACGCCTCCGAGCGCCTTCAAGTATTTCAGAGAAGGTCCGGTCGGCCGTGTCGTCGAGAGTCGGACGTTCCACCGTTCCATCGAGCCTCACCACCCCGGATTTGAGACGCGACCCTCCGATATCGAAGCCGATGATAAAAGGAGCGCTCATGGCGCCACTACGGCGTCGTCGGACTCGATGATGGCCCCCCCGCGCGATAGAGCGGACTGCAGCCGGTGGACATCCACGTCACGGGCCGATACTCCGTCGGCGACGGCCATGGCCGCCGCTGCTCCGGCAGCTTGACCCATCGCCATGCATTGGGCCATTGACCGGACCGAGGCGTGCGCGTCGTGGGTAGCTGAGAAACACCGACCCCCTACCAGCACATTGCCTGCGTCACGGACCACGAGGGACCGGTAGGGGATTCCCACGGTCGCTCCATCAGGCAAATAGCGCCATCGTGTGTCCGTTCCTTCATGATGGTCCTCGATTGGCGCGCCACAGAGACCAATCTGATCGTCAAAGCTCACTGCACCCAGCACATCCTCGGCGGTCAATCGATAATCTCCGTAGACCCGTCTCGTCTCCCGCACCCCGATCTGAGTACCGAGAGCGACCAGCTGAGCACTCTCGTAGCCCGGCGTGTGGTCCCGCAGGAATCGCACATACTCCAATGCCTGGCGCCGCCCATCCATCTCGGCGTTTGTCAGAAAGTCCGGGTCTGTGGCGTTGACAGCTGTGCCGTCGGCATGACGCTCGTACGACGGCAGCCTGGTCATGATCGTTGCAGTGACACCGTCTATGGGAGTGATGTGATCACTGCCCTCCCGTCGAGGGAGGTCGTAGCCACCGCCGCTGGCCGCCTCGGCCATTAAGCCGTGCAGCGTTTTGGTGTCGATGGAGGCGCGGCGGGCTCGATCGACGTTGGCCATCCGGAAGGTGGTGGTGAGCGTTTGTACCGGTCCTGCGTCCCCGGCACGCTCATATCCGAACCCAGCGAAGTGACACAGATCGGCGTCGCCCGAGGCATCGACGAACACCGTTGCCCTCACTCGTCTCAGCCCGGCTTTGGTTGCCACGACGATCTCGTCGACCCATCCGTTGTTCACGATGGCATGTTGGAGGAAAGTGTGCAGCAGCACCCTGACCCCTGCCTCCCGCACCAGTCGCTCCCACACCACTTTGAGATGTTCAGCCACGTAGGTGATGCCCATTCCTGCGCCGAATGTGTTGGGGCGCCTGATCACGGGTCCGAGGGCCTTGAGTCCGGTCACGACATCATCGCCGACCCCCCCGACCACCTTCTTGGAGACATTCCCTGGGGTGAAGAACCCATAGAAAGTGTCCAGCACCGCGGTAGAAGTCCCGCCGAGGAAGGGCAGCTTCTCGATGAGGACAGCATCGGCGCCCGATCGACCTGCGGCGATTGCAGCCGATGACCCGGCGGACCCCGACCCTACGATCACAACGTCGGCTTCGGCTATCACGGGGAACTTATCCCACATCTGATTCTTCCTCGGGAGGTGCCGCTGTTACCGACCATCCACCGTCTACGCCAATCAATTGCCCGGTCACGTTCCGGGCCCGGTCGGAGAGCAGAAACACCATCGTTGCGGCTACTGCATCTGGGTCTAGCAATCCGCGAGACAGCGGTTGCTTCCAACGCGCATAGCCCAGCGTCGCCGAATCACTGGCTGCCCGGGTCGACATCGGAGTGTCCACAAGCGCCGGCGCGACAACGTTTACCCGAACTCCGTGCGGTGCGTAGTAAGCGGCCATGGTCGTCCCGAGCGCGATGATCGCCCCCTTCGCGGCGGCATAGGCATGAGTGGGAAAGTGCACTCCATCGGGCGCCACCGCCAGGATGCTGGACATGAGGACGATCGAGCCCCTACCCCCAGCGTTTCGCTTCTGATTGATCATCTTGCCTACAACTGCTCGTGCCGCCAGGAAGGTCGTGGTTAGGTTGAGGGCGAGGGTTTCCTGCCACCCCTCAGATGTGATCTCGTGGGTAGGGCCATCTCCGAACCGGCGCCCACTACCACCCGCCACCGCCAGCAGTCCGTCCACTCGGCCCAGGGTTTGATGCGCCTGATCGAATGCCTCCACCGCTTGTGCCTCCGAGGTGAGATCGGCGAGGGCATATCCGTGATCGGTTCCCCCTAGCTCGGCGAGCAGTTCGGCGCACTCGACGGAGTTCTTTGCGACGACAAACACCCGCGCTCCGTCTGCAGCCGCAGTGCGAGCGCAAGCAGCTGCGATCCCTCTTGCGCCCGTGACGACCACAGACCGACCTTGAAGCGGTAAGGAACTCACTCCCAACTCTCCGGGACTGCGATAGCGCCCACCGGGTCGTAGGCTCGACCCACTCGCCGGAAGTACTCTTCGTAAACCCGCTCGAGCTGCTGCGCACCCTCGTCGGAGCCCACAAAGTGGGGAGACGTGAGAACCACAGGTTCCACGCCTCGCTCCATGAGCTTCTCGGCTGTCGCAGTCTTCAGCATGTTGACCACCGCAATGGCTCCGATCGACGAGGTAGGACCTACCCGGTATCGGAGACCTGGGATGGCCGTAACTGCGTCGCCGGCAGGCGATCCGTTGTCGATCGTGATGTCGGCGATCTCGGCCAGCTTCCTGCCCGAGCTATGCCGACTCTCGGTCGCTTTCGCATGCTGAAGCGACGTCACGGCGACAACGGGCAGCCCCATCTTTTTGGCGTACAGGGCTATCTCGACTACCACCCCGTTGATTCCGGTGGACGAGAAGATGAGAAATGTGTCGCCCGGATGGATCTTGAATTGTTGAAGGATCACTCTCCCGAAACCCTCGACCCGTTCCACGAACATCGCCTGCCGAAGACCGTTGGGGCCCACCACTCCAACGTGATTCGACAGCGCCAGCTCTGCGATCGGATAAAACCCGGGAAACGATCCGATGCGTGGGAACAGCTCCTCGGTGTTCATGCGTGAGTGACCGGACCCAAAGACGTGCACGAGAGCGTCAGCGGCAATGGCGTCAGCGAGCTGATCCGCGGCACGATCGATCTGTGCTTCCTGGACAGCGACCAAGTCGAGGACTTTGCGTGCTTCATCGAGCCATGATCGGCTGGCGATGCTCATCTTTTCTCCTTCCCGACAGGCTCGAGATCGATGTTCGAAAAGTCGAGCTGTAGGAGAAACCGGGCTCGGTCCCCTCGCAGCAGCTGGTGTGAGAGTTCGACCGGAACCGCCTCTCTGTCTCTAGCAACCCGCTGGACCAGGAGTGCAGGCGCATGATTCGGCACCCCCAAGACACGTGCTTCGATCAGGGTGAGCACGACCGGTTCGATGGTCTCAACAGCTGATATCGGCGCCCGTCCATAGTGGTCCCGGAGCAGGTCGTAGAGGGAAAGTGCGGAGAAGTCATGATCCACCAATCCGGGAAATAGAGACGAGGGAAGATACGTGGTCTCCAGGATGAGCGGCTCACTTTCGAGCAACCGTAGCCGCACCAATCGGATGACTGGGCTGCCCGGAAAGACACCGAGGTCCTGGGCTGTCGGCCGATCAGCATGGCCTCCTGAGAGCTCGATCACCTTGTTCTTTAGGTCAAGGCCTCGCGCCCGGAGGGCGGCTCCGATCGATAAGTGCGAAAGTAGATCGGTTTCCACTCTCGTTCGAGCGACGAAGGTGCCTCGACCTTGGTGGCGGTTGATCAGCCCGCTCCGCTCCAACTCGTCGAGTGCATTGCGAAGCGTTGCCCGCGACACCCCAAACTGGGCACATAGCTCCCGCTCAGGCGACAACCTGTCACCCGGGACGTACCGCCCCGACCGGATCGCCCTCTCGAGGCGATTCGCCACCTCCTCATAAAGGCTCGACATGGGCAGATAATAGCGCGCATGGTACGATTGGTATGTACCATTGTCGCATCGAATGGGAGAGATTGATGGCGATGGCTGCTTGGTTGCGCTTCCAGTGCTGGCGGCCTTTCTGGCTAGCGAGAAGCGGCTGACCGAAGGCCTGGTTGTAGGAGCAAGAAGGTGACGATCCCGTGTGGGTTCGGGTAGGCAGATGTACCAATTAGAGGTTCAAGGCGGGACTCTCTCTGTCTCCTCAGGGGCAGATATGGAAGTCCTGGCTGAAGATTCCAATGAGCTACGCCTCAGAGCAGATGGCGGTCTCCCAGTGGTCCTCCGTTTTGAGATCTCGGGTACGGAGTTGCTGGTGGGTTTGGGCGAGAGGTTTGGCCAGCTAGAGCAAACCGGTCGACGCTGGGAAGCGGCGATCACCGATCTTCTGCACGGCCATCCCGAAGACACTTATTGCTATGTGCCGTTTCTGCTCAGTTCAGCCGGCTATGGCGTCCTACTCGAGACGTCGGCACGAGCCCTGTGGGATTTGAAAGCCACGGACCCGAGGGCTTGGAGTGTGAGTGTGGCCGCCTCACCCTTTCAGTTGCGCGTTTTCAGGGGCCAACCGAAGGCAATCATCGCCGCGGCCACGAAGGTCATCGGCCGCCCCCCACTGGCTCCACCCTGGGCATACGGCGTGTGGAAGACCACCCTGAGTGGGACTGAGGCAATCCTGTCCGAGGCCCGGGCGATTATGCAAGCCGATATCCCGGTGACCGCCTGCTGGACTTACGACTACTACGACGAAGCCACCAACACGGGATGCGGGTTGTCGGGTTCCTATCCGTCCGGTTCTTACCCGAATCTCTCGAATTTGAGCAACAGGCTGCACGATCTCGGCTACCGGGTGCTGGGCTATGTGCAACCGGCCGTGTTCGTAGGATCCCAGCCGTTCGATGAGGCGTCTCGAGAGGGCTATTTGGTCCGTCGAGCCAACGGGGAGCCGAATCTGTTTCCTTATAACAACCCGAAACTGCGCCCTGACATACCCTGGTTCTCCGAACCGGGTGCGGCATATATTGACATGACGAACCCTGCTGCCCGTTCGTGGTTCCAAAACATGCTGCAAGGTGCGCTGGACATGGGCTTCGACGGCTGGATGCAGGATATGGGTGAGCATCTCGGCGACCGAGCCCAGCTGGCCGATGGATCTCTCGGTGCTGCGGCGCGCAATCGCTACGCCGAGCTCTACCACCAAGCAGCGCACGAGGTCTGGTCTCACCGCAAGGATGTAACCGTGTTCGCCCGATCCGGCGCGCTCGGTTCCATTGCCAAAGTCAATGCGATGTGGCCCGGCGACCAGCACGCCGACTGGACCTCGGATCGCGGGTTGCCGTCTGTCATTCCGGCTGGTCCCAGTATCGGGTTGGCGGGAGTTACCGCATGGGGTCCGGACATTGGGGGTTTGATCGACGGCCGCGATGGAGGCGCCGGGGTCAGGGACGAAGAGCTGTGGATTCGATGGTGCCAATACGGTGCTCTCACGCCAATCATGCGCGACCATCTCGGCTTCAAATACGCGGGTGGTGCGATCGACATGTGGTCGGGCGACCGCACTGTCGCCATTTTCCGCACGTACGCGCGTTTGCACCTCGCCCTGTTCCCCTATCTGTGGCGCTTGGCACGCGAGGCAAGCGACAGCGGGATCCCGATCCTCCGGGCACTTCTGATCGAATACCCCGACCATCCGGAGGCGTGGTCGATCAATGACCAATACCTGCTCGGGGCCGATCTTCTGGTTGCCCCGGTGACGATCAAGGGCGCGGTATCTCGCCGGGTATGGTTTCCGCCCGGAGTATGGATCTCGTGGTGGGACGACACCCGCTGGGAAGGCACCGGTTGGCGGGAGGTGCCAGCTCCGCTAGAACAGATCCCTCTTTTCAGGCGGGAAGGTGGTCGCGTCGAACTCTCAGAGAATCCAGACCGCACGCTTGGCATGTGAGTAATCGGTATTGGGCCGGGCTAAGTCGTTAGATGCCGCCAGGTCCGCCGATGACCTGAGAGCGCTGTGGCACCAGAGGGCCCGGGTCTCCTGCCCGACTCGTCGGAGCCCCCAGCGAGCCGATGAGTAGGCCAACTCGCCGCTCCAACTCGTCACTGTTGCTGCCCGGGGCAAACACGCTCGATCCGATCCCGATCGCCAAAGCACCGGCGCGTAGCTATTCGGCAGCGTTATCAGGCCCGATTCCCCCGGTCGGGATCAACGGTGGATCATGCAACGGCCGGCGGATAGCCCGCAGGTAGGCCGGACCTCCAAGCAAGTCGGCCGGAAAAACCTTGACGGCAGCAGCACCCAGGTCGAGGGCCATCGTGATTTCGGTCGGTGTGGCCGCTCCGGGGATGCAGGGGATCGAAGCCTCTGCGCAGGCCCGGACAACCGAAGGAACAACCGCCGGTGTAATGATGAAAGCCGCCCCCACTGAGAAGGCCCTTTCTGCGGCGTTTTCGGTCAACACCGAGCCTGCTCCTGTGGTTACACCGCGATCGGTGAGCCGTTTGATCTGGTCGAAAGCACCTTCGGTATCGAGTGTTACCTCGATCAGCGGGATACCCGCCTCGAGGGCTAGCCCCGCAGCCATTTCGGCCTCCTCCGATCCCAGGCCCCGCAAGATACCGATGACGGGAGTCACTTTGAGCCCGGGGAAGACGTCGGTGAGGCGGGTCATCGCCGGGGCTTCCGGAATGTTGGTTCCGCCCGCGGGCTAAAGACGATTTTCTTCCCGCGCCGGTCAGATGTCTGATCCAAGATATAGCTGCGGGCCGTCTCGAGATCTACCACATCGATCTCGTGGAATCTGGTCCCGAAGGAGCCGCTTGCTATCCCGGCGACGGACTGTTTCATGGCTTCGACGTCGTGTCCGACCCGGGCCCGAATGGTCAGCTCGCCGAATACAAGTGTCGGAAGGGGGATAGGCACCTCGCCTCCCCGGAGCCCCACGACGACGATGGCGCCTCCGGATTCAGCGGCCAAAAGAGCGGTGGCCAGCCCGCGTTCGGCACCGGAGGCTTCGATCACTAGCGAGGCCCGCATCGATCGGGCCTGATCCGGCTCGAGCGCCGCCGCCGCGCCTCCGTCGATAGCCCTTTGCCTTGACCATGGATCAGGGTCTATAGCGATCACCGCGTCGGCACCGCGGCTGAGTACCACGTCAGCGATACATGATCCGACAGAACCGAATCCCACCACCGAAACGAGGAGCCCTGAGACGTCGACTCCGTCGAGAGCGTGCACGGCCACGGCGTACGGCTCGACTAGGGCGGCCGTCGCGGCCGCTATACCCTCGGGGACGGGTAGGCATTGGTAGGCGTGGACCCGGACGAAATCCGTCAGGCCCCCGTCGGCGCTCAGTCCGGTCACCGCCAGCACTTCGCAGCGCGATATGGCCCCGGCCAGGCATTGATTGCACTTGCCGCACCAAATTACGGGCGTAGGAGTGACACGGGTGCCCACCGCCACACCTGCTTCGGGTCCAGCAGCGATGACGCGGCCCACTATCTCGTGGCCGAGAGTTATTGGCGCCCTGAAACCGGTGAGCGGATGCGGCGAGGAAGTGGGTATCGAGACGGGTCCATGCCGGGCTTCCTCTTGATCGGTACCACAAATGCCGGTGGCCTCCACTTCGATAATCACGTCATCGGACGTAATGAGCTGGGGCGCTTTGACGTCATCGAGTCGAACGTCACCCCTGCCGTGCCAACGAAGAGCCTTCAATTGGCCGGTCCTTCTTCAAAGACCGGCTCGCCCGGTCTCGAATACTGGCGAACGAGATCCATGTTTAGGGTGACACCCAGGCCGGGGCGGTCGGGCAATGCGACCTTTCCGTCTCGGATCACCTCCTCCGCGACCAGATCGGACCAGAAAGGCAAGTCGGACCCGTGAAACTCGAGGAACATGACACTCGGGATCGTCGCCATGACGTGGACTGCTGCCATGAACCCAATCGGACTAGCGATGCAGTGAGGGGCAAATCCGATTCCCGTCCTTGAACACCAGTCCCCGATTTGCTGGGCCTCACGAATTCCACCCACCTTCTGGACGTCGGGGGTGGCGATGTGCAGGCCTCCATGGGTTGCCAGTTCCTCGATGCCTTCAAGTCGATACGCGTTCTCACCGCTAGCGATGGCGATCGGCCCCGCTTCGGCGACCGCGGCGAGCGCGCGACCCGAAGGTGGCACCGGATCCTCAAGCCACAGGGGCGCCGCTTCGGCGAGTGCTCCGTTGAGAGCCCTTGCTGTTGGTATATCGAACCGCCAGTGGCAGTCGTAGGCGATCTCGACGGCCCTATTGGTTTCAGAGCGGAGCCATGACGCGCTCTCGGCCAAGCGCAAAGCGGTAGCAGACGGCAGCGTGGCGTCGGTGGCGAGACGCCCATGCTCGAAGACGTCGATATCGAGTTTGACACAACCAAAGCCGTTGTCGGCAGCGGTCTGGACCCTTTTCAGAATGGCCTCGTTCGAGACGTGGTCTGTGGTTTCGCCGGTCCAGTAGAAGTCACCAATCGAGGTGACGCCGTCATCGGACGCCCAGAAAGGACGGCGAGACCGCAAGAGGCTGTCGACACTAACGAGTGCTTCGCCGGCGTGAAGATCTGCGTATACAGGTATCTCTTGGCGGAAGCTCCCGCCCAATATGCGCCAAATAGGCTCCCCGTATATCTTGCCTGAGAGATCCCATAGGGCCGTCTCGAGACCCGAAACAGCATGGAGGGCTGCTCCCGCATGACCCGACCCGCTCGAGGCGGAGATCGCAAGGTGCATTCGTGTTGTGAGAGTGCGAATGTCCCGAGGGTCACCACCAATCAGAAGAGTTCCAACATCGCGGGCTATCGCCGGCAGGCCAGGCGCGAAGAAGCATTCACCGATTCCATAGGTTCCATCGTCGAGTTGGACCCGAACGAACGTGTAGTCGAAATTCGCCTCGACAACCGCGGTGGACACGCCGGTGATCTTCAAATCATGCGTCCCCGGTGGCTAGCTCCCGCCACCGCCAAATCGACTCGACGGCTGTCGGCTGATTCGGCCCAACGTTTGCGACGGTGAACTTCACTTTGCTGTCCAGCCGGAACTCACCATCCATAATTCGTCGTTCCTCATGAAGGTTGCAAAGCTCCGATCTTGTCATGGTCTTACCGGTCATACCAACCTATTGTCGAAGTGTTGCCCCACAACGTCAAAGTACAGAGGTGCGACCCTCAATTGCACGTACGCGTCGGGCGCCTCGTTGCCCATCCCATCGCCATCTCAGCGTGTGGGCAAGCTTTGGTAATGATGGAGCCGACCGCCAAGCCGGGGTCGCCTCAGCAGGTGGGCGGTGGCGACCGCCCACCCGTGGCTTCCTAAGGTGAGAAATTCCTCGTCTACAGCGGAGCCTCTTACGCGGTGTCGGGCCGAACTCGGGGAAAGCCCACGTTGGGATCACCGGATCAACCGCTTGGTCTGGGTAGACATTCTCAGTGGTCTGGTCCATGTGACCGAGCCGGAAACAGGGAATACGACCACCATCCCGGTCGACCGGCATGTTGGGGCTGTCGCTCTCTACGCCGAATCGGCCTATCTGCTCGCGGTGAGGGACGGCTTCGCTGTTCTTGACGGCGAAACCATGGGTCCCGTGGCCCCGGCTTTCGATGACATTGCGCTCCGGATGAACGACGGCTCGGTCGATCCATTGGGCCGATTTGTTGTTGGCGCCATGGCCTATGACGCATCGGCGGGTCGGGGCCAACTCTACCTGCGGGAGGTGGACGGGACTCTTCGTACGCTGATCGATGGGGTCACCATTTCCAACGGACTCGCCTGGTCGGCCACAGGTGAGACTATCTATTACGTGGACAGCGCTACCCACGGAGTCGACATTTTCGACTACGACCTTCTTGACGGCACGATGACCAATCGGCGTCGCCATGTGTCGATCGATCCGGAGGAGGGGGCTCGACGGTGTGGCTCTCGACGCCGAGAACTGCCTCTGGGTTGCCATCTTCGGAGGTGGCATTGTCCGTCGTTATGCGCCCAACGGCGAGGTCATAGCTCAGATTGAGGTTGCCACTTCCCAGGTGACATCGTGCACTTTTGGTGGTCCGCACTTCGAAACTCTTTTCATCACCACGGCGTGCCACCGACTCGATCTCGCTGACGAGGCCAACGCGCAGGCAGGCACGCTGTTCGTGGCCGACCCAGGATGCGTCGGGCGACCTGAAACCGTGATTCCCGCTGGCTCCACCGCGACAGCACTAAAATCCAGCGCCGGCCAGTCATGAGTCGTGACACCATCGTCGCCTTGATCGGCGAACTCGTCACCCTCGAAGTGTGATCGCTCAGGCGAGCCTCACCTCACCTAGACGGATTCGAGGAGGATGGCGGTGCCGAGTCCGGAGCCTGCCGGCACGGTCGCCCCGCCCAGTGTTAGGTCGCGCTGCTTGAGCGCTTTGGCCAGATGGATCGAGATCCGTAGTCCGGACATGCCGACCGGATGCCCGAGACCGATCGCACCACCGTCAACATTCAGTCTTTCCCTGTCCCAGCCGCCCAATTCCTCACAGGCGAGGAGCTGGACCGCGAAGCCCTCGTTGCATTCCAGGAGATCGAGATCGTCCACAGTCTTCTTTGCTCCCGCTAGCGCGGCGTTGAGGGCGTCGACACAGGAATAGCCCATCAGGTTCGGGTCGCACCCGACCATGGCGAGCCCCTCGGTCACGATGCGGGCGATCGGCTCCAATTCATATTTGTTCATCGCCTCGGCACTGGCGATGATCGCTGCCGCCGCACCGTCATTGATGCTTGCCGCATTCCCGGCCGTTATGACACCTCCAGGTTGGATGGGCGGAAGCTCGGCCAGGGAGACGATGGTCGACGAGGCTCGCGGGTTCTCATCGACATCGAAGGTCAACGGCCCTTTGCTTGAGGGGATTTCGATCGGAACGGTCTCGTCTCCGAACCGTCCGCCGACAATCGCATCAAGCGCCCGTTGGTGGGAGACCACGGCATATTCATCCATCTGTTGTCTGCCGATGCCGTCAACCCTGGCGTGATGCTCGGCGACATCGATCATGTACTTGGGATCGCCCCACATCCCCGATCCGGCAAGTGTGCACTCGCGCAAGGTGTCGAGGAACGTGCCACTCTCGAGGCGATGTCCCCACCTTGAGCCGGGAACCATGTGGGGGGCGTTACTCATCGATTCGAGCCCGAGAACCATCACCAAATCCACCGCCCCGACGACGATCTGATAGGCAGCCTGGATCAGGGCGGCCATCGACGAGCAACATTGCATGTTGATCGTGAAGGCGGGGACCCGGTGCGGCACACCTATTCGCATCCCGACCACGCGCGCCGGGTTGGATTCGGTCATGTCCTGGAGGACCATGCCGCCGATGATGAGATCGAGCGATTCAGGCTCGAGGTTCAGTCGCTGAAGCAATGCGGCGGCCACCGTTGACCCGAACTCGGTAGCCCGTAGTGGTTGCAAGGAGCCGCCAAACCGGCCGATCGGGCTCCTGAGTCCGTCGACCAGGAAAACGTCCCGGGCCATGGTGCTCTACTCCTCTTCTCAGTCTTCGGCCAGTTACAATAACGGACGTTCGTTAGAAAACTTCCGCAGAGGAGGCGGGCGTGTTTGATGATGCAACCCTGGCTCGATCGAGGGAGATCGGTAGCGCCTGGGAAGAGGCGTACGAACGACTGGTGGCAAAGTTCGGCGATGCAGTTCTCGAACGAGCGACCAATGCGACCACCCACTCTGGAATTCCCCTCAAGTCGGCGTATTTCCCGCATGACGTCGATGACTTGGATCTTGACGCCATCGGCGCGCCCGGTGCCTATCCGTTCACCCGCGGCAATCTGGCAGCCCAATACCAGCTGATGAATTGGGCGAATCAGCCCGTCATTGGCTATGGCCTTGCCGAGGACACCAGGGCCCGGATGGACATGCTGGCCGAACAGGGGATGGTCGGCTATTTCGGTCAGCGTTTCTACAACCTGGTCTATGACCTCGTCTCCCACGAGGGTCTCGACCCAGACCACCCGGCCGCGCGGGGCCGGGTTGGTCAATGCGGAATGGGCGTGTACTCCAAGGCCGACATGGCGCGTCTCTTTGCCGGGATGGACCTCACCCAAATGAACGTGGTCCACATCACGTACTACCAGGTGGTGCCGGCCCTTGCCCAATACGTCGCCCTCGCCGAGGAGCGAGGTGTGTCACCAGAGCAATTGCGCGGCAACACGATGAACTGGTACCACCAATCCGCCTATGTCGGCATGAGCGCCTTTCCTCCGCGCCAGGGCCACAAGCTGGCGGTCGAGCTGATCAACTACTGCTCGAAGAACATGCCGCGTTGGAACACCACCAACTTCTTCGGCTACGGAGTGGAGGAGGCGGGAGGGACCGCCGTCGAAGAGATTGGTTTCATGCTCGCCTATGGCATCGACCTGGTCGATGCTTGTGTGGAGTCAGGGCTCACAGCCGACGAGGCGCTCGTGCGCTTTGGGTTCCAGATTGCACAGGCGAACGACTTCTTCGAGGAGATCTGCAAGATCCGGGCGCTGCGACGCATCTGGGCAACAACCATGAAGGAACGGTTCGGGGCGAAGGACGCACGATCGATGCACGTGCGGATCCACACTCACACCTCAGGTGCCGTCCTGACGGCCCAGCAGCCTCTCGTAAACCTCATCAGGACGACCCTGCATGCTTTCGGAGCGGCGTTGTCGGGAACCCAGGCTATGGAGGTGTCCTCCTACGACGAAGCGCTAGCGATCCCCACCGAGGAGGCGGCCACCCTCGCCCTCCGGGTCCAGCAGGTGATCCAGGAGGAGACCAACATCACTTCGGTCTCCGATCCGCTGGCTGGTTCGTATTACGTGGAATCGCTCACCAACCAGATCGCCGGAGCCGCCCTCGAGCTCGTGCAACAGATCGAAGCGCAGGGCGGCTATATCGCCGCCCAGGAGTCAGGTTGGTTGCGGCGGAAGGTCGAGGATTCAGCCGAGCGCTGGCGCGACCTCGTCGACACGGGAAAGCGCACCGTCGTTGGCATGAACAAGTATCAGACCGACGAACCGCCGACTGCCAATCTCTTCAAGATCGATCCCGAGGCGGAAGCGATCGCCATCAAGCGCGTGGAAGAGCTACGCGCCAACAGAGACCACGGGCGGTGGGAACGGGCGCTGGCGAGCTTCGGTCAGGCGGCTGAGGCGTTGGCCACCAAGGATTACTCCGAGCTTGACGGCAGCCTCATCGAGGCAGCCATCGAGGCGGCCCGGGCCGACGCGACAACCGGGGAGATGATGGGAGCGCTGAAGTCTGCGCTCGGCTGGAGAGCGCCCCATGAGTACTGAGATCGCCCCCGGCGAGCCGATCAGGGTTCTGCTCGCCAAGCCGACCCACGACTGCCACGATCGCGGAGTTCGTCTGGTCGCCAAAAAAATGCGGGATGCGGGCTTCGAAGTGATCTTCATGAACTTCCTTCTCCCGGAGGAGGTCATTCGGGCCGCCCTCGACGAGGACGTTCACGTCGTCGGGATCTCAACCTCGTCGGGAGGCCACCTCCCGCTCTTCGGGGATCTGCTCGCGGGCTTGGCCGCACATGGCCGCGACGACGCGGTGGTGATCGGCGGCGGGGTCATTCCCCCCGATGATGAGAAGACGTTGCGGAGTTGGGGGGTCGAAGCGATCTTCGGTCCGGGTACCAATGCCGAGCAAGCGATCGCGATGATCAAGCGTCGGCTAGCCACGGTCTCGTCGTGACATGGCCCCAGAAGGTCGCCGTCCTCGGTGGCGGCGGCGTCATGGGCCACGGCATCGCCCTGGCCTGCCTCCAGCGATCCAACGCCCGAGTCTCGATTGTGTCGCATCGCGAGCAGACCGTTGAGCACGGGCTCGGGCTGATCACCCACAGCCGGTTCGGGCTGGCGGGCGCGGTCGAGAAGGGCCGGCTCACCGAGGAACAGGCTAAAGACGCGCGAGCGCGGTTAACCGGCACCACTAGCTATGAAGAGGGATTGGACGGCGCTGACTTGATCTTCGAGAGTGTGCCCGAGCTCATCGAGGTCAAGCGCGAGGTCCTGCAAAAAGCCGAGTCGCTGGGACCCGCAGACGCGGTGCTCGCCACCAACACCTCGTCCATCATGATCGCCGAGCTGGCTTCGGCGCTCGAGGATCCGAGCCGTCTGGTCGGAGCGCATTGGTTCTATCCCGCCAACGTGCTTCCTTTGGTCGAGGTCGCCCGTTCTGCCTTCGTCGATGACAAGGCCCTGACGGATACCCTCGCTTTCCTGCGCAGCATCGGCAAACGACCGGTGGTGGTGAAGGACTCGCCGGGATTCTTCATGACCCGCTTCATCAACAACTACCTCGCCGAAGCCATCCGGCTTCTGGAATTGGGGATCGCGGGACCGGCCGAGATCGACGAGATGGTCAAGACCGGACTTGGATGGCCGATGGGTGTGTTCGAGCTTCTTGATGCCTCAAGCTTCGAGGCCTTTTACCACGCCCAGGAATACTTGCATCAAACCTGCGGTGAGAGGTATGCGGTGCCCTCCCTGGCCCATCAGGTTTTCAAGGCCGGTTATCTCGGCTCTGCCGAACTGAGGCCGGGAAGCCGGGGCGGATGGTACGACTTCTTAGGTGTGGATCGGTCGAGCGAGTCTCGATGACCAACTCAAACAACCGACGACAGCAGCTGCTCGAAGTGGCCGCCACCTGCTTCTATCGGGAAGGATACGATGCTGCTTCGATGCGCCTCATCGCCGAACAGGCCGGCATGCGCACCGCGTCGATCTACTACCACTTCGAAAGTAAGGACGCGTTGCTGGTGGCGGTTCATGAGGAGGCGCTCCACCGAATTCAGGAGGCCGTCAATGCCGCGCTGATGGACGTCAAGGGGGAGTGGAACAGGCTCGAGGCCGCCTGTGCCGCTCACCTCGAGATGCTTCTCACCGGAGGAACCTTCTTCAAGGCCGTAATGCGCCACGTGCCGAGCGCGGTCGAAGGACGGGAGCTGATCTTCAAACTGCGGGACGACTATGAACGCATCTTCGCCGACCTCATCGCCGACCTCGAGCTCTCTCCCGAGACGGACCGAGGGACTCTCCGCCTTATGCTGCTGGGGGCCATGAACTGGACCTTCACGTGGTGGCGGCCCCACGAAGGCCCAGCACCGGCCGTCCTCGCCTTCCGCTTCGTCACCAACTTGCGAAGCTGCCTCGACCTCCCGGCGTGACTCGCAATCGTGGTTTCGACCAGCACCGATTCGCGGGAGGCGATCGCCGGGTTCTCGGGCGAGCGATCTCGGCCGTTGAGAATGATCGTCCTGAGGCGAAAGCAGTGCTGGCGGCGGTGTACGGACGAACCGGAAAAGCACACGTCGTGGGTGTCACCGGTCCCCCCGGCGCAGGCAAGTCCACGCTGGTCAATGCCCTGATCGGAGAGCACCGGCGGGCTGGGCTTTCCGTAGCTGTGGTTGCAGTCGACCCGTCAAGCCCATACGGGGGTGGAGCAATTCTCGGCGACCGTATCCGCATGTCGGACCACGCTCTTGACGACGAGGTCTTTGTCCGCTCTGTTGCTTCCCGCGGACAGCTCGGCGGATTGTCGAGTGCAACAGCCCGGGTGGTTGACGTACTCGACGGCTTTGGTTTCAACAGCGTGATCGTCGAGACCGTCGGTGCGGGTCAGGCCGAGATCAGCATCATGCATCTTGCCCAGACCGTCATCTTCGTCGCGGCTCCCGGATTTGGCGATGAGACGCAGGCGGTTAAGGCCGGGGTCCTCGAGATCGCCGACATATTCGTTCTGAACAAAGCTGACCATCCCATGGCGAAGAAGGCGGACCGCAGCCTCCACGAGGCCCTACCTGCGTCGTCGGGAGGCGGATGGCGCCAGCCGATCATCTCAACCGTGGCGATCGACAACACTGGCGTGTCGGAGCTTTTTGCCAAAGTCCGCGAGCATTGGGCCCAACTCGACCCGAGCGAATGCGCGCGAGCGGCGACTGTCCGTGCCCAACAACAACTGGCCGCCGCCGTTGCCGAGCTTGCTTCGGCCTATGTGAGCGAGGAACCTGATTTCGAAAGCCTTGCCAAACAGGTCCTCTCGGGCCAGCTCAGCCTCAAGTCCGCCGCCGAAGAGGCGTTCCACGTAATCGCCTCTCGAACGCGCCCGGTGGAGTGAGGGGAAGAAATGCCATCAGCGGTCTCTCGCCGCTCGGTCGGTGCTGGTGAGTCCGTCGAGGACCGTTGCGACCAGGCGTAGGTATGCCCGTTCGGCAGTGTCGGGCTCACTTGGGATCCAGCCGGGAAAAGGGGAACGCGCGGCTTGGGTCAACTCGAGGCTCATTGCCCCGTGCAGAGCGCACCAGATCAGATACGACACCATTACCGGGTCCTCTTCGCGGTTCATCTCTTCATCCAGGAATCGGGTGACGGCGGTCACCAAGATGCCGAACGTCTCGAGCAAACTCTGTTGTCGGAGTTCCATCGGCGGGTCGAAGCCGGGCAGAGGACGCTCGAACATGAATCCGTAAAGCGCAGGGTTGACCAGGGCGAACCGCCGGTAGCCAAGCCCCAACTCGATGATGACGGCCCGCCCGGACTCGGCCGGAGGTACCTCCGGCGAGATATCGACGCAGGATCTCGAACCCACGCCGATAGAGCGCTTCGAGGATCGCATCCTTCCCGCCAAAGCGGCTATACACCGCCATAGTCGAGGTGCCGGCCTCCTCTGGGCGATTGCTCGTACCGTCAGCGCCCCCGGACCCTGCTGGTCCAACACATGACGGGCGGCGTCGAGAAGGGCATCCGTCACCTCATCGCTGCGCCGGGTTGGTTCGCTTTTCATCTACTACCCGGTACTCCAACGCTCGTTATGAGGTTGGCCATGAGACAGCGAACTGTCTCCATTGGCGGATCCGAGCCCGCCAATCGGCCCGGCCCGCGCGCGCAAGGACGACGCACCAACCTTGCCCTTCTTGTCCTCTTGATCTCTGCCTTCGCCACCGGCCTAACTACCCAGGCTTTGGGCACCCCTTTGGTCGGGGGCTGGATGGCGATCGTGCATGGCGTGGTTGGCCTGTCGGTCGTGCTTCTTGCCCCCTGGAAGACGAGGGTGGCTCAGCGGGGGATAGCCCGCCAGAACCGAAAGCGAGCCCTCTCCCTCCTTATGGCTCTGCTGGCGGTGATCCTGCTCGCCACAGGCATCCTCCACTCCATCGGAGTGCCTAACCCACATCGGCCCCTTCACCGTGCTCTGGGTGCATTTCGCCACCGCTCTGCTCATCATCCCGCTGGCGATCTGGCATGTTTGGGCCCGAAAGATGACGCCACGAGCAGTCGATGTGTCACGGCGCAACCTCATCCGGTTGGGCGGTCTGGCCTCGGCGGCAGCGTTGCTCTGGTGGAGCGGCGATCGCGCGATCGCGCTCGCCCAACTGCCGGGCGCTAAGCGCCGCTTCAGCGGATCCCACGAGCGTTCCTCGTTCGTTCCGGAAGGAGTCCCGTTGACGTCCTGGCTCGACGATCGCACTCCGAGCCTCGACGCCTCCTCGTGGCAAGTCGACATCGATGACTCCTCGGGTCGACGGTCCCTGACTTTGTCGGAGCTGACCGCGATGGAGAACGAGACGATCACCGCCGAACTCGACTGCACGAGCGGCTGGTTTAGCCGCGAGCCACAAGCGGCCGAGATCGGTGAACGGGGGGAAACCGTGGCCGGCCGAGAGCGGCTTCTCTCCGACAGCAGTCACGCCAGCTCTGGAGCGGGGTCCGTCTCGATCAGCTGATCAACCCGGGGGAGGGGCGCAGCATCGCGGTTTGGTCGGTCACCGGCTACGCCCGTCGCTTCCGCCCGGCTGGTGGCACCGGACCGGCGCGGCTTCTGGTGGGTGAAATGGGTGGTGCGGATAGAGACATCCAACGTTCCCTGGTGGGTGCAGTCGCCCTACCCGCTCTCGTGAACGGCGCCAGGAGTGTCAGCGCGGCGTCGTGACTACTCCCCAGCAGCCCATCGACTCGGGTTTCGGCCCGCGCAGCACGACTAGCGACGTCCTAGAAGGCATCGATCTCTCAGGCAAGCTCGCGATCGTGACCGGCGATTACTCGGGGCTTGGCTTCGAAACGGTACGCGTTCTTGCGAGCGCCGGGGCGCGGGTGGTGGTGCCGGCGCGACGCCGCCCCATGCCAAGGAGGCCCTTCACGGGCTCGACCGCGTAGAGGTCGACGATCTTGATCTCGGAAACCTCGACAGCATCCACGCTTTCGCCCGGCGGTTCCTCGATACCGGGCGCAGGGTGGACATCCTCATCAACAATGCAGCGATCATGGCCTGCCCTGAAACCCGCGTCGGGCCCGGCTGGGAGGCGCAGTTTGCTATTAACCACCTCGGCCACTTCGCGCTGTCGAACCTCCCTCTGGCCGAGCTTGGTCGCCGGCGGCGGGCGTGTCGTGGTGTTGTCTTCCACCGCTCACAAGCTCTCACCGATCCGTTTTGACGACCTGCAGTTCGAGGACGGTTACGACAAGTGGCAGGCTTACGGACAGGCCAAGACGGCCAACAGCCTGTTCGCGGTGCACCTCGACTCGCTGGGCCAGGACGCCGGGGTACGCGCTTTCGCCGTTCACCCTGGCGGCATCTTCACTCCGCTTCAGCGCCACCTCGCACGAGAGGAGATGATCGCCATGGGGTGGATGGATGAGGAGGGGAACCTCAACCAGCGCTTCAAGACGCTCCAGCAGGGCGCATCGACCTCGACCTGGGCAGCCACCACAACGGCGCTGACGGGTAAGGGTGGGGTGTACTGCGAGAACTGCGACGTGGCGGAGCCGACGGTGGTCGGGTCGCCGACCGCGCGCACCGAGGGCGTCGACGCGCACGCGATCGACCCCGGCACTGCTGCCCGCCTCTGGACCGTGTCGGCCGAACTGACGGGCGTTAACGCGTTTGCGTCGGCGTGACGCGAGACCTACTTATTGCTCGTGACGCCGCTTTAGGTTTTCGAGCTCTCGCTGCATCGAGGCCAGACCCGCCTCCCACTCGGTATCGGTGAGACCGGGTGCTCGGGCCAAGGTGAACAGCACGTCGACCCCGTCGCCGTTGGGGAGCACCCTGACTGGCAGGGGCGGACCGAAGGGCACCCCAAGGGGTGCCAGGTAGATGTCGATTCGCCCGGTGGTGGGGTCGCCGTCGACTTTCATATGCACCTCGCCTCCCATCCGGGGCACATTTGCCAACACTTCCTGTTCGCTTGTCGTCCGCGCCTGTCCCGAGAAGAACTCGGTGGCCCACTCCGGGTGGGTGATCGGGTCGGCGAGGTCGGACGTGACCTGCTCGAAGGGCGCGTCGATCGTGATCCGTGCGGTGTCGGTGACCGTGGTGGCCATGACTACTCCTCTTCTCTCCTCGGAAGCGTCAGGATACCTGACGTTTTAATAACGTCAAGCTACCTGACGGTATTCCCCCTAGGCTGTTGATATGTCCAAATCAATGAACCTGGCCCGTCTGCTCCTGGACCGGTTCCGGTGGTTCGACCAGGCGCTCCTCATGGCGCTGAACGACCGGATGGGGCTAAAGGTCACCTCCGCCCAGTCGCTTCTGTTCGCCGATCTCCCCTTCGATGGCATCCGTCAAGCTCACTTGGCGCGCCGACTGGGTGTGAGCCGGCAGGCGATCAACGAACTTGTACAAGGACTCGAACGACAAGGCTTAGTTGAGGTTGTGCCCGACCCGGACAGTCGCCGGTCAAGGCTCGTACGTCCTACCGCTCGGGGCCGAAAGAGTGTCCGTCTGGCGCTAGAGACCTTCAGCCAGGTCGAGACCGAGCTACGGACCCGAATCGGCGACCGGCCGGTCGACCAACTCCGACGGGCACTGGCCAGCGACTGGGGCGATCCGCCCGAGAGATCGTCAATGTCTCCACAAGGACGAGTCAGCGGCCGGCTCCCGACCTGAGGGAGGGGAGACCCTCCAGAAAACTTCTTGACTCATCTGGATACAGCTGGGCGCCCTGGGCCAATTGGAGTGGAAAGGTACGGTGTCGGCGGAGATGGATTCCGTGATGCGCGCTCCCTGGCCCTCTTGCAGGACCTAGGCGAGAAAACTCCTGGACGGCCTTCTTGTAGCCATGGCCGTGATTTCGGCGAAGCGATCCGAGTTGAGCAACGCTCTATCTCCCTTGGTCCCGATTGGTTCGCCTTCCAGCTCAGGCGTTCCGCGCCTCTACCAGGTAGGTTCGATAGACCGCAATGAGGGCTTTCTTCTGGGAGTCGCTGAGGTCAGGGTCAACGCTAATCGCTGTCTCCACTCCGGCCGGGGCGTCTTCTCCTTCGATGATTCCGGCTTGACGGAGGAAGGCCTGCATCGACAGTCCCAACGCCTCGGCGATGCTTTGCAGCACCCGTACCGACGGTTCGTGAATTCCCCGCTCGACCTGGCTGAGATAGGCGTTGGAAACGTCGGCCGATTCGGCCAGCTGTCGTAACGACAGGTCCGCGAACTCGCGTTGGGCACGAATAATCGCGCCCAACGCGGCTCGCTGAGCCTGCCAGGGGCGACGCTCGGTCACGCGATGGTCGCGACCAGCGTCAGTTTGATTGGGTGGCGCTGATGAGTCGCTTCATGAAAGACCGTTGCTCGTCGAGCGCGGCGACGGCCGACGTGTAGGCCTGATCAATGGAGGCGGTCATCGACTGCGGATCCTGCTCGCTCTTTGATGCGGCGAGTAGTTCTCGCGTAGCCTTGGCCCAGGTCTCGACGCCCCGCCGCACATAGGGTTTCGCGGTGGTTGATGATCCGTTTGGCGTGAAGGACGGAGCAGAGGCGGTGGCGCAGCTTCTCAGCTGCGGACTGATGGCAATCGGCTGGCTTAGCGGCATTGGCACCTTGTTCGCGACGGATTTCTCCTTGGTTCCTTCGTTAATTTCCTGGGGCGCCTTTGGTATTGGCGTAACCGTCAATCACGCGCGGGCCAGGCGGGTCGCAAAGCGGGCGGGGCTTCGACCATTTCGGCGTTGGTCTTTTCTGACGAGCTCGTTTACCAAAATCAACAGTCGTCGCCGATTGCGTGAAGCATTTCGCTTGGCCAGGAGCGAGTCCGAGGTGATCCCCAACTTCTTGGCCGAGTATCGCTCGATCCTCGTAACCGCCGTGGCTGTTGTGGCAATAGTCACCACCATTGCAGGGTCCTGGTTTGGGTCCTTACAGGTTGAGTGAAGACTGACGTCATTCATCTCCTTGTCAGCCGACTCGCTTGTTGTCGTGTAGGAGAACCTCGCTCGTCGTGGTTGGCTAGGTCAGCGTTTTTGATGACCGGACCCGAGAAGGTGGACTCTCCGTCCGAGTTGGGTATGATGTCGGCATATCCCCCCAGCTGCTTTGGTGGTTGGGTGCGAGACCCGCCTTTGGGGCGGGTCTCTGCGTTTGTTACCACCCTGTGGGCTTTCGAATCTCCCCGTGTGTATCGACGAGTACCTCTGGCAGCTGGCTGCTCGCCAAAGCAGAGGTGCGGAGCTGCTTGAAAAAGGTCCCCCGAAGCGCGCGGGACCTGAACTCCGGGAGGTGCGGATTGATGACTCCGACCGTGAGGCCGAGCTCTTGCTCGGCGATCCGAATCGGCACACGGAGGTCAGAGTCGTTGGTGACAACAACGGCCGTATTGCAGGCGCCCTGGAAACCATCGAGAAGAAGATGTGATGCCAGGTTGACATCGGAGCCCTTCTCATCGGTCCTGAGAACCTCAGCCGTCCTTTGACCGTAACGACCCGGCTCGGTGAGCGGCATGCGCACAGCTCTGGTTAGGAAGTGGCCGTAGTGGATCGATACCAGTGGGAGAGTGCGCAATGCCCTGAAATAGGTTTCCTGCCGCTGGGCTTGTTGGGGATCCTGAGGACGGGCGGTTATCCGGGCCGTGAAATAGCGGATCCTGGTGATCTCGTCCTTGGGAAGCAGCCGGCGGCATAGCGATTCAAGATCGAGCCACTTGTAGGGCGTGCCACGCAGAGCGCCGTAGTAAAGGTTGAACCCGTCGATGTACACGGTCGTGGCCATCGGCGTTTGAGGTTACCGACGGGTCAGAAGACCTCCGCGCATCTTGAGATCGCGGAGAACGGCTATCTCCAACGCTCCTCGGATACGAGAACTCTTGTCCGTATTTTGTCCGTCAGAGGACGAGCACTGGCGCGAGTTGACCGGAATCAACGCGATCGAAAACCGTTCTTACGACTGGCTCTCCGGTGATTCTTCATGGTCATCCGACGCTTCCAAGCCATCTGTTAATCCGTAGGTTGCGAGTTCGACTCTCGCCCCCGGAGCGAAGAGGTGATTAATGGGGTTAACCAACGGAGCCTTCGCCAACCCTGGAGGCAAGGCCAAGCGGATCAACGCTGCCTCCTAACCCCCGGGGAAGTGTCGTGTACGAGCCGAAGCCAAAATGTCGCCCGGGTACCGAGACTTGACAATGACAATCAGTATGGCCGGGCTCCGCTTAAGCGAATGTCGGTGCTCCGAAATTGACGCTTGTTACCCGCTTCCGCTCGCGGACGAGGCTCCAAAGTGCCCATGCAACCATCACGGGCGACTCCGGTTACATCTGCGTCAGCGGTAACGAGGTCATCCTGGCGGAAGGAGCTTCGCAGCGAGACGTTCGACTGCGTCCGCTTGTTGAAGCGGTAGTACTCGAGCGACGAGGCGGTCGAATCTCTGTGATACAACATCAGGGTCAACTGCCGAGCCGTTCGTCTTCGTGAAGGGGCAACCCTGATCGCTACCGCCGCCCCCGCTGACGACGTTTTCGTCCGTGACCTAGGCGCCACTCATGTTGTCGCCCACACCGGCGGAAATGTCGTCGAGGCCGTCCGTGGTCTCTACCCCGATGGGATCACGACATTGATCGATGTGGCCAGCCAGGGCGATGCCCTCACCGATATCTGTGTCGTCGTGAGCCCGGGCGGCCGGGTGGCGTCGCTTCTCGGTGTCGCCGATGTGGAATATTTCGCCGGACGCGACGTCCACGCCACCAACGTCAACGCGGTCGCGACCGTCGAGAAACTGCAGCGTCTTGGCGCCATGGCGACGTCCGGTGAGCTGCGTGTCCCGATCCAGAACGTGCACTCGCTGGATCAGATGGGCGCTGCTCTGGAGGCGTTCAGTCCGGGCAAACACGGCAAGCTGATCGTCACGACCTGATAAGAACGCGTGCCAACCGAGCATTCACTCGATTGGTTGCCGCGCTATTGAGCGCGGTTCGCGCCCGGCCAGGGTTGCGCATGGCCCGATCGGCGTGGGTTTGGACTGTGCTCTTGGACACGCCGAGAGTTTCCGCGACTTCGCTTAGACGCCAGTCATAGCCATACACAAGTAGCACCACTATCCGCTGCTTCTCTGGTAAGCCGGCGAGCGCAGCGGGAAGGCTTCACACCAGGGAGTCTTCTCCTCGGGTACTGCCGGATACGCAACCCGAATCAACCGACCCATCCTCCGACCGCGGGCGCGTCCAACAACGAACAGGTAGCCGATCGGATTCTCCATCGCTCCCACCCGCTCCCAATGCTCCCATCCGTAAGCCAGCGCTTCTGCTGCGGCGTCTTTGCCGAGGTCGTACCCGAGGGCAGCGGTAAGCGCGTGGCGCAGCCTCCGTTCGTTCGCTAAAACGAAATCAGTAAACCCATCAACTCTCGTCTTGTCAGGCAGCAATCCGGCCCCCGCGGGTACTCACATCCGATAAAGGCAAGCGATTGCCCGAACGTATGACGGGATTCTTGGCCACGATGGATCAGCCGAGGAAAACCTCACAACCCAGTCGATCAGCGCGAATACCTCAAAGCTGGTCCCGTCCCCATGTGTGGTCCGGATCATGGGGATGTCGACGAAGTGGATGCCGCCACGAACTCGTCGGTGCACTGCTCGTAGAGTGGGATCGAACCCGGGTTGCGAAGGATCTGATCGCCCGAGCCGAACATCGTTGCAATGTCATCAGGATGGTTCGCGTTGACCCAGGTTCGGAACGCACGATACGCCACGCCGATTCCGTTGCTTTGGGGGCTGACGATGTCGATCTCACGCACGAATTGGATTTGCCCCTGGGTGACCAGGATCTCGTGACTCCCCGGCACCGGCTCGAGGTCGAGGGCCCGCATCCAATCGTTCTCGAAGAGATAGGGGCAGATGACGACGGTGCCGTCGGTGCCACTGGAGCTCTCCTCGCATCCCTGGTTTGTGTAGTCCCACCCGACCGCGCGGTCATGGTCGAGGACTATTGGAAGGTCGGTCAAGGCTATGTCGCCAAAGGTGCCATCAGAGCAAACAGCTCTCTTGCCGCGTCCCTCCACGCCACCAGAAAGGTTTCGGCGACCGCGTCGGCAACGTCCGAATGGTCGGTGCGGCGGGTGCAGTAGGCGCGAATGTGCTTGCCATAGAGACGGTAGACCTCGGCGAATCTCACCTCTTTCTCCGAGCCAGTCAGCCGCTTTCGGATAACAACCTCCATGTGGATTCTTGTGCCCGGCTAGCTCGACAGGTCACTGGATTTTTCGCGAACGCCCTCGGTGGCGTTTCGCAATTGAAGTGACCATCCGCCGCATCCGGGCACTAATCGTTCTGAGCAACCGGGGGGTTGTCCGACTGGTCCCACGGCCCGAGCCGTGGGACCAGTGGCGCTCGATGCGCGGCCAGGGCCAACCGCGGGCGAACCTAGTCGCATTGCGAACCCTCGGTTCCGGTGGTTTCATAGCGACCAGAATTGCCTAAAGAATGGTGACTCCTGTTCCGGAGGAGAGATCGTTGCGCCCGTTCGAGATTGGCGTTGTGTTGCCCATCGTTCAGTTCGGACCCGAGCGGGTTACGCCGCGCTGGACCGATATCCGCGAGATGGCCTTGCTGGCTGAGACGATGGGGTTCGACACGCTCTGGACGCCGGACGAGCTCCTGTGGCGAGTTGAGGGCGCGGCGCCTCGGGCATGTGGGATGGTCTCCATGGCCGGCGCAGTGGGGGCGACGACCTCCCGGGTCAAGGTCGGCACTTGGGTGCTGTCCGCGCTACACCGCAACCCCGGCATCATCGCCAAAACAGCCGAAACCCTCGACGAGATCAGCGGCGGGCGCTTCGTGTTCGGTTTGGGTGCCGGCCACGAGTGGCCGGGGCAAGCCAAGGCTTTCGGTCTCCCGGAGGACCGGATCTTCGCCCGGTTCGAGGAGGCGCTCCAAGTCATCATCCCACTAATGCGCACCGGGCACGCTGACTTTGAAGGCCAGTTCTACGCTGCCCGTGACCTGCCGCAGCTGCCAGTGGGGCCGCGCCCGAATGCGATCCCGCTCCTCATCGGTGGTAACGGGCCGAAGGGCCAACGGCATGCCGCGCTCCACGCGGACACCTGGAGCGGATACGCGGAAGAGCGCGCCCACGTTGACGAGCTGGCGCCACGGCTGGCGACGCTCAACGCGATCTGCGAGGAGCTCGGCCGCGACCCATGGACCATCGGTCGCGCTGCTGGGATATCGGTGAACCCGCTCCAGCCGTCGGAAAGGCGGGAGTCAGTGATATCCGGTCCGCCGGAAGAGATCGCGGAGGGCCTGCGCTCGTTCCGCGAAGCGGGCTTCACTCAAGTCGACATCATGCTGGGCCCGGGCACGATTGAGGCCTTCGAAGCGATGGCGCCCGTACTGGAACTGCTCCACGCCGATTGACGAGCCGTGGTGACTGCGTTGAGAACAAGCGATCGCTCCCAGCCTTCGACGCCGATTGAGTCCTCAGTTACGGAATTAGGGACGGTCGCGGATTCTGTAGAGCCACTGAGGCAAGGGGTATGGTCGGGTGGTGGACTTAGTAACGATGGTCGATCAGGGGGGAAAACCGTGGGCGCTAAGTCGTCAGCTTGATGCCGCCGTCCTTCTGATCTTTCTTCGGGGTGATTGGTGACCTTATTGCAATGGCCCCTCTACTTGGGTGTGACCGGATTCGGATTCTTCAATCCCGCCTTCCGAGCACTCGAGGGATCAACGGCGGCGCCCCGAACTAGCGGCGATCGAGGATGACGACCGGGATTTCTCGCGAAGTCTTCGTCTCGTACTCGGCGAAGTTGGGATTGGCCTGCTTCCATCTGCTCTAAATCGGCTCGCGCTCCTGGGGATCTGCGATTCGGGCCTTGACCGGTATGGTTTCACTACCGACTTCAACCGTCGTCTCGGGGTTGGCCTTGAGGTTGTGATACCAGTCCGGGTTGGTGTCCGCCCCGGCCTTCGAGGCGAAAACCGCAAAACCGTTATCGAGCGTCTCGTACATCACCGGGTTCACACGCTCGACTCCCGACTGGGCTCCCTTGTGATGGAGCAGCAGGATGGGGCGTCCCTCGAAGTAACCGCCCACCTTGCCCTCGTTGGCGCGGAACTCCTCGATTGTGTTCTGATTCCAATCCGTCAAACAATCCTCCTTCGGTTATGGGGAAACGAGACCTTCGCCTGCGCTATTCCACGGTAGGCGCCGAGGGCTTGCGCCAGAGGAGCGCCAACTGGGCGACCCCCGCCGCCACTCCGGCCAGGGCGATCAGGAAGCCGGTCCAGCTACGAAGATCGAGACCAATGACCGCGTCGAGCGAGATCCGCCCCGGACCCAACGTCGCGAGGACGAGCGCCGCCACCGCCAATGTCGCAACGTATTCCCAACCCTCGTCGGGCCGTTTGAAAACGAAGAAGCCGGCAAAGCGATGCACCGAGCCGTACGCCACGGTCATGGTCGTGATCAGCCCGGCAGCGGCAACGGGCGTCAAAAGGCCAAGGACGAGGCCGATCCCGATCGCGATCTCGCCGTAGGTCGACGCTGGGGCGAGCAGATCCGAGCGGCTAAAGCCCTTCGACTCGAAGTAAGAAGCGGTGCCTTTGAGATTGCGGCCATGGTTGAAACCGTGGGCAAACATCACCCCTCCGATCCAGGCTCGGAGAATCAACACTGCGATGTCGGCACTATCCATAGGTTCCTTGGTATGGAGATCTGATGCCTTGCTCGAGCACCCGACTAGCGGCGAAGCTGCATCATCAGCAAGCCGAGCCCGACTCCGATCACGGCGCCGATCCAGATCCCGTTGCCGAGGTTTCCGACGATGGCGCCAACTCCCGCTCCGATCCCCACGCCGAGAACCGAGCCACCAACCCAATTGCTTCCGTCCTTCTTGTCATCGTTTCGCGGATCCGTCAAGGCTTCCTCCAAGTTTGAACCTCGCCACATTACGAGCGTTCGTCCGGTCCCTGCTGTCCTCGTGGCACATCGACCGTTTCGGTGCCACCGAAGCGGGGTATCTGGGATCTCAGACCAGCGTCGCAACACAGCGTTGTCGCTCAGGTCAAGAAAGGAAGGGGCCTATGTCAACTGACGAACAGGTTCGTAAGAACCTCATTGAGGTGCTCGAGGATGGGAAGAAAGGTTTCGCCGAGGCCGCGGACAAGCTCGCCGAGTCAAACCGCATGGATCTCGTAGCGAAGTTCCGCGATTACTCGGAGCAGCGAGGTGAGTTCGCATCCGAGCTCAGAAATATGGCGGGGTCTGACGACGACTCCCTGACCGAGTCCGGTTCGGCAGGTGCCGCCCTCCATCGCGGATGGATGGCGATCAAAGATGCGCTGACCGGGTCCGATGCCGAAGGTGTGCTCGACGTTGCCGAGCAAGGTGAAGACCATGCCGTTTCGGAGTACGAAAAGGCTCTAGACGAGACTGACATCTCGATCGATCTGCGCAACGTGATCGAGCGCCAGTTCGCGGTCGTGCAAGCTGCGCATGATGACGTCCGAGCGTTGCGGGACGCCACCACCTAGGCAGGGCGGCCTTTAACACAAAGGATCGGGGGACCGTTGGCGCCGAAGTGATACGTGTATCGCGTACCGTCGGCCTCAACGGTCACCTTCATCCCATCGACGAGGGCCTGGGTATAGGCAACCCCGGGCTGGGGACAACCCAATGCGCCGTCGTTCCAGGTGACCTCGAGCGCTTCGATCAACGCAACGCCATTCGTCGCGACCTCGCGCGAGGAGAGGTCGGCGAGGATTGCCTCCCAGTGGCTTGCGGGCAGGTCCCCGGGAACACCCCCGAGTGTCGTGAGGGGCGGCATCGTCTCAAAGGCCGGCCTGGTCCCCGAGGTGGTGCTCGCCGGCTCCGACGGCTCGGTTGCATCGGTCAAAACCGGGTCTCCACAGGAGATCAAGATAAGCCCTACCGCCATCAACTTGGCAACCACTCTCATGACTATTGGGACGCCGTGAGATGGCTATCTGGTTCCAGCGCTGGCAGCTACGCCCGAAAAACCCCTTGAAGGTCTCGCGGCTGCGTACTCTCATGAAAAATGGCTCGGATTTTGGTTGCCGACGATGCAGCTCCGGTCCGCGTGTTGCTCGTCCGGCATCTGCAAGCGGCCGGGCATGAGGTCGTCGATGTCGGCGACGGGCCAGCGGCCTTCGAAGCGGGCTTGAACCGCGAGATTGACCTTGCCGTCCTTCGATCAACTTATGCCGGGGATGCTTGGCACCGAGGTGATTGCTGCCTGGCAAAGACAGGGGATCGAGTTCCCGGTTTTCCTCCTCACCGCCATCGACGACGTCGACACGGTGGTGCATTCGTTCGAAATGGGCGCCGCCGACTATGTGCGCAAGCCGGTCAATATGGCTGAATTGACGGCACGAATCAACGGCCGTCTGCGGTTCAAATAGGAGTTAATCGGCGCGTTTTCAGCGCCGATTCTTCTTTGGTGGACGGGCTTCTCCCTGTAATCACCTTGCTAATGGCCACGGCGACCTTAATTGCGGCGCTGACGTTGGTCGCGGTGAAGCTCGCCCATCGCATCATCCTGGTTGGCCGCGGAGTGCGGAGCGCCATCTATATCGCCGCTTTGGGCGAGATGATTGCCACCAAGCTCCTCCCCAGTCACATGCCGCGGCAATGGGCTCGCGACCGCCTTTTCCACCAGGCGATCATCGACTACAGGCGGTTGTTGAGCGGCGAAGATGGCGAATTCGTCGACGAGTTGATCAAACGATCGAAGGTCCTACCGAGCCTCCGGAGATGTATTCAACCGCCATGGCTCAACGCCATCCGCTTGCGGGCGATCGGCTCCTATGTCGAGCTCGCTTCGCAGCAAGAGATTCCACACCTGCGGAGCTTGCTTACGGATCGGAACGAATTCGTCCGGTTCCACGCGGCACATGGATTGGGCCGTTTGGGCGACGTGGCCTCGGTTCCCTTGATCCTCGACCTCTGTGTGCGGGTCCGTGCTTGGGAGGTGGCGAAGCTGGCCGATTCGCTTCCCCTGTTTGGTCGGGAAGCGGTGTATCCGATCTGTCGGTGGATCGATCTCGCCTGGCAGTCCCCGAATTCAACTGAACAGGCGGTGGCCGAGGCGGCCCGCACTCTGGGACTCATAGGTGATCTCGACGCGGAGATGACATTGCTCGAGCTCCTCGAGAGCGATCGCAGGGAATGGCGGATTGCCGCTGCTTCGGCGCTAGGGCGGATTGGCTCGGATTCGTCTCGGTTTGCATTGCTGAGAGCCCTTCGGAACGAGTCGTGGGAAGTGCGAGCGCGATCCGTTCGTGCGCTCGCCTATCTCGCAGATGGTTCAGTGGCCCCGATCGTGTCCGGTCTCCTGTCAGACTCGCAATGGTGGGTGCGACAGAACGCGGCCGAGACTCTGGGCGAGCTCCCCGGCGGGGTGGTCGAGCTTACCAAGGCTCTGGAGTCTGAGGACCACTTCGCGGCCGACGCCGCCCGCAACCAGTTGGCCGAGCTTCGGCTCTTGCCCGCAGGAGTGAGTCCGCGGCTTTCAGTGGAAACTCAATGATCCACCGCATCATCGCGGTCGCCTCGGTTGGGGTGCTCGGCTATTTCGTCCTGATGCAGCTCTACCTCCTGACCCTCGCGTTGATTTCTGCCTTTGCGCTTGACAAGGAGCGGATGCTGGAACGATTTGGCCGCATCGACGACATGCTGGTGAGCGATGTGAGCCCGCCAGTCTCGATCGTGCTACCCGCCTACAACGAAGAGGTGGGCGTGGTCGAGTCGGTCCGCTCGGTTGCGATGATCAGCTATCCCCGGTTCGAGATCGTGGTTGTCAACGACGGATCGAATGATGGCACGCTGCAGAAGCTGATCGACACTTTCAACCTGGTGCCGGTGCCGCTCCCGTTTCGAGCCAACATCCCGACCGCCCAAGTCGGCCAGGTCTATCACTCCACCCGTCCGGTGTCGATCACGGTGGTCGACAAGCTGAATGGCGGTCGCGCCGATGCCCTCAACGCGGGAATCAACGTCGCCCGCTTTCCGTATGTGATGTTGACCGACGCCGACGTGTTGATCGACGGCAAGGCCCTCGTCAATGCGATGCGCCACGTCGTCGAGGATCGCGACCGGACTGTGGCGGTGGGAGGAAATATTCGCCCGCTCAACGGCTGCGTCGTCAAGTTCGGGCACATCGTCGAAGCCAACGTTCCCGAATCGTTCATCGAGCGCTGGCAGCTGCTCGAGTATGTGCGTTCCTTCGTCGCCGCCCGGCCGGCTTGGGCGAGCTTCAATGGCCTTCCCCTGGTGTCGGGAGCCTTCGGGATCTATCTTCGCGAAGCCGTGGTCAATGTTGGCGGTCTCACCTCAGGCCACATGGGCGAGGACATGGATCTCACGATGCGGATCCACCGCTACTACCGCTCCCGCGGCGAGCCCTATCGGATGGTGTATGCGCCGTCCGCTCTGGTGTGGACCGAAGTTCCCTCGACGCGCCAAGTCCTTCGCCGACAGCGCATCCGCTGGCACCGAGGGTTGATGACCGCGGCGCATGACTTCCGCAGCTCGTTCTTCAACCCCCACCACGGCGCGGTGGGCATGATCAGCTGGCCGACGATGGTGCTTTTCGAGTACTTGGCGCCAATCATTGAGATGGCGGGCTATCTCATCGTCCCGATCGCGATCATTCTCGGCGCGGTCGCTTGGGAGAATGCGCTGTTGATGTTGGCGCTCGCCTTCTTGGCAGGTGCGTTCACCTCGCTGATCGCGTTGTTGCTCGACGAGCGGTACGGGTATTTCAATCGGCCCTTGGCCGCGCTCCGTCTGGTGCTGATTGTCTTTGTGGAGAACTTCGGTCTGCGTCAACAGACCGTTTGGTGGCGGGTCAGAGCGCTCATCGGGGGTGGCTCGACGCACGGCTGGGGCGACATGCAGAGAAGGGGAGTCGCCAACCTCGGCAAGGCGTCGTGACCTAACGAGTGGTCGGGCCGTACCATGGAGGGTTCATACCGTTGAAAGTACCTTTGATCGCTTATGGCCCGGACGGGAGCCCGCAGACCAAGTGAACGTGCCGCTGAGGAGGCCGCTGCCCGCCGGGTGGCGGCGGAGCGCCGGCTGCGCAATCGCCGAATCATCACTGGATTGGTCATCGCCGCTGTCCTGATCGGCGCGATTGTCTTCTTTGCAACCCGCCCCCCGCCGCCGGCGCTCGCCAACGTTCAAACCTTCCCCGATCTGGGCCAGGCACACCTTGTAGCCAACGAACCAGCCCCGGAGTACAACTCCAACCCGCCCACGAGTGGACCACATTCGCCAACCCCAGCCCCGTGCGGGATTTACCGCTCGCCGGTATCTGACATCGTCCAGGGTCACGACCTCGAACATGGGGTGGTGATAGTCCAATACGACCCGGCGATCGGCGACGAACAACGAGATCAGCTCGAGGAGTTCGGCCGCGATGCCCCATCGCACGTGATCGTCGCTCCCCGCGAGGGAATGGACTCAATGATCGCGGTCACTGCCTGGACGAAGCTGATGACCATGGACACGGTCGACCTGGCTGCCATCGAGGGTTTCTACGGCCAGTTCGCCCAAGCCGGCCCCGAAGCTGGGGTCCAGTGTCCTTTTTCGGTGGACGACGGCGCGTAACCCGCGAACCCAGGGTTCGCGGGTTTCTCTAGTTCGTTGTCGCCGTGCTGACGTTGACGTCGATCTCGCTTGGGATCGAGTCGCCGGCGCCGCTGTTGTTGAAATACCAAATCGCGAAGATCACACCGAGCACCAAAATGACGGCGGCCAGGATCATCCCCGCGCTGCTGCCACCACCGCCGCTGTTGGTGACGATGACCTCTCGTTCTCTGTGGACTTCGGGCTCCCTTTGGACTCCGGGGTCTCTCGGGTCGGTCATGTCTGTTTCTCCTTCTGATGCCCATCCAGGCTTCCATAAACCTAGCTTCTACGATGGGGTAGGTGGCACCTAACGACATTTCCGGCGAGCTCGAACCGTCCGATCAGCAATGGTTCTATTGCTTGGATCACCAAACTGTCGAACCGGTCGACGGCTGCCGAAGCGAGGTGAGGCTCGGGCCTTATCCCACTCGCGAAGAGGCAGCCAATGCCCTCGAAACGGTGGAAAAGCGCAACCAGGCATGGGAGGAAGACCCCGCCTGGAACGACGACAAGTGAGCCGGCTCCGCGACCTGGGGATCAACCTCGGCCGGCTCCCTCCGGGCCCGCTGAATGCCATCACCGACGTCGCCGACATCGGCGTCGGGCACAGCACTCTCATCACTGACGAGCCGCGAGTGGTCCGCACCGGAGTGACGACGGTGGTCCCACGCCGTGACGACATCTGGACCGACTACGCCGCCTGCAGTTGGTTTTCCTTTAGCGGCAACGGTGAGATGACGGGACTTCCTTGGATCGAGGAGTCGGGGCTGCTCGGCTCCTCGATCGGGATCACCAACACCCACCAGGTCGGTCTGGTCAGGGACACGATGGTCAAGTACGCCGTCGATCGCGGAGTGATCGACGGCTTCTTGCTGCCGGTGGTGGCTGAGACCTACGACGGTTGGCTGTCGGACATCGACGCCTTCGCCCTCGAACGCGCGCACGTGTTGGCGGCCCTAACCGAGATCTCCTACGACCAAGTTTCAGAAGGCGCCGTCGGCGGCGGGACGGGGATGATCTGTCACGAGTTCAAGGGCGGCATCGGCACGTCATCACGGGTGGTCGATCTGGCCATGCACACCTATACCGTCGGCGTTCTCGTCCAGGCCAACTACGGGTCGCGCCACGACCTGCGTCTGGACGGGATTCCGGTCGGTCGGATGCTGCCCTATGACGAGGTTCCCGCGCCCTGGCCGGACACGCGCAGCGACGGTTCGATCATCATCGTCATCGCCACCGATGCTCCTCTCCTTTCCGACCAGTGCCATCGGTTGGCGAAGCGCGCAACAGTCGGGCTGGGACGGGTCGGCGGGAACGGTCACAACGGCTCCGGCGACATCTTCTTGGCCTTTGCCACCGGGAATCATTTCCCCGCCGGTCACAAAGGCCCGTACGCGATCCACGCGCTTCCTCCCGATCACATGGATCGGTTGTTCGAGGCGACGATCGAAGCAACCGAGGAGGCGATTTGGAACGCCCTCTGCGCGGCCGAGACCATGACCGGTTACAAGGGTCGGACCGCTAATGCGTTGCCGCTTGACCGGTTGGTCGATATCTGGCAACGTCAGGAACTCAGGTAAATCGGTCGGGACTGAGCCCGGCAACATCCACACCTTGCTCGGCGAGCTCGGAGCTCACCTGGCCGGTGGTGATGAGGTCGGCCGTCAGGCGCCCGGCTGCGGGGGCGGTCTGGATTCCGGTACCCCCCTGCCCAACGAGCCAGAAGAAACCTGCGACTTTCGGATCCCAACCGATGACCATCGCCCGATCGGGCGCGAAGGTGCGGAGCCCGGTCCAAGAGGAACGGACGGCGCGGATCCCGAGCGTGGTGGCGATGTTGATGCGATCGATGGCGAGGGCAATGTCCAACTCGTCGGGCCGCGCATCCTCAGGTTCGGAAACCTTCTCCTCGGCGAGCGAGCAGAGCACCTGCGATCCATCGGGCCGGAAGTAGAAGTCATTGTCGGTGTCGCCAACCAGCGGCCAGCTGCGGTAGGCGAGATTGCCCGGGACCATGAACGCGGTCCGGCGCATCGGCTCGAGCCCAATCGGAGTG
This sequence comes from Acidimicrobiia bacterium, assembly GCA_013812505.1. Lineage (GTDB taxonomy): Bacteria > Actinomycetota > Acidimicrobiia > Spongiisociales > ZC4RG35 > JACCTH01. The sequence goes on along the minus strand of JACCTH010000030.1, from coordinate 6,554 downwards.
GCGCCAGCCATCACCGCAACCACGTCTCCCCAGGCCCCGGCCGCATTGACAATGACGTCCGCCGCCAGCTCGTCAGCTCCGGCGGTGATCGACCAGGTGTTGGCGCTCCGCTCGAGGTGATCAACTCGTGTCGAGTTTCGAATCTCACCGCCGGCCGCCCGCAGCCCACGCACGAAAGCCTGGTGCAAGCCGGCCACGTCGAGGTCCAGCGCCTCCGGTTCCAGAACCGCTCCGAGCAGATATTCGGGACGCAGCACCGGCACCATCGCGGCCGCCTGGAGCGGGCCAAGCCAGCGTCCCGGGTGCTTGGTCATCTCCGAGTCGGCCAGATGGGAACGGAGGCTGGCTTCCTTCGCGGGCGTGCCGATCCACAACGCGCCTCGACCTTCGAGTAGCGGATGATCGATCAACCCCGCTGGGGGCTCGTCAAAAAAAGAGCGGCTAGCGGTGGTGAGACCGCGGATGGCCGCTGCCCCGTAGTTCTCGAAATAGATCGCAGCCGAGCGACCGGTGGTGTGATAGGCCAGCGACGATTCCGCCTCGACCAGAGTCACCGGGCAACCGGCATTGGCGAGGGCGTACGCTGCTCCCACTCCGGCGATCCCGCCGCCGATCACCACCACCGTCGGTTTTCTCATGCCGGGATCGCTCGCTCCACGATCGAAGCAAGGGCAGTGCTGTAGGGGAGCGTCCCGTAAAGGCGATTGCCTCTGACGTCGAGTATCCGAGTCGATATGAAGATCGTTGCCACTTCGTCGGATGCGAACTCGGACAAGAGTCCGGCCTGGAGGTGGATCGCGAGCTGGTCAGTGACCTGTCGAGCTTCTCCATCCGTGGCGGCGACGAGCCTGTCTACTTCTCGAACGCCACTGCTCGGGCCGCGTGCCAACTCGGATCGGAGCGCCTCGACCGACTCGGGATGGCTGCGCGCGGCCCGCAGCACGTCGAGAGCGATGACGTTGCCAGAACCTTCCCAAATCGCGTTCAACGGCGATTCGCGCAGGAGCCGTGGCAAGATCGACTCCTCGACGAACCCGTTCCCACCCAGGCATTCGAGGGACTCGTGGACTACTTCGGTGCAGCGTTTGGTCACGAGAAACTTGGCAATTGGGGTGAGGATCCTTCGCAGCGACTGCTCGTGAGGATCATCGGCGCGGTCGAAGCTCATTGCTAGCCGAGCCATCAGCACGACCGCAGCTTCCGTTTCGATCTCGAGGTCGGCCAGCACATTGATCATGGCGGGCTTGTCGATCAGCGCCGATCCGAAAGCTTTTCGGTGGCGGCAATGGTGGATGGCCTGGCTGACCGCCTGTCGCATCAGGGCGGCCGAGCCGCTGACGCAGTCGAGCCGGGTCCCGTTGACCATCTCGATGATGGTGGCCACCCCTCGTCCCTCCTCTCCGATTCGCTCCGCCCAGGCATCTTCGAACTCCAGCTCGGCCGAGGCGTTGGAGCGGTTGCCGAGCTTGTCTTTGAGCCGCATGATCCGAATCTGGTTGACCGAGCCGTCGGGGACATGGCGGGGAAGCAGGAAACAGGTAAGGCCGTTTGGTGCCTGGGCGAGGATCAGGAAAGCGTCGTTCATCGGCGCCGACGTGAACCACTTATGGCCGGTCACCCGGTAGCCATCGCCGTCGGGCTGGGCAGTCGTGGTCGCGGCTCGCACATCGGAGCCGCCCTGTTTCTCGGTCATCCCCATCCCCAGCAACACACCTTCTTTCTCGGGCGGGGGGGCGAATTCCGGTTCGTAGACCCGGCTCACGATTTTCGGCTCCCAGGCCGCAGCGAGGTCAGGCTGTTCGCGCAGCGCCGGGACGACGGCGTAGGTCATCGAGATCGGACAGAAATGACCGGCCTCGACTTGGCTGGCGAGAAAGCCGAGCGCGGTCCGGGCGAGATGGCTTCCGGGTTGCGCGGTCGGTTCCCAGGGAAGCGAGTGAAGACCGGCCTCCACCGCCCGTTTCAGCAGGTGGTGCCAGGCGGGATGGAATTCGACCTGGTCGACGCGATGTCCGCGCTGGTCATGGGTGCGGAGCCGGGGCGGGTTCTCATTGGCGGCGAACCCGAGCTCATAGCCCTCGGTGCTCGCCACTTCGCGACCGAAGCGAACCGTGTCCTTCACCGCCCAAGCGGCCTCAGCTTCGAGGAGACGTAACAAGAGCGGATCGGCCGCCGCCAGGTCGTAGTCGACCAGTGGCGGAACCTGATTGAGCACGTCATGGGTCGTCATCGCTTCGCATCCGAGGGTATACCGTGGCTAATGCCGATTGAGCCCGAGCGGTCCCGCTGGGAATTCCCCCACCCGGACAACTATGGCGACGGCGACCTAGTCGCGGTCGGCGGGGATCTGTCGCCGGGATCGATCATCGCCGGGTATCGCCAAGGTCTATTCCCGATGCATCTCGAAGATGGGCGCTTGGGCTGGTGGTCCCCGGTGGAACGGGGGATCATCCCCCTTGAGAGCCTCGTGATCTCGAAGTCGCTGCGTAAATCGCTTCGCCGTTTTCGAGTCACATTCGATCAAGAACTCGCGGGGGTGATCGACGGCTGCGCCGATCCCAATCGCCCCGACGGTTGGATTACCCAAGACCTGAGGAGTGCCTACCTGGAGCTGGGCCGGCTTGGTTGGGTCCATTCAATCGAGGCTTGGAACTCTGAGGGGGCGCTTGCCGGCGGGTTGTATGGGGTAAAGATCGAAGGCTTGTTTGCCGGTGAGTCGATGTTCAGCCGCGAACGCGACGCGTCCAAGGTGGTATTGGTGGCTCTGGTGGGCGTTCTCAGCGCGATTCCCTCGGGGTTGCTCGATGTTCAATGGGCCACGCCGCATCTGAAATCCTTGGGCGCCCTCGGCGTCGATCGGTCGGAGTATTTCCGACGTCTTGCCCGCGCACTGCGCGCTCCTAGAGTCGAAGGGCCTTGGAGGGAGCTGCCTTGACCAATCGTGTGGTGGCAGGCATCGACTTGTCGCCGATTGGTCGTCGCGTCGCCGAACGTGCCCGTCTGCTCGCCGACCTGCACGAGTTGCCGTTGCATCTGGTCTCGGTGAACGAGTCGTCGAGCGACGCTTTTCTCGACGATGGCTTGGGAAGGATCCTCGCCGAGCATTACCAGCGGAATTTGGTTGATGTGGCCAAGTGGATTGGAGCGCGGGCGACGGTGCCCATCACCTATCAGGCGATCCGGGGGTCGATTGGTTGGGAGCTAGTGAGAGAGGCCAAGAAGGCGGCCATCGTGGTGGTCGGGACCTCAGCGGTTGATGTCGAACGGTGTGGGCCCATCGCGCGGCGGGTCGCGATCATGTCGAGCGGCGACGTCCTAGTGGTGAGGCGCCAGCCCCGCAACACCTATCGAAAGGTTCTGGCTGCAGTCGACTTCTCGGTCCACTCCGAGACCGCGGTGGAAGCCGCACTGCGCTGGTGCCCTCAGGCCGAGCTGTCCGCGATCTTCTCCTTGCCCGACCGGTGGGACACTGCGCTGGTCGAAAGCGGCCTGTTCGAGGTCGAAGTCGAAGCGGCGCGGAGTCAGCGCCTGCGGAAAGCCGTGGAACGGATGGAGGAGTATGTCGCGCGCTGGCCGGGCAAGGTGAAGCCACTAGTCGTTGACGGCTCGCCAGCCACGTCTATCGACGAGGTTGTCCGACGACGGGGGGTCGACCTGGTCGTCGTCGCCAACCGGGGGGCGGGGGCGACGAAGATGATCCTGCTCGGCACGGTTGCCGATGGAGTGCTCGAAACGATGCCCTGCGACGTGCTTGTCGCCCGGGTCCCGGGCGACTTCCGCCGCCCCTAGTCGGCCTCACGAACCCAGGGCTGCAACCCACGTAGAACATGGGTTGCGGCCCCGGAGCTCGAAAAGAGTTACGCGCTCAGGCGGGGCGCAACTTGTCCTTGGCCTTCTTCTCTTTCTTTTCCTGACGCTTCTGCTTGGGATCTTTGGTCGCGACCTTCTTCTGGTTCCGGCCGCCCTTGTCCTTACTCGCCACTAGAAACCTCCGTGCTTCTCGAGTGTCGTTGCCAAGTTTGTCACAGCCCCGGGTCCTTCTGCGTGGATTTCTCCGTGTAGAGCACTGACGAATCCGCACAGAAGCACTCGCCCATCCGTTCTGCGCGGATTTGCCCGCCTTGTAGGCGGTAGATCCGCGCCGAGTTGTTCAAAGCACGAGGCGGTAGAAGCGCCATAGGTCGTTCTCTATGGGAAGGACTTCGATTCCTGAGAAACCTGCTTCCTTAGCGTAAGACTTAAGAGTCTTCGGACGCATTACTGTCCCGGTCGCGGCCGACGGCTGCCGAGACATCCCGTCGGGGAGACAGGTGAACAAGGAAAAGCCGTACATGACCCGTTCGACGTCGCCCGCCTCGGACCCAAGGAACTCTTCGTTCACCTTCTCATCCATCACCACGACATCGCCATCGGGTTTGGCCAACCGCTTCATTGCCGCTAGCACCGCAACTGGCTGGGAGAGGTCGTGGATGCACTCGAAAGCGGTGACCAGGTCGTAAGTCCCGGCGCGATCCACAGTCGCGACATCAACGCATTCGAATCGCACCCTCTCCGACAAGCCCGTCTCCGCAGCATGCTTCGTGGCCTCGTTGATCGAAGCTTGGTCGAGGTCGTATCCGTCTACGGTGACTTTCGGATATCCCTGCGCAAAGCCGATCGATGACCATCCTTCGCCGCACCCGATGTCGGCGATGCGGGCGCCAGCCTCGAGGCGAGCCTGAATCTCGGGCACGGCCGGGAACCATTCCTTGGCTAACACAGATAGAAACCACGGCCGATTCATCCCCGCCTGTCCCGTGCGCATGTCCTCGCCGAATTGCTCCCAGCCGACCCCACCGCCGCTGCGATAGGCCGCAAGCAACTCGGGGAGTTGAATACCTGCACTCGTGACCAGGCGGACGAATGGTGCGAGGAAGTTGAGGCTCCGATCGTCGGTGAACACCTCGGCGCCGGCCGGTTCGAGGCGATATGTCCGGGCCTCTGTGGGATCACCAGGGTTGTCACAAAGCAGCAAGCCCGTCACGGCCTGTTGCTCCAACCACTCCCGGACATAGCGCGGGTCGACGTCAGACGATTTTGCCAGTTCGGCTGCGGCGTAAGGCTTACCATCACGCATAGTCCGATAGAAGCCCAGCTTGTCCCCAACATATATCGACCAGGTGTCGAACGTGCCCAGGACCCCTTCGAAAACGCGCCCTGCTAGATCCGTCACTGAGCCCACTCACATCCTCCTATTGGTTGGCTTCGAAATCTTCCCAGAAAGATTCGTAAGCTTCCAACGAGGGGCCCGTAGCTCAATCTGGTCAGAGCGCCGGACTCATAACCAGGATCGCCCCAGCGCTAAGCAGACAGGCGAAAACCCTTGTCACTGTTGCATCATCGCGCTGCGCCAGTAGTCAAGTTATCCGCTGTCATAGGCACGTGCGAGTGTTGTTTCTTGAGCGCCCCGGCCGGGTCCTGGGTCAGTGGAGTGATGACGATATCGTTGGCGTAGACCAACTTCCCCCCCGGTCGACTCGGACAGAGTGATGACAAGCACTCCACCGGGGAAACCATCCGTCCCCCGGAAGGCTCGGCGGCTCGAGGCCTGTGACGCTCACGGGATCCGCCGCCAGGTACGCAGATCGGAACTGTTTCAGATGAAACAGTTGACCGACGGCAAGATCGTATAACGGGTCTCGACGGCAAGTCTCGCCCGGCCAAACGTCTACTTGTGGCCGGTCTCAGCAAGGGGCCCGATCTGATCGGCGCGGCTGTCAGGGAGGTCAACTGATTTCGCGAAATCAGTTGATGATTCGGCGACGATCTGCGCATCGGCTAGTGGGATGCCGTGCTTCCTGGCTATGTTCCGTCTTCGCAAATCGCCGAGAAGATCGGCAGCAGCCCGGAGTCAGTCCGGCAAGCTGATTGCTAACGAACCCTTGAGATACTCCAAGTGCGCCGGTGGCCGATCAGGTGTCCGAAATCGGACAGGTGCCTGAAAGGGTCACCGGTTATCCAGCCTCGGCCCGGGCACAAGCCACTTCTTTGGGGCCAGGCTCCTCTTTTCCGGGCTCCGGTGCCAGAGGCGATCAAAGAATCGCTCTACGGGGCTTCTAGGGGCCTCTCGTGGAAGAACATGGCGATAATTACGCCCTGGGGATTCCCCCGCGGTCATGACGCAGGTCATCTCGCGAGATGACCTTGCACCTGGTGCAGCCTGCACCAGCTCGGCCCGAGCGTAAAGGTGGAGAGATCCTCCGCGACATGAAAGCCAACGGGGAACGCGTCGAACGCGGCTCAGGACTCAAGGCGCAGGCTGCACCGAGTCTCTCCGACCTCGGTATCCACCGTGACGACTCGAAACGTTGGCAGAAGATCGCGTGGCAGGGTATTTCTTGCCATCGAGGCCCGTGACCGGCACAGTTGATAAGCACTTATCAACTGATGCCACGGCATCAGTTGAAGCGGCGCGCCGGGCCGGGTTCCGCCAGGGAGGTGTAAGCCTGGGGCTGACAGGTCACGAACGGTCGCAATGTCATACCCAGTAGTCAAGTGTTGGGAGACGTTTCATA
>JACCTH010000027.1 GCA_013812505.1 Acidimicrobiia bacterium | reverse complement strand
GTGGCCATCATCACGAGCATCGTGATTGGACAGGCGGCGACGAGGAGTATCGGCAGGGAACGACCGAACAGCCCGGGTGCGAGCAGCCCGATTCCAAGGCCGACGGCGGCGACGCCGCTGAGGACCTTCCAGTTGAGGCACATCTTCAGCAGCCTGCTCATCTTCTCCTCCTGTCGCTCCTGTCGCGGTGCGGTGAACCACGCATTCTACGACTCTTTGTCATAGAAGGTCAGGGCCCTGGCTGTCATCCGGTGAGGTGTTGGTCGATGAGCCGTTCGAGCTCGTTTTGGTCGAGTATGCCGGCGCGGATGGCGGCGAGGCGTCCGTCGGAGGCGATGAACCAGGTGGTGGGAAGCCCGAGGATCGGGTACAGCGTGAGGATCTCGCCGTCGGTGTCCACACCGAGCGGGTAGCCGACGCCGATCTCGCCGGCGAAGGCGCGAGCGGCATTCTCGGTGTCCTTGACGGCGACACCGAGGATCAAGACATCCGGTCGCTTCAGCGCGACGCTGTCGAATGTTGGCATCTCCGCACGGCAAGGCACGCACCAGGACGCCCAGAAGTTCATGACGACCGGCCGGCCATCACCCGACAGGTGTCGAGAGAGGGTGAAGTTGGTCCCATCGAACAAGGTCAGGGTGAAATCGGGCGCCGGGCCTCCCGGCTCGGCCGCGAGCCGGTCCGACGTGTCGGTTGATATCTCCGATGCGATCAGCCACCACGCCAGTGGAGCAGCAACGATGAGCAGGGCCATGAGGTGAAGCATCCGGCGGCTGCGGTGGACTTCGGTGGGGATGGGATCGATCATTGGCTGGTTGATCTACGACTCTCAATAGTATGTCGGTTGAATGGAGGCTCTGACGCTCCCCTTCCTCGCGGTGGCGGCCGGGGTGATCTCGTTCACCTCGCCCTGCTGTCTCCCGCTGATTCCCTCCTACCTTTCCTATGTGACGGCCTTGCCTGTCTCCGAGCTGGGCACCCGGGAGGCGAGGGCGGTGACCCTTCGCTCGTCGCTCCTGTTCGTGGCCGGGTTCACCGTGGTGTTCACCGCTCTGGGGGCCTCGTTCGCCTATGTCGGCTCGGTGCTGTTGGCCAACATTCCCCTCATTGTCCGGGTGGCGGGGGTGGGGATCATCTTGATGGGGCTGGGGATGATCGGCGTGATCAGGATGCCGTGGCTCTATCGGGAGTGGCGTCCCGGGAGATTGAACCGCCCTCGAGGCCCTTGGGGGGCGTTCCCTTTGGGGATGGCCTTCGCCTTCGGGTGGGTGCCATGCATTGGGCCAGTACTGGCCGCCATCCTGACCACCGCTGCCTCTACCCAGACCGCGCCCTGGGGGGCGGCGCTCCTCGCCCTCTACTCCCTCGGTCTCGGCATCCCCTTTGTCGTCCTCGGCCTGGGATTTCAGCGCCTGCGGGGCTCGGTCGACTGGCTGCGCCGGCACGCCCGCCGGCTCGAGCAGATCGGCGGGGCACTACTGGTAGGGATCGGGGTGCTGTTCATCAGCGGGGCCTGGCGAACCTTCTTCATCCCCCTGCAGCGGGCCTTCGCTCGCCTTGGCTGGCCGCCGATCTGATGCCATTGAAGGCATTGCCCCGCATCCTCCTAGCGATAGCGGCGGCCACGATTGCCGCCTGCGGCGGGGGCGGCGCCGCGGGGCTGCCATCGGGAGATCACATACACAGCCTCGGGATAACCGTCGACGGGGACCTGTTGCTTGGACTTCACGGTGGCCTTTATCGGAGTGACGACGGGACCGCCTGGACGCTCGTGGCTCTGGAAGGTCAGGACGCGATGGTGATCGCCTCGGCCGAGCTGCCAATGTTTGTGGCCGGTCACGAGGTGTTCGCCCGCAGCGACGACGGCGGCAACACCTTCGATGAGCTAAGACCAGCCGATCTGCCCGGACTGGACATCCATGCCTTTGCGCAAGCACCCGCCGACGGGCGGGTGATCTACGCCTTCGTGGTAGGCCATGGTCTGTTCGCCAGCGCTGATGCCGGCGAAAGATGGGAGTCGCGCGCCGAACTCGGCATTGTTCCCACGGACACTTTCGGGTTGGCAGTGGTCGGGCCGGACAGTGACACGCTGGTGCTGGTAGGACCCGAAAGCGGTGTGCTTCGCTCGGAGGACGGCGGCCGAACCTTCATCCAGGTCCTGGATGTGCCGGCGTGGGCAGTGGCGGTCGACCCATCCGGGCCCGGCACAATATGGGCGCTGACACGCAGCGGACTGGCCCGCAGCGACGACGACGGCCTGACCTGGACGGCAGCCTCCACCCTGGAAGAGTTGGATGGACAACCGCTGGCCTTGGCCGTCGGCTCAGGGGCACTATGGGTGGCGACCGAAGAGCCCCGAGCCCTATACAACAGCATTGACGGCACCACCTGGGAACTGGTCGCCGGTTCCTAACCCCGCTCATCCTTGGAGCCCTGGGCGCCAGACTGGCCCGGATTAGGAACTAACTCCAGCCTTCACAGGTCCGCTAAGCTTGGCTACTCCCACCCTGGGTGGGGTGGGAATATCCAGAAAGTGCGGAGCGCTAGTAGGGAGAGATTTGGAGGAGATGACATGCGAGAGGTTCACAAACAGGGGGCCCTCAACCGGCTCAAGACGGTACGGGGGCACCTTGACGCCGTGATCACCATGGTGGACGACGAGCGCTACTGCCCCGACGTCATGAAACAGGTGTCAGCCTTGCAGTCGTCGCTCGAGAAGGTCAATCGCATCCTGTTACAGAATCACATTGAAACTTGCGTACCAGAAGCGGTGGCCGGCGGACGCACAGAAGAGATCGTCGATGAATTGATGGAGGCACTCCGTTACACGTCCGCCGTGACGGGGCCGTCGTTCGTCGCACACCTACCCGAAGAGGTAAAAGCAATATGACCAACCAAACGCTGATCGTCCCCGATATCCACTGTGACCATTGCGCCTCGTCGATCGAAGGGGCCGTCGGCGCCCTCGAGGGCGTCGAGACCGTGAAGGTCCAAATCGAGCAGCGCTCAGTCGACGTCACGTACGACGACGCCGCTGTGGAACTCGACGCGATCGTGACCGCGATCGAGGAGCAAGGCTACAAGGTAAAGACCTGAAATGACCGCGACGGTTGACGAGGACAAGGCCGGTAGCGTCCGTTTCGAAGTGGCCGGGATGAGCTGTGCCTCATGCGCCTTGCGGATCGAGCGGATCCTGTCCAAACAGCCTGGGGTGGTGGAAGCATCTGTCAACTTCGCCGGTGCCGAGGCGCGGGTCGTGTTCGACCCGGTTCAGGTAAACACCGAAGCCTTGGAACAAGCCGTCCACAAGATCGGGTACGAGATCAACGCCGTCGCAGAGGAGGGCGAGCGAGAGACCGTCACCGAGCGCTACGCCGAGGAAGCCCGGATTCAACGCCGCAATGTCATCGGCGCCGGCATCTTCACCATCCCGGTGGCGGTGCTGGCGATGGGTGGCATCGATACGTCGTGGAGCCGCATCCTCCAATGGTTGTTGGCCACTCCTGTCCTGTTCGTTTTTGGCTGGCAGTTCCATCGGACCGCGGTGCTGCGGGCCCGATCGTTCGACGCCAACATGGACACCCTGGTCTCGTTGGGGACTGTGGCCGCTTATCTCTTCTCCGTGTGGTCGTTCTTCCGAGGCGATGAGCTCTATTTCGAGACGGCGGCGATCATCATCACCTTCATCCTGCTCGGCCGCTTCTTCGAGGCGGTCGCCAAGGGACGCGCCTCGGGGGCCATCAGCCGTTTGCTGGAACTGGGCGCCAAAGAGGCACGGGTGCTGCGAGATGATGTAGAGATGATGATCCCGATCGACCAGGTCGGGCGGGGTGACCTCCTGGTGGTGAAACCGGGTGAGAAGGTCCCGGTGGACGGCGAGATCACCGAAGGGCGGTCGTCAGTAGACGAGAGCATGCTTACCGGCGAGTCGGTCCCGGTGGACCATGTTCCCGGCGATGCGGTATTTGGGGCCACGATCAACCAGCAGGGCCGGCTCGAGGTGCGAGCCACGCGGGTAGGTGGGGAAACAGCCCTCGCCCAGATCGTGCGGATGGTGGAAGATGCCCAGGCTTCCAAAGCTCCGGTGCAACGACTGGCCGACCGGGTAGCGCGGGTCTTTGTTCCGATCGTGATCGGCATTGCCGTCGGGACTTTCACGGTTTGGATGCTGATCGGGTCGGAATTGCCGGCCGCCTTTACCGCCGCGGTGGCGGTGTTGATAATCGCCTGTCCCTGCGCGCTAGGGCTCGCCACCCCCATCGGGATCATGGTGGGAAGCGGCCGCGGTGCCGAGATTGGTGTGTTCTTCAAACGGGCCGAAACCTTCGAGAAATCTCGTCAGGTTGACGTGGTGGTCTTCGATAAGACCGGCACCCTCACCGAGGGGCTGATGTCCCTCTCCGACGTGGTGACCGATGAGGACGAGGCCCGTTTCCTCTACCTGACGGCTTCGGTGGAGGCGGCCAGCTCACACCCGATCGGCAAAGCGGTGGCTCTGGGTGCCGAGGAACGCGACATCGAACTTGGCCATGTTGGCGATTTCGAGAACTTTGCCGGGATGGGTGTCCGGGGCACGGTTGACGGGGTGGAGGTGTTGGTGGGCAAGCCCAAGCTGGCTGCCGACGCAGGATTGGTCATCCCCGAGCGTTACGAAGAAGCGATGGAGCGCTTGGAGAACGAGGCGAAAACCACGTTCCTAGCTGGCTGGGAAGGGGAGGTTCGAGGGGTGATAGCGGTGGCCGACACGCTCAAACCGTCGGCCATTTCCGCTGTGACCGAGTTGAAGAAGATCGGCATCGAAGTGGTCATGTTGACCGGCGACAACCGCCGCACCGCCGAGGCCATCGCCGCAGAGGTGGGAATCGACCGCGTGGTAGCCGAGGTTCTGCCCCAGGACAAGGTTCTAGAGGTTCAGCGGCTCCAGGCCGAGGGTCTGGTGGTCGCATTCGTCGGTGACGGCGTCAACGACGCCCCTGCTCTTACTCAGGCCGACCTGGGCGTGGCCATCGGCACCGGCACCGACGTGGCGATCGAAGCCGGTGACGTCGTCCTGATGTCCGGCGACCCCGCTCTCGTGGTTCGGGCCATGCATCTGGCACGTCGAACTTTCCGCACCATCATCGAGAACCTGTTCTGGGCCTTCTTCTACAACATCGCAGCCATCCCCCTGGCCGCTCTCGGCCTCTTGAATCCGATGATCGCCGCCGGCGCGATGGCGTTCTCCAGCGTTTCGGTCGTCGCCAACAGCCTCCGACTACGGCGGTTCAACGCCTGACAGCGAGGAGGTGCACGGGCGGCAGACCCGACGCCCCAGCTCCGTCAGTTCTAGAGGTGCTCGAGTCTTTGCATTGGAGGCGTGTTCGTAGCTGGTTTCCTCGCCTGGGGAGTCATCTTCGACCAATTCCGACCCGACCGTAACGGCAGGATCGGAGTCGGCCATCTGCCTCATCGGAGTAGCGGTCATCACTTATGCGTCCCACAGCGGACTCACATGAATCGAGCCCAACCGCTCACCCGAGAAAACCTCGAACAAGACCGATGAGATCTCTGCTTGATGCCGGTCTGCCAGGTCGTCGATCTGTATGCAATGCACCCGAGGCGATTCGTCGTTCGGCCCTGTGTCCAAGCCGCGAAGGTTGCCGGTGCCATCGCAACTCACCGCGAGCCTTCGATCCGACCCTTTGTCGGATTGGTTCCGACTCGCTGTCGATCATTGGTTGCCATAGCTTTCTGGTCGACCTGGCGTTCGGAAGGACCGCGACCAATGCTGCACTTGACCAGCTTGTCGTTTGCTCACCCGGCGGTCCTCTCGGACCTCCGCGCCCGACTGACCCTGCCCGAGAACATCCTTTATGACGCTCATGGCCGCCTCCGCTCGGAAGGCCATCAGACGTTCCTCATGTCTACGTGTTTGCGGGTTGAGATCGCCTGGGCGGCAGGTCCGGAGCCGGCGTCCGAAGTCCTGGCGTGCCTGTATGGGGATGAATCGTTGGCAGGTAAGGCAATGGTTCGATGCGATGAGGACGCCTTCGTGCACCTGAGCAGGGTGGCGGCGGGTTTGGACTCGCCTTTGGTCGGAGAAATGGAGGTGCTCTCACAGTTCCGACGGGCTGTATCGATGTGTCAGGAGGTCGGGGCTGCTGCGGCCGGTTTGGGGAGAGTGTTGGAAGCGGCGGTCGGAATCGGGCGAACGACGCGACGACTGTTGGGTGAAACAACTCGCGGCTCGTTGGGTGTGTTGGCTGCGGGTGCGGCGGCGACCTCCAGTCGGGTGGCGATCCTGGGGGCGGGGGCGATGGCGCGTGCTGCTGCCGAGCAGCTCGATGGCGTCGACGTGACAGTCTTCGCCCGGCGGTCGGGGAATATAGCAGGTCGTGAGACTGTGGCCTGGGACCAGGCCCCTGATGCGCTGGCCACCTTCCCGGTTGTGATCTCGACGGTGCCGGGGAGCATTCCGCTGTTCACCGACGAGGTCGTCGCCCGGGCCTTTGACTCTCGCAATGAGCCATTGCTGTTGATAGATCTGGGAATGCCGCCGGGTTTCACCTCAACAGAGATTGGCGGTGCTGTCCGCTATTTCGGCGTCGATGAAGTGGCGTCCTTGGTGAAAGTCCCATCGCCGGTCGAGGCGGAGGAAAGGATCGTCAGGGGGGCGGCCGCAGTCTGGCGTCGGCTTTCTGCTCCCGAGCGAGTGGGAGAGGTCATCGCCGGGATGATGGAGCAAGCAGAGACGGCGGTATCAGAGGAGGTACAGCGCTTCGCCAACCGGTTGGCAGGGGCCGCGGATCCCCAATTGGTATTGAGGCAGCTTGCCCACTCTGTCGCCCGTCGGGTTCTCCATCCTCCGATCTCCTTTGTCAGCTCGACCGATCGTGGCGTCGATGCCGTGGAGATCTTGGCCGAGGCGTTTGGAATTGACGATGACTGAGGTGCGGATCGCCACCCGCCGGTCGGCTCTGGCATTAGTTCAGGCAGTTCGGGTTGGCGATCTGCTGTGTGCCGTCCACCCGGGTCTGTCGGTGCGTCTGGTCGAGGTCGCTTCATCTGGGGACCTCGATCGGAAAGCGTCGATTTCCGAGCTGACCGAGGTGGGGGCCTTTGTCCGTTCGCTTCAGGAGGCGGTGATCGACGGGAGGGCCGACCTGGCAGTTCACTCCATGAAGGATCTTCCGGTCGCAGGGCCGGAGGAGTTGGTGCTTGCGTCAGTACCCGAGCGAGGGTCGCCCTTCGACGTGCTGGTGGGGTCCTCCCTCGACGAGCTGCCTTGGGCGGGGCTGGTGGGCACCGGGAGCCCGCGGCGGGTCGAGCAGTTGCTCGAGTTGCGCCCCGATCTGCGGACGATCGAGCTGCGGGGAAATGTTGATACACGACTCCGCAAGGTTGCCGATGGCGAGGTGGACGGGGCGGTTCTGGCCGAGGCTGGGCTGGACCGGTTGGGAAGGGCCGAGATGATTGCGCACAGATTCGATCTAGCCCAGATGGTGCCGGCACCGGGCCAGGGAGCGCTGGCGGTGGAAGCTCGTGCGGGGAGCAATTTCGCGGAGCTGGCCGCTGCTATCGATGACAATTCGATCCGGATCCTGCTGGAGACGGAACGCCTCTTGCTGGCAGAGACCGGAGCGGGCTGCCGGTCGGCGCTGGGGGCATATGCCACCTGGCATGAGGAGACGATCAGGCTGGACGCCTTCGTCGCCGACGAGCAGGGCCGTCGCCGGGCGGTTGTTTTTGGTGAGACTCCCGAGGCAGTGGTGGCCGTGGCGCGGAAGGAACTGAGGCTGTGATCCGGGTGGCGATAACCACCGACCATTTTGAGCCAGCGGCCCTGGCCTTTCGTCGCTTTGGGCTGGAGCCGGTGTGGCTGCCGTGTATCAGGGTCGAGCCGGCCAACCAGGAGGTGTTGACCCAAGCCCGGGAGGCGGCATCGTCGGCCGACCTTCTCATGATCAGCTCGGTGCGCACCCTCGACTTGCTTTGGCCCGACGGTTCGATGCCGGCGGTGGAGGTGGCGGCGGTGGGGGAGAGGACGGCCGCAGGCGTAGCTGCCCGGGGCGGGCGGGTTGTTTTGTCAGGAGGATCGGGACTGGCCGATCTGACGGAACTGGCGGCCGACCGGCTGACGGTTACACGGGTCGTTTTCCCCCATGCCGCCGGCTCGGATCCGCTAGCACTGGACACGCTTAGAGAACAAGGCTCAGACCTCTTGGAGTTCGAGGTCTATCGAACGGTTCCGATGGCTCCGAAGTCCACCCGGGTGGAGGCGGCAGCTTTCGCTTCCGCATCGGCGGTGGAGGGATGGCTTCTCTCCCGAGACTTCGACGGGATCGCCGTAGGGGTGATCGGCCCGACAACCAGGGCAGCAGTCGCCCGTCACCGTCCGCCCGAAGTTGTCGCTCCCGAACCTTCTCACCAAGCCCTGGCCCATGCCCTGGCGTCCTATCTGGAGGTAGCAGTATGAGCAGCTTTCCGACCGTCCGTCCCCGCCGTCTGCGGATGAGCGGCGCCTTGCGCCGGGCGGTGGCGGAGACCCGCCTTCATCCCTCCCAATTCGTTCTTCCGGTGTTCGTGGTGCCGGGGGAGGGGGTGAGGAATCCGATCGAGTCTATGCCCGGGCACGCCCAGCTTTCGGTCGACCAGGCGGCCATCCTGGCCAAGGAGGCCGAGGCGGCCGGGATCGGCAGCATCATCTTCTTTGGAATTCCCGAATACAAGGACGAGGTCGGTTCGTCGGCCTGGGATCCCACCGGGCCGGTGCCGCGGGCCATCGAGGCCGTTGCCACAGCTGCGCCCGAGCTCGTCCGTTGGGCTGACGTTTGTTTGTGCGAGTACACCAGCCACGGACACTGCGGACCTCTCGCGGGGGAGATCGTTGACAACGATTCCGCACTTCCCCTTCTCGCCCAGGCCGCGGTCGTCTACGCGGAGGCCGGTGCCGATGTGGTGGCGCCTTCGGACATGATGGACGGTCGGGTGGGGGTCATCCGGGCCGCACTGGACGAAAAGGGGCGTAACGACACGGTGATTTGTTCGTACGCGGTCAAGTATGCCTCGGGCTACTACGGCCCTTTCCGGGAAGCGGCCGGTTCGGTCCCGTCCTTCGGCGACCGTCGATCCCATCAGATGGACCCTCCCAATGTCCGGGAGGCGATCCGGGAGGCGCAGCTCGACGTGGCTGAGGGCGCCGATCTGGTGATGGTGAAACCAGCCGGTCCCTATCTCGACGTGGTCCGGGCGGTCCGGGAGCGGGTCGAGGTGCCGGTGGCCGCCTATCAGGTATCGGGGGAGTTCGCCATGATCGAAGCGGCGGCCGGTCGCGGGTGGATCGATCGAGATCGGGTGATGCTCGAGTCGCTGACCGGCATCGTCCGGGCCGGGGCAGGAATCGTTCTCACCTACTTTGCCCTCGACGCAGCCCGGCTGCTCGAGCATGCCGAGTGACCACCGACCTTGCCCCCCCAGGTGATCTCACTTCGGAGGGTCCCCCGGGCGCTAGTGAGTGGTATCGGCGGGCTCTCGAGGTGATGCCGGGTGGGGTCAACTCCCCGGTTCGAGCCTTCCGGGCTGTGGGCGGGGCTCCTCCGTTTATCGCCTCGGGTCACGGAGCCCACTTGCACACGATCGACGGTAACGAACTGGTCGACTTGATTGCCTCCTGGGGGGCTCTGATCCTCGGCCACGCTCACCCCGAGGTCGTCGGACCGATCCGGGAGGTCGTGAGTCGGGGCACCTCCTTCGGAGTGTCTACCACCGCCGAGGTGGAGCTGGCCGAGTTGATCTGCTGTCTGGTTCCTTCGGTCGAAATGGTGCGAATGGTCAACTCAGGGACCGAAGCAACCGCCTCCATCCTCCGACTGGCCCGAGCGGCCACGGGACGCCCCGCGGTCGTCAAGTTCGAGGGCTGCTACCACGGCCACGCCGACGCGTTCCTGGTCAAGGCCGGGTCGGGGCTTGCCACCTTCGGGGAGCCCTCCAGCCCCGGTGTTCCTACGGGTACGACCTCAGACACCAGGGTGGCCCGGTACAACGATCTCGATTCGGTTTCAGAACTGCTGGCCGACGGGGCGGTGGCAGCGGTGATCGTGGAACCGGTGGCCGGCAACATGGGCTGTATCCCCCCTCTGCCCGGATTTCTCCCAGGCCTGCGGGGCCTCTGTGACACCCATGGATCGCTTTTGATCTTCGATGAGGTGATGACCGGGTTCCGGGTAGCGCTGGGTGGCGCTCAGGAGCGTTACCGGGTGATCCCCGACTTGACCGCGCTTGGCAAGGTGATGGCGGGAGGGACGCCTGCCGCGGCCTATGGAGGCCGGGCCGACTTGATGAGGATGATGGCTCCCGAGGGGCCTGTTTATCAGGCCGGGACGTTGGCCGGCAACCCGATTGTGACCGCGGCGGGGCTCGCCACCCTCCGTTATCTGGCTGCTCACTCCGACCTGTATCAGCGTTTCGACGATGCCGGGGTAAAGGTCAGTGTTCGGCTGGGCGCCGCCTTCGAGCGGGCGGGTCTACCGGGGGTGGTGAATCACGTCGGCGGGATGGTCGGGATCTTCCTCGGGATCGAGCGGGCGGGGAGCTGGGACGATGTCGCCGGGATCGACCAGGCGTTGTTCAAGCGCTTCTTCCAGGCTGCTTTGAGACGGGGTGTCCTGCTTCCTCCGTCTCCCTTTGAGACCTGGTTTCTGATGGAAGCCCACCTCGACGGGGTCCTTGACTCGGCTCTCGACACTCTCTCGGAGGCAATCGAGGAGGTGGCCCGATGAGGTTGGCCAAATGAGATTACTAAAGGCCCTTCGGCGGGAGCCCCTGGATCGGCCGCCTATCTGGTTCATGCGCCAGGCAGGTCGCTACCTTCCGGAATACCGGGAGTTGCGAAGCCGTCACACATTCGACGAGGCGATGCGCGACCCGGTGGTGGCAGCCGAGATCACGCTCCAACCGCTCCGGCGCTTCCCCCTCGACGCTGCCATTGTTTTCTCGGACATCATGACGCCACTTACAGCTATGGGAGTTGGGATCGACTTTGATCCGGGGCCCCGGCTGACACCGCGTAGCGCCGGCGAGGTGGCCCGGCTGGGCGAGTTGGACCCGGCCAGGGTCGATTTCGTCGCCGCGACCATTGCCACGGTCCGGGCTTCCCTCGATCCGCGAGTGACGGTGATCGGCTTCGCCGGCGGCCCCGCCACCCTTCTCGCCTACCTGCTGGAAGGGGGAGGGTCCCAACAGTTCGCGAACTTCCGCAAGTCCTTTCACAGCGACGATCCCGCCGAGGCGCTAGCCGTTCTTGCTCGAGCGATGCGGGTCTACCTGACCGCTCAGATCGAAGCCGGCGCCGAAGTCGTGCAGATGTTTGATACGTGGGTCGGCCTTCTTTCGACCGACCAGTTCAAGAGATGGGCGCTTCCGGCGGCCCGCCAGGCGCTGGCCGGTCTGGGTGTCCCGACCATCTATTTCGCCCCTGGGGCAACTCATTTGATCGACCTGTTGTCCCTGGTCGGGGCAACTGCCTACGGGGTCGACTGGCGTCTCCCGCTCGGAGAATCCTGGCGGCGGGTGGGCGAAAGCTATCCGATCCAGGGCAACCTCGACCCGGCACTGCTTCTTTCTGATCCCGCGACGGTGCGGGCCGGGACCGTGCGGGTGCTGGAGGAAGCCGACGCCCGCCCCGGCCACATCTTCAACCTCGGACATGGCGTCCTCCCCGACACCCCGCTGGCGAACGTGGAGGAAATGGTGAACACCGTCACTGGTTGGGGCGGGCATGTGGCCACGGGTGCCTTCAGTGGGGTGAGCGAAACGAGATGACGGTTCCGGAAACTCTCGATGGCTGGTTTGCGCTCCACGATTTCCGCCGGTTCGACCGAATGGCCTGGAACCTGCTTCCGGCGCCGGAAAGGGAAAAGGCTTTGACCGAGGCGGCCGACCTCGTCGCGTCCTTCGAGCGGGTAGACGACGCTCCCGCAGGGCGCAGCGTCACCTACAGCGTCGTCGGGCACAAAGCCGACCTGCTCGTGTTCCATCTCCGCCCAGAGGTCGGCCAGCTCCATGAGCTGGAACGAGCTTTCGACGCCACAACATTGGGCTCGTACACCAGCCGTCCCTATTCCTATCTCTCGGTGACCGAAGTCAGCCGCCACGGTTCCCCCGAAGGGACCGCCGAGACCATCGAATCGAGCCCCCATGTGCAAGCCCGCCTCTACCCGGAGATACCGTCCTCCAACACCTACGTTTGCTTCTACCCGATGAGCAAGAAGCGCCAGGGAACCGACAACTGGTACACCCTGGCAGGCCCCGAACGGGGCGAATTGATGCGAGCCCACGGACGGACCGGCCGCCGCTACGCCGGGAAAGTGTTTCAGATCGTCACCGGTTCGATGGGTCTCGATGACTGGGAGTGGGGGGTGACGTTGTTCTCCGACGACCCACTCGAGTTCAAGAAGCTGGTCTACGAAATGCGATTTGACGAGGTGAGCGCCCGCTTTGCCGACTTCGGCCCCTTCTACGTGGGCAGGCGTCTCATCCCCGAGGATCTGGGAAGGTGCTTGGGTGAGTAAGGACAAGCGCCTGGCGGTCCTTCTGGTCGGCTTTGGCGGTCCAGAATCGATCGACCAGGTGCCGGCGTTCGTCGAGAGTGTGCTCGGCCGCAGGCCGCCAGATCACGTCCTGGTCTCGGTCACCGACCGCTACCGGGCCATCGGAGGAGGTTCGCCGCTCCCTGGCACCACCAGACGTCAGGCGGCCCTGGTCGGCGAAGAGCTGACGAGGCGCGGGATCAAAGCTGATGTGAACGTCGGCATGCTGCATGCCCGCCCAACCATCGAAGAGGCGGCGGACCGGATGGTGGCCGCGGGGGTCAAAGATCTGAGTGTGATCAGCCTTGCCCCCTATCGCTGCGAGGTATCGACCGACGCCTACGAGGCCGCGGTGGAGAAGGCGCTGAACGGGAAAGGCCCCCGGCTTCATTTCGCATCCGACTGGAACCTGGCAACCGGATATGTGCGGGCCCTCGCCGACATGCTGGCGCAGTCGCTCGAAGAGGCGCCCGCCGACACCCCGGTGATCTTCGCCGCTCACAGCCTCCCCGAGCGGATGATCGAACAAGGAGACCCGTATGCAGATCAACTCTTGGCAACCGCCGGGACTGTCGCCGCCGAAATCGGATTGCGGGACTGGCATCTCGCCTACCAGAGCGTCAGTGCTGCTGCCCGCGAACCCTGGCTCGGACCGTCGGTGGACCAGGTCATGGAACGGCTCGCGGCAGATGGCGCCAACTCGGTGTTGATCGACCCGATCGGGTTCATCTCCGACCATGTCGAGACCCTGTACGACAACGACATCGAACACCGTGCCCATGCCAAGGCATTGGGCCTCGACTTCTACCGGTGCCGCTGCCTCAACCATCACTCAGGGCTGATCGACGCCCTCGCCGATCTGGTCGAAACCACCGCCGATCATGACTGACGTGGCATTGGCGCCGAAAATCGCCGTCATCGGAGGCGGCATCTCCGGTCTCGCCGCCGCCCACGATCTCACCACAGCTGGAGCCGGAGTGATCGTGATCGAGAAGTCTTCCCGCCTGGGCGGCAAGGTGATCACCGAACACATTGACGGGTTCCTGATTGAGGGCGGCCCCGACAGCTTTGTCGCCGGTAAGGGGTCCGTGCTGGAACTGGCCAACGAGTTGGGCCTGGCCGGCCAGGTCATCTCCAGCCGGCCCGAGAACCGAGGAGCGTACGTCTGGTGTCGAGGCGGGCTCCATCCACTTCCCGACGGTCTGCTGCTGATGGCGCCCTCCCGGCTGTCACCCCTTTTGCGTTCATCGCTTCTCTCCTGGAAGGGCAAGCTGCGAGTACTCGGTGACCTGGTCCTCCCAAAGGGCTCAATCGATGAAGACGAGAGCCTGGAAGCGTTTGTGGTCCGCCGGCTGGGTCGTGAGGTGCTCGAGCGGATCGCCGAGCCACTGATTGCAGGTATCCATGGGGCTGAGCCTTCCACGATGAGTCTGCAGGCAAGCTTTCCGCGGTTTCTAGATATGGAGCGGAAGCATCGAAGCCTGATCCTCGCCGCCCGGTCCGTCGCCTCAAGACCAACAGCGGGCAACGGCCTGAGCTATTTCGCCAGCTTCAAAGGTGGGATGGGAGAGCTCGCCGCCGCTCTGGCAAATGCCTTGAAGGACGTTGACATCAAAACCGGGAGGGCCGTGACCCGGCTCCGCCCAGACGAAGACGGCGACGGCTACCGGCTGGTGTTGGACGACGGAACCGAGCTCCGGGCGCATGGTGTCATCCTTGCCCTCCCCGCCAGCGAGACGGCGACGCTAGTGTCGGAATTGGTACCAGAAGCTGCCGCAGCTGTGGCGGGAATTCACCAGGTCGCCACGGCCACGGTCACCCTGGCATATCGAATCGGTGACATTCCCGACCTTCTCGGCTCGGGATTCGTCGTCCCATCCGTGGAGAGGCGACGGATCATGGGCGTCTCGTATCTATCCCGGAAGTGGGAGGGGAGGGTTCCCCATCGTCAGCTCGCGTTGCTGCGAGCCTTCGTCGGAGGGCAGCATGGCCGGGAACTGGCATTGGGTGGAAAGGACAGGCTGGTGGCGGCGGTGCGGGAAGAGCTGGCAGAACTTATCGGCCTCACTGCCCATCCGGTCCTGGTGAGGACTCATTGCTGGATGGGCGGCCTTCATCAGTACACCCTCGGCCACCTCGACCGGGTGGCCAAAGCCGAATCGGCTTTGGCCGCACATCCGGGCCTCGCCCTGGCAGGAGCCGCCTTTCATGGGATCGGCCTCAACGAATGCGTGGACTCGGGTCGGCGGGCGGCAGAGACTGTGCTTGCTGCGCTTCGGTTGGAGGGCACGCCACACGTCTCGGTCGGTCTCAATTCACGACCTTGGGGAAATCGTTAGCGGCTCCCTGCACCTCCGTACCGAGCGTGCGCCCGCCGACCGGCTAATCCGCAGGTTGCTGCGTGTCGGCGATGTCGTCGACAAGAACGCCATTATGGGTGCTCGTCGGTCGACAACCACCGCGATTGTGGTGTCCGGTATTCGGTGCACCATTACTTATCTACTGATCCCGATCGTCGCACCGTTTGTCGGGTTGCTCGACACGCTCGGTCCTCCGATCAGCATTGCCCTCTGCCTATTTGCCATGGTGATGGGAATCGCCGGAGTCCGTCGCTTCTGGATCGCCGACCACCGGGCTCGCAGGTCCTACACCGCCTTCATCGGCCTGGTGGTGGTGCTGCTCTGCGTTGCCATCGTCGTTGACGTCTCGACCATCGTCTCCGAGTAGAGACGAGCTGAGAACGCAAACACGGGTGCTCGTGCGTGGTGGCGTCGGCTGCGGTCCCGAGGATCCGCTTTCACCATTTGCGACACACATGGGCAACGACGGCTCTGGCTGCTGGAGTGCACCCCAAAATCGACGCCGAGCGACTCGGTCATGGTATCGATCCAGATCACTCTCGACACTTACAGCCACGTCATGCCCCAACAGGACCGCGCAACAGGCGAGCTAGTGGCCAGCCTCTTTCGCGGCGCCACACCCTGAAGCTCAAAGACCATGAGTGACAGCTCCCTCACGAATTGTCTCGGACCGCCGAAGCCTTCAAGCTCCGAATCAATCCCTCCGTCAATCCAGACGCTCCGGCTGCTTCCCTCGATGAGGTTTGGATCACCGTGGTCGAGCCTGCGGAGGAGTGGGACCTCCACCGGGTTTGGAAGCGGCGGTTGTCAGGGCGCTTGCCGGGAGCGATGATGCTCGACCAGCTCTTGTTCAGCCATGGGAAGTCGGCCTACGAGTGGGGAGCGTCCTTCTCCACTGAGGTCATCATCATCACGATTGCCACCGGGATGGTCTCGGCCGCTGCGTGGGATGGGGTGAAGGCAGCATTCAAACGGCCTACCGTTCCCGGCTGAAGAGTGCCGATGCGCGACGTCTGGTCGAGTTCAGACCCGACATGAGTGACATCGTGGAACGGGCTCGCTGGTACGTCGAGCAGAAGTTCGAGCTGTCGGAGTCGGATGTGGTGATCCGCGCCACCGAGGACCGCGGCTCGGATTCCTGGGTGATGGAGTTAGAAGATCCGCAAGGAACGAGATACGTCGTCGGGTACGAGCTCATCGATGGCCTCCTGTTCGTCAGATCCCGTCGGGAGTTCCCTTGAAGCCGGATCGCTGCCGGTGATTTGCCGATGTTTTGCCTCAGAGATAATGCCGGCGTCGAAACGGCAAACGTAAAGACTCAGCTCATGCAAGGGTTTTCGTGGTGGGCCCGCAGGGAATCGAACCCTGGCCTTGGGATTAAAAGTCAGTTCAGGGTCGTGTTTGGTGGTGTCGGAGGATATCGAAGAGTGCCTTCTAGCAAGGGTTTCCGGGGGTTCCTGGTACCGGCCCGATAGGTCTGATAGCGACCCATACCGAGGTGAATGTGGTCAGGATGTGGTCAGCTCACTCCGAAGCTAGCTGCGAGGCGCGGCAAGCCCGGATCGTCGTACCCGACTTCGACGGCACTCGATACGTGCCTGATTGAGACTGGGGGCGCGTTGCGGGGTGTTCCCGTAGCGTCGAGGCGCCGGCTGGTGGGCTCTCTAAGTGCCTGCCACCCGTCGGGGTTGGCTTTCGAACGAAGTGTCTGCTGGCTGGTGTCCACGGCCGTGGCGTGGCTCGAAAGAGGCGAGTGCACATCGACCCGAATCAGGTTTGCCCGCTGCGGTCCCCATCGCCGAGAGAAAGGGCAATGTGATGAGTGTGATGATCGGGATAGACCCTCACAAGGGGTCGCATACAGCGGTGGTGATCGACCTCGACGAGGTGGTGATCGACCAGATCCGGGTGAAGGCGACAGCCAACCAGGTGGGGCAGCTCCGGGAATGGGCGTCAGGGTATGAGGATCGGTGTTGGGCGGTGGAGTCGGCCCGGGGGATGGGCTATCTGGTGTCCCAACAGCTGGTCGCGGCTGGTGAGCGGGTGATGGATGTGCCGCCGATGATGGCGTCGCGGGTGCGGGTGTTGGGTTCGGGCAAATCCCAAAAGACTGATCCCAATGACGCCCGTTCGGTGGCGGTCGCCGCTCTCCGCCACCCCGGGTTGACGATGGTTCGAGTCCCTGGGGTCCAAAAAGGTAATGGTAACAAGGACTTTTCGGTTCTGCGCGTTGAGTTGGGATGGCCCTTCGATTCTCGGTCATGGTGATGTTGCCATGCCGGGTGTTAGGAGAAGTGCTCTGGCGGCGAAGTTGGAGACGTTGACGAATCCGTAGGCGATCCGTTTGAGGACTCCGAGCTTGTTGTTGGTGCCTTCGATCCGGCCGTTGGTTGCCCGGTCGGTGTCGTGGAAGGCGAAAATCTCGGTTCCCCATTCGAGGAGGGTCCCGACCAGCTTTTCGAATTCGAGGAGGGGTTGGTCCTGGTAGACCTCTATGAACGCCCCCAGCGCCTGGTTGGCCTCCTCGGTGTCAGAGGCGAGGTGGATGCCGTAGAGGTGTTGGAGCATCCGCCATGCTGCTTCTAGCTCGGGTCGGCCGGCCAGCACCTTGCCCAGGGCGACGATCCGATCGTCTTCGAGGTGGTCGAAGCGGGTGAGCTGGAGATACCTCGACCGGAAGACGGCGGGTTCGAAGGCTCGGGAGCCGTGTTCCCCGATGCGTTGGATGCGACGTCGGACTTCGATCATCCCGGCGGCGAACCAGCGGGCGACGTGGAAGCGGTCGAGGACATGGGTGGTATGCCCGAGGTGGGTGCGGATGGCGGACCGGTAGGGCACCGACCCATCGGAGACCACCACCCTGACCCCTCGCAGCCAGCGGTGGCCTTGAGCGACGAGAAACCCCGAGATGGCAGCGGTGTTGCGGTGGGCGACGATCCCCAGGGTCTCGCCGGTGTCGCCGTTGATGATCACGGTCACATAGCGGTGGCCCCGACGGAGGCTGGTCTCATCGATCAACAGGGTGCGGCAGCGGCGTCGGCGACGATCCGCCGCCACCCGATCCGACCAGGAGGCGGTCAGGGCCATGATGAAATGCCAGGGAAGACCGTGACGGCGGGCCACCTCCCGGATCGACATGGCCCCCACATCACGGACCAGTTGGCGGGCCAGGCGACGGGTGACATGGGTTCGCCGGCCCAGGAGGATCTCGGGATGGTCCTCCCAATGACGCTCGCCGCATTCACCGCAAGCGAAACGGCGCCGCACCCACTGGAGCTCGGTGGGCCGGCCCCGAGTAGGAAGGTCCCGGACCTCCAGACGACGGACGTCGTGCACCCGGGTCGTCTTGAACCCACAATGCGGGCAGCGAACCACCCTGCGCACATCGACGATCTCCACGACCAACCTCTCGATCAGATCCACCACCACGCCGACCACGCGGAATCTCCGCAGGTGAAGACGAACAGACATAGCATCCGGACTCATCAGAGCCCCTTCCTTGCTCGGCGACTTGCATCACCGAGTATCGAGGGGCTCTGAACGTCAGCCCGGCATCATCGCTGGCCTGCGGCTCCCCACTTCACCGCGCAGTCTCGACTTTTCATGGCGAGCACGGACAGAACGACTCTCAACCTGGGCCCCCTGAGAAGTCAATTCTGTCCTTCGCCGGCGAGTTGCGTTCCTGGATCAGCCGGACTGGGCCGGGAAGGAGTACGGGGGAGAGATGTCTGTCATTGCGCGGTCAGCGGGGCGGGTTGCGAGTGTGAGTATGAGGCGGAACGTTCCTGCAGCTGGACGGGGAGCTGCGATCACGTGGTAGCCGACAGACTTGGTCGCTGGGATCACCCCAAGGGTCTCGCGGTCGATGATTCCATCTTTGACCTGGATCAGGACTTGGTCGACGTCGCACGCCGGCACCGTCAGGTGCATCAGGTCTGGAGGGAGCAGCGTGCCATCGTCGACCAAAGTGACCAGGGCCCATGTCCCACAGTCCCACGAGTCCGAGTCGCGAAACTCTGTTTGGAGCACTTTCAGGTTGCTCGCTCCGCAATGGTCGCCGCCTGACCCAAACCGGAACGAGTACATGCCGGACATCATCGCTTCCTCTTGCCAGTCCGAGGCGGTCAGAGGCAAGAATTGGTTTATCGCCACTACACAGTGGGTTCCAGGGTCCAAATCTGGTTGGAAGGGCGTAACTGCTTGCTCCTCGGCTCCTTGCTGGTTGTCGATCTCCAACTCGAAGGTGTCACCGGTCAAGACCGAGGCGAAATCAACCAGAACCGAAGCTCTAACCCCATAGACCGACTTGGCGGGACAACCGTCGGCGTTGCAGACCTGCTTCAACCGTCGCACAGCTGATGTCACCTCGATGGTGGCCAGTCCATCCGATTGGTTGACTAGCTCGGCTTGTATGCCCCAGGCAGTAGCGGAGCCTTGCACCGGGTGGTCATCTGCCCCGGTCTCGGTTTCGGTCGTAGTTGTTGCATCGGGCGTAGCGACACAAGCCACCATGAATATGAGGGTGCTCAGGGCGAACATCCGCCCTGAGCACGCCTTGTTGGTCATCAGAACGTTGAGCAGAGGTCCGCCTTACCATTTTGGCCGACGCCCCAAAAAAGTCCGTCCTCGTCCCATTCGTGGGCACCGGCGTTGCCCCAGGCATGTTGACTGCCTTGGGAGTATTGCTTGTCGTGTGTCTGGGAATTGGACGTGTTGAACTGCTGCTTTGTGAAGTTCTCCACTTGGACCCCGAACCGCCAGTCACCCGCGCAACTGTCCTGAAAGGCTTTGATTATCGAGCCGTGAACGTGTATGCGGTTGACAACCTCCGATGCCAAAGACTTCCTCATCGCCCTTATGTTGGATCCGAAGTCCCACAGACCCCATTGGCCTACGCACCCAACACAATTGGCCGCCTTATTGGGGCTGGCGAAGGCTGCCAGATCAGCGGCCCGGGGCTGGGATGCTGGTAGTTCCTTCTGGGAAGCTCCCGAGGACCCGGCGGCCCTCGACGGTGTATTCGAGGCAGACACTCTCCCATCCATCCGGGAGCGGCACCGAGTTGACGACATCACAGGATGTACCGAACAGCAGGGGAGGCTCCCCGGTCCGTATTCGAATCAGCACGGCCTGCCCATCAGGCGCAGGCAGCTGATAGAGCTTGTCGCCTTCCCCCAAGTCGGCAACCTCGTCCAGCTCGTCGGTTACAAGAGCCTCAGAGCCGACAGCTACAGCCTCACTAGGCAACGACGCCACCTCTCGAACCTCGCCGGTGGTGCACCCGCCGACCACAGCCAGGCAACTGATCGCACCAGCAACAGACCAGCGACGCACTAGCGGCCTCCTTGGCAGGAAAGTCTACGTACCGCCCACCAGTCTACCTTCAGATGCAGACGCGGCAACCCGCACTTGAAGTGCCTGATTGAGACTGGGGGCGCGTTGCGGGGTGTTCCGGTAGCGTCGAGGGTGCTGACCGGTGGGCTCTCTAAGTGCCTGCCGTCCTGTTGGGGTTGGCTTTCTAACGAAGTGTCTGCCGGTCGGTGTCCTCGGCCGTGGCGTGGCTCGAAAGAGGCGAGTGCACATCGACCCGAATCAGGTTTGCCCGCTGCGGTCCCCGTCGCCGAGAGAAAGGGCACAGCGATGAGTGTGATGATCGGGATCGACCCTCACAAGGGGTCGCACACGGCGGTCGTGATCGACCGAGATGAGGTGGTGATCGACCAGATCCGAGTGAAAGCGTCGGTCAACCAGATAGCAGAGTTGGGGGATTGGGCGTCGAGATACGACGAGCGGTGTTGGGCGGTGGAGTCGGCTCGGGGGATGGGCTATCTGTTGTCCCAACAGCTGGTGGCGGCTGGGGAGCGGGTGGTGGATGTCCCGCCGATGATGGCGTCGCGGGTGCGGGTGTTGGGTTCGGGCAAGTCCCAAAAGACTGATCCCAACGACGCCCGTTCGGTGGCGGTCGCCGCTCTCCGCCACCCCGGGTTGACGATGGTTCGAGCCGACGATCACGCCCGGGTGTTGGGCCTGTTGGCGAAACGGCACCGCGACGTCGCCCGGTTGACGGCGGGTTGGTCGTAGTGTTGTTGTCGGGTCCGGGAAGTGACTTATCCGAAGAGCCGGTGTATCAGGGTGTGAGCCGGCCACGCTGGATAAGAGTCGTCCCTGGGTGTCCTCCCGGACCCACCAACCGTTTCAGCTGATGGTGCGTCGAGCGTCGGCTACGAGCCGCCGGTAGACGACGTCGGAGATGCGCCGTTTGAGCGCCCGGATCGCTTCTTTGGTCGTCTTTCCCTCGGCGATCTTCCGTTGGTAGTAGTCGCGGCCCTTCCCGGGGTAACGGAGCTGGGAGACGGCGGCGATGTGGAGGACGTGGTTGAGTTTGCGGTTCCCTCTCGGGTTGAGCCGATGCCGGCTCTTGTTACCCGACGACGCCTCGATGGGGGCGGTGGCGTTGTAGGAGGCGAAGTGGCCGGCGGTGGGGAACCGGGCGATGTCTCCGACCGACCCGTCAAGGCACGGGCCGACCCGCCGCGTTCCAACGGTGCTCGGAAACAGCACTTGACACAAAGAGGCATCGCTATGTGCGGGTCGGGGATCGGGACGTTCTCGTTCTGGATCTGGTGATCTCGATTATGTAGTCGGCATGGAACCTGAGCGGTAGGGCCGGTGTATAAGGGGTGATGGGTCAATCCAGGGGATCTTCGATGAGTTCGACCGCTGGGGAACGAATCCGCGGTTTGCCTAGCTGGGGGGCCGTGGTGATCGCTGTAGCTGTTTTGTTCGGAGGGGTAGCCACCTCGGCCGAGGCCAAGATGCCGCCGTTCGAGGTCGAAGTCGATGTTGAGCGGACTACTGCGACGATTACCGTCGAGGTCCAGGACGCTAGCTTCGACGCTTCGGATCTGAACGGGTTGGTGGCGGTGTACCCAGACACGGCCTTGGACGGGCGGCTCCGGCCCGAGACCGGGTCCGACGGCCTCGAGGTCGATCTCGATCGGATCCGGCCGGGCGTCTACCAGGGGACGGTCGGTCTGGAACGGGCTGGACGGTGGGCGGTGGTGCCGTTTCCAACCAGTCCCGCCTACGAGCCCGTCGCCTTCTACCCCGAGTCGGTGCTGTTCGAGACGACCACTAACCCGACCTGGCCGTTGGACGCCGGAGTGGTATTCGGGTCGGCGGTGTTGCTTGTCGTCGCCGGCCTCAGCTGGAGGGTGCGATGGCTACGCCGCTCCCGCTCCGAGGCTCTTTCCAAGGTTCGCATCGGACCGTCGGCACCGGCAGCGAATCCGGCCTCCGCGCTACATATCGGGTCGCGAAGGAAGACCAGTTGAAGTACGGCGCTGTGGATCAGCATCCGCAGCCGAATAAATGCGATCAGCGACAAGGATGTTTCGCTCCGCCTAACGATCGCTCGCTTCGGGTGCTGGCGGGATCGTCATCCCGAGATCGCGTTTCAGTCGCTCCGCCTCTTGCTGGAAATCACAATTCTTTATTATCCGGGTCTGAGCTTCCTGCTCGGAGAAGCCGAGTTCAAGCATGGCGTGGTACCGCAGTAGCCAGTTGAGTCCCCGAAATGTCCAGTGGAGGTTTCCGCCTCCTTCAATCCCACCCCGGCGGACCAAGCTATGCGCGACCTGGTTGCGCGACTTGACCACAGCCTGGATGAATGACTCTCCCTGCTCCCCGAAAAGCGCCTCCGAAACGTTTCCAGCCTCGTCAAGGAGAAGGGCCAGACGAGTTTTCAGCTCATACTGACCAGCGTATCGAAGTGCCGAGCGGACCCAGTCGATCAGATCCGGAGCCTCGCTCTGGAGGGCAGCTTCGACTCGTGCAATACGCTCCTTACGTTCTCGTTTTGGGATCTCGAATTTCCCGTGCTTGACCCTCGTCGAATACGATTCAAGGGCAGAGACAGATGTCGCAAACCTGTCGTCTGCGTAGGTGAAGGGAGCCCGGTAGCGCGCGATGACAGGTCCAAATGCTTGCTGAATGTCCTCCCAGCGATCAAGCCATCGGCGCAATCCCCCATCCAATCCTCCTGGTAATTCATTCGCCGTGAAGAGCATGTCCGATTTGTGAAGGCGCCTGGCAGGCGTCTCATGTGTAAGAGGCTTGAGAAATGAAGCCCACAGCTTCTCGTATACGGGCCGTTCCCCTTCAAGCCGGACCTGAGAAATATCCAATTCGCTGAATCGACCTGTCGAGACCCATAGAAGGGCCTCGAGGGGTGTTACGGCGAGGTTGACGAGTTCCTCTAACTCGAGTTCGGCTGTGCTAGTCACGGTTGCGAAGGTCGGGTACTCAATCGTCACTTCGTCGAATCCGGATCGAGTACCCCAGCTGCGCTGGAACTCATAAGCCAGATCACCGTGCTCGACCCGTCTCAGGGATTGCACTTCCTCCACATGAACCTCATCAATGGTCCATTGGGGTCTCGGGACCGGCGACTCCAACCACGAGCTGAGATCAGTCAGCCCGACACTCAAAGAAGAGAACCTCAAAGGCTCTTCCGGAACGAGGTGGTTATCAATTGCGAAGTCACACAGCCAACGCTCTGTGCCCCACGCCCCTTCGAACAGACGCCACGCCAACGACCTGAGGTTCACAACAGTGATCCGCTTACCGTCCTCCGTGCGTCCCCAAACCATCGGAATCGCAATCGCCGAATCGGTTGGTAGTGCACCTCGGTCGCGATCCAGGGAGAGGGCATCGAACGTCGTCAGCTCGGACTTCCGATCACCGATGACGAGGCGTCCACCAACCCGACGCCCAGTTCCAGGAACTTCGAACGTGCCCAACCATTCCACCAAGCAGACGTTAGAGGCACCCACCGCCGGAGCTCTTCACGCCATTTCCCTCCGAGCGGTTGCAGACGACCGTCAATTAATCACGCAATGAGTCCGAGCGAGCACTTACGTGCCGTTCGCGCGCGGGTAGGCCAACCAGGTGATATCGCAGATCGGTTGCTCTGGGCGTAGGTTGCCGGTGTGCATACGCGGAACCTACGTGACCATGAAGGGCGTCTCGGAGCCGTGAGATGGTGGTTCTCGTTGTTGGTGGGGTTGGTGCTCGGTGCGTGCATCTCCGGGGTCGCCTCGATCGGGCCCAGCGAGCATGATCCGTTGACCTTGGACGCTTGGTGCGCCGCCCAGCCAGCCGACCGCTGCGTGGAAGCGCTCACCTTCCTGCACGGGACGCCCGAACAGGAGCTCGGGGTCAAGGGGTCGTTGCAACACCGCCTTGTGGAGTGGAGCGTAGAAGGTTGTCGAGGGCTTCGGCCGGCGTTCTCCAGCTGAGGGTCTTGCGAGGTCGGCCGTTGAGGGTTGCGGCGACGG
>JACCTH010000026.1 GCA_013812505.1 Acidimicrobiia bacterium | reverse complement strand
CCGTCGCCGCAACCCTCAACGGCCGACCTCGCAAGACCCTCAGCTGGAGAACGCCGGCCGAAGCCCTCGACAACCTTCTACGCTCCACTCCACAAGGCGGTGTTGCAACGACCCCTTGACCCCGAGGAGTACAGCTCAATCGACGAGATGAACGCCGCGCTATCGGAGGTCGGATACACGTGCTATGTGGACTCGAGCGGCCCAATTCCGGGCCTGCTCGGGCATGGCGGATGCGAATGGCCCCGCGAGTTGGACCCCGGAGGGGGAATTCGGCTTCGTGAGCGTTGTGCTCTTTGACTCTGAGCTTGAGCGACTTCGCCACCTTGTTTTCAGCTTCGGCTTCTGTCTCGACATACCGGATGCCCCGTTGGAGCTTCCCTACGCGTACGGATCCGAATGGGCCGTCGATCCCGAAATGTGCGCGGTCCCGGCAGGCGGAATGGCTCAAATGGCCGAGGTATTGGGAGGAGAGACCAATGTCGCTGACCTCACCGCGTACGAGAGAGTCGCTCTCGATGGGATTTTGGAAGACCGGACGGCCGACGAGCTAAAGGAGTTTCTCGGCGAGTCTGGCTAAGTCGCTGAGTCCGGTACTCGTTACCGACGCCCGGTAACGATCGGCCGAGCATCCTCGAACAGGCCTGCAATCTCATTCCAAGATGGGAGCCGCGGGCGGTCAGCGATGAGGGGTACGCCGGCCTCTTAGATCACCCCGCGACGGCTGAGATCATCGATCTGCTCCGATGACATTCCGAGTTCGGTGAGGACTGCAATTGTGTTGGCGCCCAGCTCCGGAGGGGGTCGGCGAATCGAGTTCGGCGTCTTCGAGAATTGAAATGGCAGGCCGAGCCCTTTGGTCGAATCACCAGAGTCGAGTGGCATCTCGACGACCATCTGTCGGGAGACGGCCTGAGGACTGGCCAATGCCTCCGAGACCGAGTTGATGGGGCCCACGGGGACGCCGGCGGTCTCAAGGAGTTCGATCCATCGGGCGCGGGTCCCGGTGACGATCACCGCCGCGATCTCGCTGTCGAGAACGTCACGGTTTCGCACCCGGTCCTGATTGCGGATGAAGCGAGCATCATTCGCCCACTCCGGTCGACCCAGCGCCGCGGCAAATGCAGCAAACTGGTTGTCGTTTCCGACCCCGACGGCGACTTCGCCGTCGGAGGCCGAATACGTTCGATAGGGAACTATGTTCGGATGACTGTTGCCGTACCGACCTGCTTCCTCGCCGGAGACGAGATGGTTGGAGGCGACATTGATCAGCATCTGCAGACCGACGTCATGGAGGCTCACCTCGCAGTGCTGCCCTTGCCCCGTGCGAGCGCGACTTTGGAGGGCTCCGAGCACCGCGATCGCTGCCGTCAACCCGGCGCAGACGTCGACAATGGCAACGCCCAGCTTCATCGGCATTCCGGCGGCCTCGCCGGTGATGGCCATGAGTCCGATTTCGGCCTGGAGGATGAAGTCATACCCGGGCTTGTCTGCCTTGGGACCGGTAGCGCCGTAGCCGGTGATCGAACACCGCACTACACCCGGTGCGTTGAGCTCGAACCACTCGTCGTCAAACCCCCAGCTCTCCATCGTCCCGAGCTTGAAGTTGTCGATCACGACGTCGGCGCCGACGATCAAGCGGCGGAGCAAATCGCGGCCTTCCTCGCTCTTGAGGTCGAGAGTGACGCTTCTCTTGTTGCGATTGACGGAGAGGTAGTAGGCCGAGAAGGGGCCGACGAAGGGAGGACCCCAACTCCGGGTGTCAT
This sequence comes from Acidimicrobiia bacterium, assembly GCA_013812505.1. Taxonomy (GTDB): domain Bacteria; phylum Actinomycetota; class Acidimicrobiia; order Spongiisociales; family ZC4RG35; genus JACCTH01. The sequence goes on along the minus strand of JACCTH010000026.1, from coordinate 11,722 downwards.
CGCCGTCGCCAGGTTGTTCGATCTTGATGACCTCGGCACCCATGTCACCGAGGGTCATCGTGCAGAGCGGGCCGGCCAACACCCGCGTCAGGTCGATGACGCGGATGCCTAGAAGCGGACCACCTTCGTACTCATGATTGGTCACCCCCCAAACATAGAAGAGCCTGCGAGAAGTTCACTTTGGTTGCTGCCGTGGGGTCAAGCCGTACCGTTCGATCAACTCGGGAGCCCAGTTGAGATCGAAGGTGAGGAAGTAACGGTCGGCGATGATGGCTAAGGTCACCTATACCAAGAAGGGACCGCGGCGTCCACGATCTACGCGGCGTTTTCAAGGCGATAGACGGCGATGGGAGATGCCCGGCCCCTGAGCTGAACGGGGCCCACTTCGGTGAATACGAAACTCGTCTCGCCAGCGTCCCCCACCACGTTTTCGGAGGCCAGGATCTCTCCTGCGGCGGCCAGTTCACAGAGCCTGGCCGCCACATTTACCGCCATCCCGAAGAAGTCGCCGCCCTCGGCTACCGGGGTACCCGCGTTGAGGCCGATTCGAACTGAAATCACATGGTCGGCCAGCTCGCGCTGCAGGGAGATCGAGAAGTGCAGCGCATCGGCAGGTGGGGTGAACGCCAACATGAAACCGTCACCGGTGTGTTTCACCTCTCGACCGCCGTGACGATTGAGGAGCGTGCGGACGAGGCGGTCGTGATCTCGGATGATCTGGAATGCCGCCTTGTCACCAAGCGTATCGAGGAGAGCGGTGGACCCGACCATATCGGTGAAGGCGAAGGTGCGGGTGGCGGACTCGAACCGACCGTCCTCGGGATCGCTGAATCGCCCCAATATTGCTGCCACTTCGGAGGGATTCACGGAGATAACCTGGTTGGCCAGTTGGCCATGGGCGACGCCGTGAACCTGGTTCACCGCCTCTGGATTGGGGGCCTCGACTAGACAGTTGGAGAGACTCCGCGGATAGTCGAGCCAATAGGTGAGGAAGCGCACGTTGTACGCGGCCTGCATAGCCAAGTCGTTCTCGTGGGCCTTGGCCAGGTCCTCGGAAGAGGCCCCGCGGGTGTCGTGCTGGTCCATGAAAAACGGCACTCGGGCAGCCTACGGTTACTGATCCTTCTGGGTGAGTGCCGGCGAACCAAAATCACGTCCAAGCCGAGAATCGATTGTCGTAGGCAAAGCAGCCCGAAACTCTGGGAGACCGATTCCTGCTTAGGGAGCTGGTCGTGATGAATCTCGATGGTCCGGGCACCAGATCCTCGACCAGCTTGTGGCGGCGAGCTATTCACCGGTGTCGCCTGACCCCGCAAGGCGCCTCACTTCTAGGTTCGGCCCTTCGCCTTCATCAGCCGCTTCTGCTCACGCACAACGAGCACGTCCTCCCAAACCGCCACGTCGGCAATCGAGGGCCAATCGGCGGCCACCTCTTCCCATCCCGGAGGTGCAGCTCCTAGCCGCTTGCCGAGGATGCCGACAAAGATTCGTGATTTGGCGTCGCCGAAGCCGGGCAGGGCTTTGAGTCGGGCAAGAAGCTCGGGACCGCTTGAGGCCGTGGTCCAAATCGCTTCGGCGTTGGCGTCGTAGAATCTCGCACGGTCCGGCAAACCTCTTGAGTGCGCTTGGCCATCGCGGCCGGATACCTGTGAATGACGGGAGGTCCGCGAAAGATCGCCACCAACTCCTCCTCGGGATACTCGGCTATGACGGCCGCATCGAGATCGCGCCCCATCCTCTGGGTGAGGAGGTAGGGGCCAAAGAAGGCCCGTTCCATCGGAAACTGCTGGTCGAGGAGCATGCCCAAGAGGAGGGCAAGGCCGTCCGGGGCGAGCAGCCGATTGGTGTTCTCATCGACAGTCCACGGCAGACTCTCGACTGAGCTCATTCCCGTCAACGGTAGCCCGGCTTCGTGCCGCCGAGAACCCTGACGGCTGCAGGTCTTGCCTAGACCTCGATTGTTTCGAAGCCGAGGGTGAGAGCCGCCTGTCGTTGGCGAAGGTCGAACGTGAGGAACCTCACTGGCCGAGGAAGACGCTCAGCGGCCGCCAGATGGATCGAGTCGAGGGTGCGGAGCCCCAATTCGCATCCGATCTCGGCGGCTCGTCCGAGACACACATCGTCCGCTGGCACCAGGGCCATTCTGGCTACGTCGTTCTCCAAGTACTCCGTGGCTTGCTTGAGTTCGTACGGTTCAAAGAGTCGGCAAAGAGCGATTCGGGCCTCGGCGACAGCGACGAGCGATGCGCACCACGCCGCCTCGCTCTCCATTGTGACGACCACCGCTTCCCGACCGGTTTCGTCCACGTAACGCTTGAGCAACGCCGAGGTGTCGATCGCCAGCATCAGCCGGAGCGGAGATCTTCGAGAATCTCGCCGCTCGTCACCCCGCCTCGAACAGGCAGGGGCTGCGGCTTCGGTGGGTGAGTGCCCAAGCGCGGTAGGCGCAGCAAGCCGGCTTCTGCCAGTTCCTCGAGCGATTCGGTTCGGCTTCCGCTGATCGGCCCTAGCTCAGCGACAGGAAGGCCGTTGCTGGTGATCAGAATTCGCTCGCCGCGCTGGGCTCGGCGGATCACCTCGCTCACTCGATTCCTCAATTCCCTGATGCCAATCCGATCCATCTCCAGAGACTGTAGCACATGTAGCCACGCGGCTCCGGAACTCGTGGCTTCGATCGGCCGCGGCCTCGCGCGCAACAGTGGCCGAACTCCTTTAGCCCGTTGCGACCGGTTGATAGCTCGGATCAGGAATCGGCTTTCCCCCTTGGCGGGCCGCGTCCAGCCACGCCTCCTTGGCAGTGAGGAGCTCGGTCAATGCTGTCAACGCCTCCTGAGGCGTTTCTCCGAACTCCTTCCAAGGACCCCACTGAACTTGGCGCCAAATCAACGTAAGCCGGATCACAATCCACACCGAGTTGAAACAGCCGAGGAGAGGAGATTCCTCGAGGGATGCCCGCCCGGAAAGCGAACGTGTCCGTTATCGGCGCGAACTACTGCTTCGGCAAGCAGGTTTGGACCGCACGAGACAGAGTACGAACGTCAAGTTAACTTGATCGTATGGATCCGGTGATCCTGGCTAGCGCACGGAACCACGGGATCGGAAAGACATGTTGCATGCTTATCGGAATCCAATTCGAGTGTTTTGATCGCGGCGACAGGTGATGCTCAGGGGGGAGACCGGGAGGGGCGCGTCCTCGAGATCGGAGTCGCCACAGACGACGGGATCGAGTTCTCAGTCCACGCCATGCCCGTTCGACCAAAGTTCTCGAGGTCACAATCGTGCCCCGATCAATCCAGGAGATTCTCGACCAGGCCGAGGAACTTGCGCGTCGCTTTGAGGAGTTCGACACGAGGCTGGAAGATGAGCGATCGGTGGAGGAGTATCTGCTCCGCCGGGCCGCGCTGAGTCGGCTTCGCAGCGAACGTCAAACTGCCGACGCCGTCATCGCAGAGCGGGCGGCGGGAATTTCCTGGAGAAAGATCGGGGAGATACTCGGGACGTCGGCCCAAGCTGCTCAGCAGCGCTACCGCGAGGTCGTAGAAGAGGCTTGAGCCATCTCGGCCGCTCAACCGCCTTGCAACACCGCTTGCTACGTCGCAAATGTTTTTGGCTTCATCGCACGTTGTTGCACGCCGGACTCGCGAAACTTGATTCTGGGCGTACTCTCGAGATCCGTTACGTTGAAGACTTGGTCGACTCAACATCTTCACCGAATAGCCGTCTGAACAAAGGTCTCCGCCGAATCGACGTAACACTGCCGGCGGTACTCGTCGCGGAACTGGATAGAAACGTCGGCGAACTCGAATACTTCGTCACCCGATCAGCCGTTATCGAGGTGGCGATTCGCCAGTTTCTCGACCGGGGCGGGGTTCGGTCAGCGGCCCCAGGCACCGTCTATCGCTAAGAACGGGCTTAGCGCCCGCACGCGGCACTTCTCGTGAAGAAGGTCGGTTCCGTGGATCCGACCGGCATCTCCATTTCGTCGATGCGCAGATGGGTCTCGCAATTTTGTGGGCCGCCGCGATGAGGTCGTGCTTGGCATGGCTTTGCCATTCGAGGCCGCAGCCGGACGTAGGTGGAGGTAGGTTTCCAAAATCTTGCGAGTAGACGACTTTCAGCCTTCTGTTGGCTGGCCGGGGACGCTGCTCACGATCTCCGGCGATGGCTTCGGCTCGGAGCTAGACGACAACGTAGTCGTGATCGGTGGCGTGCGGGCTCTCGTCGTGAATGCTTCGCCTGAGACTTTGACGGTTCTCGTGGGCGAGGGCACCGCGACCGGCTTGATCGAAGTCACGACCGGGGGAGCGACCGCGACGGCGAGCAGTCCTTTTGAGATCGCGGAGTGGCCTGACGTCGGCAAGTCGGCCACGCCCGGTGCCCCGGCGTTCTACTCCGGAACGCAGCACGCCAGTCCGAAGTTGCGGGCGCAGAATCAGCCGGTCCTGGTCATCCTGGCTCACGGTCTCGGCAATCCTCCACCGGGTCGGGGCCATCGTCCGCGTCGTTTTGCCATTGATGTTCCCCGGCATCGTCGCGGTGGTCGTGTTCGCCTTCACCCTCTCCGCCCCCGAATTCATCTATGCGCTCTCGTTCAACAAATCATCGGCCGTGAAGACGATCGCCACCGGGGTGCCGACCGAGCTCGTGCGTGGTGACGTGTTCTTCTGGCAGTCGCTGCAGGCGGCGGTGATCTTCTTCGCGGTGCCGATTGCTCTCATCTTCAATGCCTTCCTCGACCGGTTCATCACCGGCTTCACGATGGGAGCGGTCAAGGGCTAGAGAGCTGGCCGCAGTTCCGGCGCCGATAGTAAGGATCGTGCGGCTGTTCCTCCTCCGAGCGAGGTCTGGGAGTCATAGCGGAGGCGACCGGAGCGCCTCAGGCTCGCGAAACCTCGCTCTCACTCTCTGCCCGACATGCGATAGGTTCCGACCGAGTGAACGACCTGCCGACCCTTCTAATAGCCGCCTGTACAAAGGCCTCCGTCGTTCTGACGTGACTCTGCCGGCAGTCTTGGTCGCTGAGCTAGACCGAAATATTCTCGATCTCGGCTACTTCGTAAGCCGGTCGAGTGTCATCGAAGTAGCGATACGTCAGTTCCTCGACCGGGGCGGGGTTCGGGACAGCGCCCCGGGGGACCGTTTACCGATAAGGATCGGCGGCCGGGTCGCCACCCTCTTCGTGAAAGGGTCGATGAAGAATCAGCGAGCTCTTCAAAGGTCTGCCTCCGCCGACCAAACCTCGACCAACCGCGGCTCTACTTTTGCCTCTGCTCCGATCCGGTCAGAGAACACCGCCAGAATCTCATCCACACCGGTGGCCGAACGGGAACGAATCGCGTGAAAGCCCGCGGTGTAAGCATCCTGGCCGAGCTGCTGGCACTCGGACCAGTCGGGACCGACAAGTCGTGAAGGTTCGATCCCGATCATTGCCAGCGTTGTAGGCGAAGTCAGATCAAGGACCCTGGACAGCTGCACCTGATATTTGTAAAGCTCACGCGGAAGCAGACCGCTCCCCCCGATGACATGTTGCTCTCCAAGTCGTTTGAATTCGGCGACCGCGCAGGCGCGGGACGTGCACAGGTAGAGAACCGGGAAACTGTTCGCGGGGTTGAACCGACTGCCAATGATCCGAGCTCCTTCTCCGGCGAGGGGGTCATACCCGGGGCTTTGATGTCGATAGCCCGAACCTCGATAGACCGCGGGCTCAACCGAAGCGATACCTCCGGCCGGCCTGCTAACTGGTGACACCTTCGGCCAAAGCCAACACCGCCCCGATCACCCGCCGGTACTCGCCGCGTTGGACCAGATCGAGGGGCTTCTCGTAGGCGAGTTGAGGATTGGGGCTTCGGATCCACAACCGCGCCGGTTCGTCTCTCAGGGTCCGGCGAAGGAGATCAACGACCGCCTTGAGTTCCAAGAGGCGCTCCTCATTCGCCCGGCGAGGAATCGATCCCTCTGACCATCGAGTCACGCTTCGAGCCGTCGCTCCCACTACTCGAGCGACGTCCGGCGAATCGACGATTTCCCCGTCGAGCAGGTCGTCCACTACTGCTGTGATGGTCGTCACCAAGTCTCCTCAGCTTGAGTTTGCGGCGTTGCAATGACCACTTTACTACGCACTAACGTCGGGGAAAAGACCGCTACATGGCCACAAAGCTCGCCCAGCTCTTATCGAGGGGCGGCCCCCAGGGCGCGAAACTCGAACCTGGAAAACCCCCTCGACCACATACATTTGACCCATGACCATCCGTCAGCCGCAGGATCCCCAAGTGATACGACGAATCGAAGTGTCCCTGCCGCCCCGCTTGCTCAATAAGCTCGACGCCGCAACCGCCGGCCGAAAGGTTCACGTCAGTAGGTCGCGGGTTATCGCCGTAGCTATTCGCCGCTTCCTCGATCAAGGTGGAGTCGAGGAGCTACCTCTGTATCCCGACTGGCCCTAAACCTGCCCTTGGGCAGGGGTTGCTCACAAGTCGTGAAAAGGGTCGAGAATCAGCTAGCTGGGACTGGTCGGTGGGTCGGTTTGGGGATTGGCTTTCCTGCCTGCTGTGCCGATTGAATCCACGCTTCCTTGGCGACGAGGACCTGTGTAAGCGCTTCCCCCGGCGTCTCGCCAAATGCTGAGCAATATGCCAAGTCAGGAATGTCGGCGATCCATCCTCGGTCTTCTTCGCTGTAGAAGAGAATGATGTGGAAGTCGCTCATGTCTTGTTACCGATCTGCAGATTGTATCGAAGGACCAGGTCACGAAATTGCCTGACCTGATACGGCTTCGCCTGTCCGGCTGCATCTTGCAGGTTGAGCGCCTCACTGAGATCGGGATGGCGGAGGATGTGATGGCTCCCGCTGCGGCGCGTCAATTCGAAGCCGAGCTTCATTGATAGGTTCAGGACGTCCTCGAATCGCAGATTGCTGACGTCGCCCGCCCTGATTCGTCGCAGCAGACGCTCCGGCCTCACGAGACGAACGTAACGCGTTTGACTTACGGTCGATAGCCACCTGATCAGTGACCATGAGACACGCCCATCTCGTCCCCCGGCTGGGTAGCGAATGCAACGCGAAACTCGGACCTCGAGCTTTGGCTCATGAGGTACCTTGGCCTGATGTCCCTTTACCCTCCAGAACAGCGCATCCCACCGGGTCTACGCCGGTTAGAGATCCTCCTGCCAATCGAAATGGTGGTCGAGCTCGATGTCGGAATTGCGCAGAGCAGGACTTGGCTCAGTCGCTCGAAAGTGATCGCTTTCGCAGTTAGAGGGTTTATCGACGGCGGTGGGCTGACGACCCTCGTCTCGGCAACGGGCTGGCCCGGTCAACCAGAGCAGCCGAGCTCACCGAGTTGAAGCCAAAGGATCACAAGGTAAGAACCAGGCGCACCGTGTAGCCGGCCATGATCCCCCAGAAGAGTGAGGTGTAGCCGCGCTCACCGATGGAGCGGTTGATTCGTTTCCCCGTAATGGTGGCTACCAGCATCAGGGGGACCGCTGCCAGAGCGACCAGGAAGCTGTCGCCGCTGAGGAGGCCGGCCTCGGTGAAGACGGTGGCCTTGGTGGCGTCTCCGGCTAGGGAGGTCAGCGACGCGGCCCCGACGAAATGGGCACGGTCCAGCTCGAGCTGGCGGATGGCCATCCCCTTCAGCGGGCCCGAGGTCCCCGAGAACCCCGAGGTGGCGCCACTGCCCACGGCGAGCACCGGTCCACCGATGCGCCGGAGGCGGGCTAGGTCGAGACGCTCCGCGAGGAGGGCGATGACGAAGCTGACGATCACCGCCACGGTTACCACCCGCTCCGGAGCTGACACCAGGAGAAGGCCGCCCAGGGCGGCGCCCGCTGCTATGAGAACGATCACCACCAGCGCCTTGCGGAGGGGGAGGGTCTCCCGGTAGGCGAACACCTTTACCACGTTGTTCGCCGCCAGCAACAACGCCGCCAGGGCAACGCCCTCTTTGGTGCCGAGGACGAGGGCCAAGATCGGGACCAGCACCAACGAGCCCCCGAGTCCCGCCGATGCCGACACTGTGAAGGACACCGCCACTGCGATCAGGGTGACCACCATCACCCAGGGCTCCATGGCTCAGCTCACCTCGTCGGCCTTAGGCGTGGACCGCGGGCAGGCCGGCTTGGGCCATCATGGTGTTGAACTCGGCGAGTTCGGACGCCACCACCTGGTCGAAATTGGCCAGCTCTTCGTCGATCGCCCCGGTGTACTTTGCGGCCACCTCCAGCGCGCTCTTCGTCGGCCGGGCGTCAGCGGAGGCGAAGACGCTGATCACCGAGGCCAACTTCTGGCTGAGACGGGAAGGCTCGTTGAGGCCGAAAGTGTCTTTGTGCTCACCCGGCACCATGAGGCTGTCTTCGATCCTGTGGAGCTTTTCCTCGAGGTCGGTCACCGCGGCGCGGGCCTCCTCCTCGAGATCAGAGCGCTCCTGCCAATGGGCGAGCTGCTTCTTGAGCGACCTGATCCTGATCACCGCCTCGTGAAGGCGTGACATCTGGTCACGTATCTTCAAGACCGCCTTGAGCTGATCTTCCAGCTCGCTCTGGGAGGCCCCGGAGCGGGGATCGTTGCGCACCTCGAATCTCGCCGACAGCGTCCGGCTCTCTCCCTCGGGCTCGGTGAGGATGAGCCTTGCCTCATAGGTGCCGGGGACAACCAGCGGTCCCAGGCTGGCCGACGCGCTCAGCTTGTTGCCGAGGACCTTGGTAGCCCCCTCGTAGCGGAGGTCCCAGACAAAGCGGTTGATGCCGGGCTTGGCCGTGATCCATGGCCCGGAGTAGTAGGCCTTGTCGTCGTCGTTCATCTGTTCCCTGCCGGGCGGCTCGGGCTCGAAGCGTCTCACCAGCTCGCCGTCGGCAACTACGAACTCCAGTGCCACCGAGAATCCCTCCGCCATGTCTTCGCCGAGGACGTAGGTGACGGACACTCCCCGCGGCTCCGACTCGCCGGCATCGAGATAGGTGCGGCGGACCTGGCCGGTCTCGTCGATTTCGGCGTGGAAGGTGGCTGCCTTGCCCAACGACACCCAGTAGTCCTTGCCTTCCGTCGTGATCCACTGGTCGAAGAGGCTGGGGAGGATCCGCCAGGCTCCCCTGGGCTTGAAGAGACGCGATCCATCCTGGGGATCGTCGATCAGTTCGTAGAGGGGGGTCAGGTCGTCGACGATCCAGAAGGACCGCCCATGGGTGGCGAGGACGAGATCGGTCCCCTTGACGGTCAGGTCGTAGACCGGGGTCACTGGGAGGTTCGACTCCCAGCGATGCCAGCCGGCGCCGTCGTCGACCGAGACGTAAAGCCCGGTCTCGGTCCCCACGTACAGAAGGCCCTCTCGGGCCGGATCGGCGCGGATGACCCGGACGAACTCGTCATGCGGCAGCGCCTGGTCGCCTTGGCCGACGATGCTCTCCCAGGTCGTCCCGTAGTCCGTGCTGCGGTAGAGGTAGGGCGTGTTGTCGTCGAGTTTGTACCTGGTAGCCGCCAGGTAGACGGTGCCGGCCTCGTGGGGTGAGGGCTCCATCGTCCTTATGAAGGTCGATTCCGGCAGGTCGGGAGGGGTGACGTCTTCCCAGTTGGCCCCGCCGTCCCGGCTGATATGGACCAGGCCGTCGTCACTGCCCGCCCAGAGCACCCCCGGCTCGAGGACGCACTCCCGCAGGGTGGCCACGGTGCAGTAATGCTCGGCGCCGCTGGTGTCCTTGGTAATCGGCCCCCCCGAGGCACCCATCTTCGCCGGGTCGGCGCGGCTGAGGTCGGGGCTAATCGGCTCCCAGGTATGGCCTTGGTCCTCACTGCGGAAGACCACGTTGCCCGCGGTGTAAAGCACGGAGGGGTTGTGAGGGGAGAACAGGATCGGATAGGTCCAGGGGAACCGGTAGTCGAGCTCGCCGGCCCCGATCCCCCCGTGCAGCTCGGGCCATACGTTGACCAGCCGGATCTGGCCGGTTTTGTGGTCGTAGCGCTGCAGCGATCCGCCGCCCCCCGGTGAGCTGCCCACCGCCCCGACGAAGACAATGTCGGGATCTTCGGGATGGACCGCCATGAACCCCGACTCGCCGGTGCCGGCCGCATAGCAGTCCGCCCAGACGATCGCCCCATCGTTGACCCCGCTGGGGACGGCAATGCTCGAGTTGTCCTGCTGGGTCCCGTAGACGTAGTAATAGGGCTCGCGGGAGTCGGTGGTCACGGTGTACATCTGTGCCGTCGGTTGGTTGTAGACGGTGCTCCACGACTCCCCGCCGTTGAACGAAACGTTGGCCCCGCCGTCGTTGCCCTGGATCATCCGCTGGTTGTCCCGGGGGTCGATCCACAAATCGTGGTTGTCGCCATGGGGCGTTGGGAGCTTGGTGAAGTTCTTTCCGGCATCGGTGGACTTCCACATCTCGAGGTTGTTCACATAGACCGTGTCGGCGTCCTGGGTGTCGGCAAAGACGTGCATGTAGTACCAGGGCCGGTAGCGGAGATCGGTCTTGTCATTGACCAGGTTCCAGGTCTCGCCGAAGTCCTCGGATCGATAGAGTCCCGGGCCCTCGGTGGCCTCGACGAGGGCCCACACCCTCCCCGCCTTCGCCGGTGAGGCGGTGATGCCTATCTTGCCCAGGGTGCCACCCTTCGGCAGACCCTTGTTGCGGGTGATGTCGATCCAGGTGTCGCCGCCATCGGTCGACTTCCAGATCCCGCAGTCGGGACCGCCGCTGCTCATCTCCCAGAAGTTCCGGTAGGCCTGCCAGATGGTGGCGTAGATCACCTCGGGGCTCTTTGGATCGAAGCTCACGTCGATCGCCCCGGCGCGGTCGCTCTTGTAGAGAACCTTGTTCCAGGTCTTGCCGCCGTCGGTGGTGGAGAACAAACCTCGGGACTCATTGGGGCCAAAGGCGTGGCCCAGGGCGGCGACGTAGACACGATCGGGGTTCTTGGGGTGGATGCGGATCTCACCGATGTGCCTGGTGTCGGCCAAACCGCAGTGAGTCCAAGTCCGGCCGCCGTCAGCGGAGCGGTAGACGCCGTCACCGTGAGACACGTCGAGACGGATACAGCTTTCCCCCATCCCGGCGAAGATGACGTTGGGGTCGGAGTCGGAGACCGCCAAGGCGCCGACCGAGCTGGTCCGGAGGAACCCGTCGCTCTGGTTCCTCCAGGTGGTGCCGGCGTCCTCGGTCTTCCAGATCCCGCCGGCGACGGCTCCGAAATAAAAGGTGGCTCGGTCCACCGGATCTCCGGCAACGGCGACACAACGCCCACCACGGGTGGGGCCGATGCAGCGAAACCTCATCTGCTTGAGCAGATCTTGGGCAAGCGGGGTGTCGAGCAGCGGCATCGCCCGGCGAGCGTAGTTATCGGCCGCGGGCCGTTGTCTGCGATTGTCTGGCGCAATCTCGGTAGCTGTGTCTGACCGGGCTGTTAGCTGGAACCCATTTGCTTAGCATCTTTCTGCTTCAGCGTCATGTACCTCAGCAAAGCGACCTGGCGGTGGCAGCGACGACCCTGGCGGTTGCAGCGATGATCAATCCGCTACGAAAGCGAGGTGCTGGCGGTGGTCGATCGGAGTTCAACCGCGCCCTACACAGTTCAATGTCCTCAGTTGGAACGTGGGTTGAATGCTCCCACCGGTATCGACTTGCCGGCGGCCGCGGCTGGGATGACTACTTCGAATCCCCACCAATGCCAACCAGGCGGAGTGGTGGCGTGCTCGGCGATCGAGAAAGCGAACCGATCCAAGGCGATCCAC
>JACCTH010000025.1 GCA_013812505.1 Acidimicrobiia bacterium | reverse complement strand
CCGTCGCCGCAACCCTCAACGGCCGACCTCGCAAGACCCTCAGCTGGAGAACGCCGGCCGAAGCCCTCGACAACCTTCTACGCTCCACTCCACAAGGCGGTGTTGCAACGACCCCTTGACCCCGAGGTGTACGGAGCCCTTGCCGTGCAAGTGGGCTTTAGTCCCTGGCTCACCGTTCTCTCTTCCCTTTTGATCGTTTCCGGGTCCGGCCAATTGGCGATGGTGGGACTCCTTCCGTTTGGCGTGGGCCCGGTGCTGGCGGCAACCACCGGTTTGGCCCTGCGCCACCTTCCGATGTCGATGAACCTGGCGGGGCTGATCGGTTTCCAACCGTGGTGGCGACGAGTTCAACTCGCCTGGGTGCTGGTCGACGAGAGCTACGGGCTCACCGTGGCTGCAGCCGAGAGAGGCCTCCCCGACCTTGCCGCCTACAAGTCGGCCTCCGATCTGACCCTTTACAGCAACTGGCTGGTGAGCACCTCGATCGGCGCCTGGCTCGGCACCTCGCTGGACCCCGAAAGATTTGGCCTCGATGTCGTGATTCCGCTCGTATTTGCCGGCTTGGCCGCGGCGTTGATCAAGGGTTGGAGGCGATGGTCGGCGGCCGGCCTCGCCCTGTTGATGACGATCGGGGCGGTACTTTGGCTTCCGACCGCCTGGCAGGTCACGAGCGCGGCGACGGCCGCAGCTTTGGCTGTCAGCCTCCTCCCCGAGCGATGAGCTACCTGTGGCTGGTGTTGGCGGTGGCGGCGATCAACTTCGCCAGCCGGATCTCGTTTCTTGCCCGACCGGGCGCCAAATCGAACAACAATCGTTTTCTCGAGGTCTTCCCGGTCGCCCTTTTTGTTTCGCTCGCGGCCCGCGACCTGATCGCGCCCGATGGCAGCATCATCGCCAGTCCGTCGCTGGCTGCCGCTCTCGGCGCCGTCGTTGGTGGTTTGGTCTTTCGCCGGTCCATCCTGGGCGTCGTTGGCGCCGGCCTCGCGTTCTATTGGGTCGCTCGCCTCTTAGCCTGATCGGCCATGCCCCTCATTGCCGCTTTCGCGGCCGCCGTCGCTCTGCTCTCATTGGTCGCCTTTCTCGGCGGCCTCTTCTGGATGTTCGATTTGGTGGCGGCGTTCCGGCCCCAGCTCGCCCTGGTCCTGCTGGTCTTGAGCAGCATCCTGATGCTGAGCCGCTGGCACCGGACGGCGTTGGTCATCGGTTTGGTGATGGTGGTCAATGTGGTGACGATCATCCCGCTCTTCGTTCCGGGACCACGGGCGGCGACGCGGGATCTTCGCATCCTGTCTTTCAACGTCCTCGCCAACAACGAGGACTACGAGGAGGTCATCGAGTTCATCCAAACGAGCGGGGCCGACCTGGTTGTCCTGCACGAGGCGAGCGAGCCCTGGGAGGAGGCGCTGGGTGAGGCGGACCTCGGATACACGATCTGGCTCAACCGCAACCCGGAGGACATCTTCAGCTCGGTGGTGCTGGCGCCGCCCGATGCCGTTGTCGAGTCGTTTGGTTTCAGGCTGGACGATCCGCGCTCGGTTGCGATCAGACTTCCCTCCGGGGTCTCGGTGCTCGCCATCCATCCGCTCTCGCCCCAACGAAGGCAACGGGCCGAACTGCGAGATCGACAGTTGGCCATCGCCGGCGATTGGGTCAAAGAGCAGGCCGGACCGGTCATTGTCACAGGTGATTTCAATGCCAGCCCTTTCTCCTATCCGTATCGTCGTCTGCGGGCGACGACAGGCCTCAACGACTCGATCCGCGGGTTTGGGCTCGAGCTGACCTATCCGGCTCGGCTCCCTTCCTTTTTTCAAGTCTCGATTGACCATTTGCTCTTTTCCGAAGGGCTGGCGGTGGTCGATCGGCGTCTCGGCCCGGCGCTGGGTTCGGACCATTTTCCGCTCATAGTTGACCTAGCCGTGTCGTCCTAGGAGCACTACCGTCGGAGTCATGCCCGATAGATTTCGTGAACACCGCTCCAAGCTCTCGTCCCAGATCGGGAGCGATGCCGCCGCCCTCGTCCCGGCCAGCACCGAGACCATCCGCAACGACGATGTCACTCACGAGTTTCGCCAAAACTCCGAGTTCTTCTATCTCACCGGCTTTCACGAACCCGAAGCCGTGGCTCTGCTCGTGCCAGGCCACCCCGACGGGGACTATCACCTATTTGTCCGCCCCCGCGATCGCAACGAGGAGATTTGGAACGGATATCGCGTCGGCAAGGAAGGGGCCAAGGAACGCTTCCAGGCCGATCAGTCCTACGAGATCACCGAGCTCGACACGATGCTGGCCCAATTGCTACTAGGCCGGGAGAGGCTTTTCTACCGATCGGGCAACGGGCACGACCGCCGCGTGCAGACTTTGTTGGAGAAGTCCCGCAACTATCACAAGCGCACCGGGAAGGTGTTGCCGAGCACCATCGTTGACCTCGCTCCCGTTCTTGGCGAGATGCGGCTGCGCAAGACGGCAGCGGAGATTGAGAGCCTGCGTGCGGCGTGTTCGCTATCAGCCGAGGGTCATCGGGAGGCGATGCGTTTCGCCCACCCCGAGTTGGCCGAGTACCAGGTGCAGGCGGCGATGGAGTACGTTTGGCGGGAAGGAGGGTCACCTCGCAATGGCTACCCGTCGATCGTTGCGTCCGGGCCAAACGCCTGCATCCTGCACTACGTCGAGAACGACCGCATGATCGAAGACGGCGACCTGATCCTGATCGACGCCGCCTGCGAGGTCGACTACTTCTCCTCCGATATCACGCGCACGTTTCCGGCCAATGGCAGCTTCACCGGACCCCAGGCTGCCATCTATGAGGTGGTGCTGACGGCGCAGAAGGCCGCTATCAGCCCGGCCCGGCCCGGGGCGACGATCCGGTTGATGCACGAGACATCGATGGAGGTTCTCACCGAGGGCCTGGTCGATCTCGGGCTGCTGCCGCGCAATGTCGATGACTCCTTGGCCATGAATCACTATCGAGAGTTTTTCATGCATGGCACCAGCCACTGGCTGGGACTCGATGTCCATGACGCGGGCAGCTATCGCGTCGAGGGCAAACCCCGTGTCCTCGAACCCGGGATGGCGTTCACCGTCGAGCCGGGCGTCTATGTCGACGGTCGCGAGGAGATCGAGTTCAACCTCCATGCTTACGACCTCGATGAGCACCTGGAGCAATCGTTCCTTGACCCGTCCGGAGCGAAGAAGCGGCTGGAGGAAGCGAAGGAAAAGGCGGACAAAGTGACTCACAAGGTCCCGGCCGAGTTCCGCGGGATCGGGGTGAGGATCGAGGACGACATCCTCATCACCGAGAGCGGGCACGACAACCTCACTTCGTTCGTCCCGCGCGAGATCGACGAGGTCGAGGCGCTTTGCACGCAACAGTCCTGGCTCAGCCGGGCTTGAGCTCCTCGGCGGGTCGTCCCTCTTCTCGGCATAGCGGCGGGAGAGGTTCTTGTAGGCGTTCGAGTTGAAGGCAACGATTGTGGCGATTAGCCCGATGGAGCCAGCAACGATAAAGATCAGGGCCATCCCACGCTCGGGCCCGGTCCCAAACCAGGAACCGATCGTGTCGGCTCCGGCGCCGTCGGTCATGAAGGGGATTACCCAGGCCTGAGCGATCGGGCCGATGAGAAAAGCCGTGACCGGCGAGGCCGCGGTTTCGACGGTTTGGGCGAACCCGAAGACCCGACCCTGTTCCTTGAACGGTACGACCTTCTGGATGATCGTTTGCTCCGAAGCCTCGGCCATGGGAATGACCACCATGTAGAAGAAGAAGCCGATCGCAAGCGGGATGATTGAGGGCCGAATCGGAAACAGGATCGTGATCGTCCACATCACGACGTTGACCAACAACAGGGTGTGAGCCGGATTGGTCCCCAAACCTCGTCTCGCGACCACGAGCCCGCCAATGATGAAGCCCGAGCTCGTAAGCGCCAGCATGATGCCCCAGGCCTCGACCGAGACAAGCTCGAGGCCGTAGGGGTCCATAAGGGCCATGAACACTCCGCCGAGAAAGTTGTTGAAAGTGCTGAAGAAGAGCAAGGCCATGAGGCCCGGCACCGCCCGCACCGCTCTCAACGCGCCCTTGGCATCGAACTTCGTTGGTCCCTCGGCGCTGGCATCGTCTTGGGTGTGCGGGGCGGTGTCGTTCTCGATCTGAATCGTCGCCAGATGGGCTCTGCGATTGCCGTCAATGCCACCGTGATGATGACGCACGCCCCCATGCCGAGCATTCCGATAGCCAATCCACTGAAGACCGACGTGAGTGCAAAAGCGATCCCGTTGGCGGTGCCGACGAGGCCATTGGCCCGGTCATGGCGATCCACGGGGACGACCAGGGTGACCGTGGTCGATAACGCGACGGCGCGTAAGTTGCCGGCGATAGCCCGGCGAGCACGAAGACGATGAAAACCCAAGTCAGCGGTTGCCCGAGCGAGGGAAGCGAGCCGTCGGGCGCCACCAGATAGACGACCCCGGCCAAGACGAAGAGAACTAATGAGGCGGCGTTTGAAACACCATCGAGGTCTTGCGCTTGTTCCGATCGACATATGTCCCAAAGAAGATGCCGGACGCGGCAAACAGGAGCATGAAGGTGCCCCCGATGACGGACGACGCGATGACCGAAGGCGTCTCAAGGTAGACCCAAAACGTCAGGGCGAACCACAAGAAGTGGTTGGTCGTGCTGGCGATGACCGTGTTGAGGACGAGCCGATGAAACGTCGTCACTGGTTTCTCCTACCGCGAAAAACGGGGGCTAGGCCGAGTAGGGCATGACGTACCACCATACCGAGAGGAAGTGAAACAGCGACCCGAGGATCACGAAGACGTGGAAGAGCTCGTGATAGGAGAACGTCCGGGCGGCGAGCCGTGGTCGTTTGATGGCGAAGATCACTGTCCCGATCGAGTAGGCAACGCCGCCGGCCACAAGGAGCCACACCGCACCGGGGCCCAAGCGCTTCCAAATCCAGGGGAGGGCCAGGAGCGACATCCACCCCATGGTGTGCTGGAGAATCACCGACAACTTGGTCGATATCCGCGGGAGCACAAACTTGAGCGCGATCCCCACCAGCGCGATGGCCCACACCATCGCGAGCAGGATGACTTGCAGCCAGCCGTCGAGAACAACGACCCCAAACGGGGTGAAGGTGCCAGCGACGAGGAGGAAGATCATCGAGTGGTCGAGGCGCTGGAGGAACTGCTTGCGCCGCTCCTGCCAACCGACCGAGTGGTACAGCACCGAAACGGCGTACATCGCCACCAATGTGCACGAATAGATGAGTCCAGCGACGAGCTGACGGCCACCGGAAGCAGCATTGGCAAGGAGGGCAACGCCGATCACGGCGCCGACCCCGGCTGTGCCGTGCAGCAAGGCGCGAATCGGGTTCTTCACTCGTCCCCATTCCCAACGATCCATGGCCCGGCGATCCATGACCCGAGACTATCGGCCGTGTCTCTCTACCTCTTGGTAGGTTTGTTTGGTGGGCCTGCGAATTGCCAACTGCTCAGGGTTCTATGGCGACCGGTTGTCGGCGGCCAAGGAGATGGTCGATGGCGGACCAATCGATGTCCTCACGGGCGACTACCTCGCCGAGTTGACGATGGCGATCCTCTGGCGCAACCAGCGTCGTGACCCCGATGCCGGCTATGCGTCGACCTTTCTCACGCAGATGGAGCAGGTGCTGGCGACGTGTCTCGACCGGGGCATCAAGGTGGTGGTCAACGCCGGCGGCCTCAATCCGCGGGGGATGGCCGAGAAGCTGGAAAAGCTCGCCGCCGATCTTGGGCTCTCGCCACGAGTTGGCTGGGTCGAGGGCGACAACCTCCTCGACCGGTTGCCGGCACTGATCGCGGACGGCAAGGAGCTTCGACACTTCGACACCGGCGAACCGCTCGCGGGCTCGGGCGTGGAGCCGGTGACGGCGAATGCCTACCTCGGGGGTTGGGGAATCAAAACGGCTCTCGACCAGGGGGCCGAGGTGGTGGTCACCGGCCGAGTCACCGACGCCGCGGTTGTGCTCGGCCCCGCCGCCTGGCACTTCGGCTGGGAGCGCGACGACTGGGACTCCCTCTCCGGCGCGATCGTCGCGGGTCACGTCATCGAATGCGGTGCGCAGGCCACCGGCGGCAATTACAGCTTCTTCAGCTCCGACCTGGGGATGCCAGGCTTTCCGATCGCCGACCTCGAAGCCGATGGGTCGTCGGTGATAACCAAACACCCGGGGACGGACGGCGAGGTGTCGGTGGGCACCGTCACTGCGCAGTTGCTCTACGAGATCGGTTCGCCGCGCTATCTCAACCCTGATGTGACCTCGCACTTCGAAACGATCGAGCTGGCATCGGACGGTCCCGATCGAGTGAAGGTGAGCGGAATCGAAGGGAGCCCCCCGCCTCCTGACCTCAAGGTTGCCTTGAACTATCTGGGTGGTTTTCGCAACTCGATGACGTTTGGGATCGCCGGGCTCGACATCGAGAGGAAAGCGGCGGTGCTCGAGCACGCCCTTTGGCAATCGGTCGGAGGGCGCGAGCAGTTCGAGGTGGCGGAGTCTCAGCTCATCCGTTCGGATCGCCAAGATCCCGTCGACACCGACGCCGCACTGTCCTACTGCCGGTTCACGGTGAAGGACCAAGATCAGGACAAGGTCGGAAAGGCCTTTTCGCGCGGGGCGGTCGAGCTCGTCCTTTCGAACTACCCCGGCCTCTTCTTGACGACCCCACCCGGCGACGCCACCCCCTACGCCGTCTACTGGCCGACCACCATCCCCGCCGCACTGGTCCCCATGACCGTTTCCGTTGCAGGAACCACCACAACGGTCACCTCGGTAGCGCCAGAAACTGCGAACCCTGGGTTCGTATCCGTGTCCAGCACGGACTCCAGCCCACAGAACGAAAGTCCGACGGAACGGCGGCCACTCGGAGTGGTCGCGGGCGCGCGGTCGGGAGATAAGGGAGGCAATGCCAATGTCGGGCTATGGGCGCGCTCAGAGCCTGCCTACGACTGGCTGCGTCGATTTCTCACCATCGACAAACTCCGCGAGCTGATGCCCGAGGCCGCGGCGCTGGCCATCGATCGTTACGAGCTCCCCAACCTCCTCGCAGTCAACTTCGTGATCAGAGGCCTTCTGGGCGAAGGGGTTTCCTCGTCGACCCGGACCGATCCGCAAGCGAAATCGCTCGGTGAGTTTCTCCGGGCGAAGCTGGTCGATGTGCCGATCGAAATTTTGACCTGATCGATTTCTGACCCGTCTCGGTAGCATCATCGGACAGTGCCTGGTCCCCGCTCGCTCGCCTACTCGATCTATGAACGGCGGCTGCTAGCCCACCTCGACCACGCCCGGCTGCCCCGCCACATCGGCATCATCCTTGACGGCCACCGCCGGTACGCCCGCGAGTCGGGCCTCGCTTCGTACACCGACAGCTATCGGGCGGGCATGGCGCGGTTCAACGACTTCCTCGACTGGTCGCACGAGCTCGGCGTCCCGGTCGTCACCGCCTGGGTGCTCTCCCGCGAGAACCTGGTGCGGCCCGAGAGCGAGCTCAATCCCTACTTCGAGGTGCTCGGCGAGTTTTTTGGCGAGCTCGCCCAGAAGGCCCAGGCGCGAGGGGAGCGGCTCCGGTTCATAGGCAGCCTCGATCTCTTGCCCTCAGAGCTCGTCGGTGCCGCCAAACGCGCCGAGGACGCACTTAGCGACGGCGACGCTTCCCGCACTCTCAACATTGCGATGGGTTACGGAGGCCGCCAGGAGATAGTCGACGCTGCCAAGGACCTCGTCTCCCGCCTTGCCTCCGAAGGGGTGACCGCGGAGGAGATGGCCACGCACGTCGATGCCGACTCCCTCGCCCGCCATATGTACTCGGCCGATGTTCCCGACCCCGACCTCTTGATCCGCACCAGTGGCGAATCCCGGCTTTCGGGTTTCCTGCTTTGGCAATCGGCCTACGCCGAGTTTGTGTTCGTCGACGTCTACTGGCCGGCGTTTCGCCGGGTCGACTTCCTCCGCGCTCTGCGCGACTTCACCGGTCGCAGCCGTCGCTTCGGGAGATAACGCTTCTAGCGCGTCGACATCCCCGGTTCGAGGTGGTGGAGGTCGTTGAAAAGCCGGAGCGAGAACCCGTGACCGTGGGAGATCGGGATTGTGACCAGGCGGGCGACTCCGGTATGGGAGAGTTCGAGGCGATCCCATTCCCAGGGGGTCGGCGCGACCCCGAGGAGGTGACCGATAACCACGGCGTTAGTCCCCCCGTGGGCGACCAACACCACTCGACGCTCCGCTTCGGGGCTCAGCTTCCAGAGCCTCAGCTCCGATTCGAGGTCGTGGACCCCGCGCTCGCTCATCGCCGCGGCCAGACCGGTGGTGACCCGGAGGTGGAAATCGGTGAAGCGCTCCCCGCCCGGCATGCCACCCCAAATCTCTGAGATCGGGCGAAGGTTGCCGTCGACCCACATCGCATGGATATCGCCCAGTGGCTTCTGCTCCCAATCGTCGGGGTTTCGAATCTCATGCGCCCAGTCGTGCACCTGGGCCTCCATCCCCAGGGCTTCGGCGATGGGGAGCGCGGTTTCCCGCGCCCGTTTCATCGGCGAGACCCAAAGTTCGTCGACCGCTCCCCAGTCCGCGGCTCGGGCCGCCAACATTTTCGCCTGCTGGTGACCGAGCTCGGAGAGGTGCGGATCGTTGCGATAGAACGTGTCGGGCGCAAAGTCGGGAAGGCCGTGCCGTACCAAGATCAATTCCATGTGAGCCAACAGATAAACAGATGACACCAACCACTTCCCAAACCTAAGGTTTGCGTGGTGGCTATGCCACCACGATTGCCTTCAGAATCGGGGAACAACAATCTTGAACGAACTCATCGCGCATCTTCGAGCTAACGCGCTTCGCACCGACGGCCCATTCAGGCTCCGCTCCGGCGCGACTTCTTCCTGGTATCTCGATGCGCGCAAGACGACCTTCTCCGGCGATGGAGCTTGGTTGGTTGGGAGGGCGCTTTTGGCGGTGATTCGACCCGAGGTCAGCGCGGTCGGAGGGATGACGATGGGGGCCGATCCGATGTCGCTGGCGGCGGCGATGGCAGGGGCCGAGATGGGCCGCTCGCTGCGAGCGTTCTCGGTCCGCAAAGACACCAAGGCCCATGGCACCGGCGGCCGCCTCGTTGGCCCGGTGGAAGCCGGGGAAAAAGTTGCGGTCCTTGACGACACCGTCACCACCGGTGGAGCGTTGAGCGAAGCTATCGACGTCCTCGAACTGGCGCAGGTTGTGGTCACTCAAGTAATCGTGCTGGTCGATCGCAGCTATGGAGTGGTGGAAGAAATCTGCCGAAGCCGTAACCTGGAATACACCGCTCTCATCCGACCCGCAGATCTTGGAGTTGAGTGATGCACCTTGCCGATATCAGGCCAATCGAGGTTCGACGATCCGGGCTGAAGATGTGGTTGATGTCCCTGGCCGGCATCCCGCTGGTCGTGCTGGGCGTCGACGTCCTGCGCAGCCGGCGCATCATCGGCTTTTTCCAGAATCTGATCTGGCCCAACGGAAATCCCGAGGTCCTTGAGGCTCGCGACCACATCTGGGCCGCGGCCCTGATCGTGGTCGGTCTGATCATCGCCCTTTACGGGGTGATCGAACTGATCAATCCCCGTCCAGCCATCTACGCGGACACCCTTGGAATCCATGTGCGGCTTGGCCATCCCCTCGCCAAGGCATCGCTGATTCCGTGGGATGAGCTGGACGACATTGGCGCCGAAGACCTCGACGATGAAGGCGATGCAGTGCCGGTGCTCTGGCTCAGCGTCCTCGAACCCTCCCGATTGCCTGCTCATCCTTGGGGAGCCCGATGGCTCGATACCAAGACCATCGCGGTGCTGGCCTCGGATTGGGAGAAGGCCCCGGCTCCCGTTGGAATGGAAATTGCCCAGGCAGCCCTCACGGTGGCAGGTATTAAGCGCACGGACTCTTCGGTCGTTACGTGACCGGGGTCGGAGCTCACGTCGGATCAGGCGATCCGTTGGCCGAGGCCGCGGCTCGTCAAGCCGATTTGATCCAGATCTTCCTTTCCGATCCCCAGTCGTGGAAGAAGCCGTTGCCTCGCGCCGATGCCGCCGAGCTTCGGAAGTCACCGGTGCCGATCGTCGTCCACGCGCCATATCTGGTGAATGTCGCCGCGGAGGCATCTCGTATTCGGATCCCATCGCGGCGGATCCTGGCCGAGTCCTGCGAGGCTGCGGCCGAGATCGGCGCCGCAGCCGTCGTCGTTCACGGGGGACACCTGACCGGCGAAGGTGATCTTGCCGATACCTACCCCCGATGGCGGAAGGCGCTGCAATCCCTCGACACCTCCGTACCGGTGTGGATCGAGAACACGGCTAGCGGCGACAACGCCGTCTGTCGCCGAGTTGATTCGATTGCCCGCCTCTGGGAGGAGATCGGTGATCTTGCACCCGGTTTCGTGCTCGACACGTGTCATGCCTGGGCAGGCGGGGAGCCGGGCGATGAGCTCGTGGGGCGAGTCCTTGCCGCGACAGGGCGAATCGACTTGGTCCATTGCAACGACTCGCGCGATGATTTCGATTCGCGCCGCGATCGCCACGCCAACTTGGGCCAAGGGAGAATGCCGGTCGACTTGCTGGCCGAGGTGGTAGCCAACGCCGGCGCACCAGTCGTGGTCGAGACTCCTGGCGGGGTGGCCGACCACCTCGCCGACATCGCCTTCGTACGCAACTCGATTGCCGTGGCCGCAGGTCCATAGCGCCCGGCGGTTTACAATGTGGTCTCCACGGGCGACCGGTCAGGCGGCCGATGCGAGTCTTGATAGCTACCCGACAAGCTGATTTCCCTCTACCGGACTACGGAGGGGAGAAAGGAAGCGTATGGATTCCGCCGCCGGGGACGAGCGTCCCAAAGTCACCGCTCCGATGGTCAGAGCCCGCAAGGGCGGCCCGCCCCTCATCATGGCCACTGCCTATGACTATCCGTCGGCGCGCATTGTCGACGAAGCCGGGATCGAGATCATCCTGGTTGGCGACTCCGTCGCCAACGTTGTCCATGGACACGCCACCACCATCAAAGTCGGACTCGACACGATGGTCCTCCATACCTCAGCTGTTGCCCGCGCCGAGCCGCGGGCATTGATCGTGGGGGATATGCCGTGGCTGACATATCACCTGTCGACGGAATCGACCATCGAGAACGCCGGCCGGCTCATCCGCGAGGGTGGGGCGGAAGCCATCAAACTCGAAGGTGGACGCAAGCGCTTGCGGATGGTCAAGGCGTTGATCGAGACCGAGATCCCGGTGATGGGCCACATCGGTTTGACGCCGCAATCGGTTCACGCCATGGGCGGACATCGGGTGCAGGGGAAGCTGGTCGACGATGCCCGCGGCCTGATCAAGGACGCTCACGCCCTTGACGAAGCCGGGGTTTTTGCCCTCGTCCTGGAAGGAATTCCGGATCTGGTGGCCGACATAGTCACCAAAGAGGTGTCCTGTCCGACGATTGGGATCGGCGCCGGTAGCGGCACCGATGGGCAGGTTCTGGTGTTTCACGACATCTTGGGGCTTGCCTATGGCAAGACTCCAAAGTTCGTTCGCCACTTCGCCGACCTCCACGCTGAGGCGGTTGAGGGAATGCGTAGCTTTCGCCAGGCAGTAGAAAATGGAAGCTTTCCCAACGATGACGAGACCTATCACCTTTCCGAGGAAGTCGCCAAAGCCCTGGCCGAAGATAAGTAGCTCACTTTTCCTGGGGCTGCTGCTCGTCGCGTGCGGCTCGGCGGCCGCGGTTACGACCTCGACCGCGAATCCTGTCATCACCACGACCACCGCTCCCGAAACGCGACAGTCGCCGACCACCACCCTCCGCATCGCCTTCGACCGGGGTGAGCTCACTGACTTCGAACCCGTCGAGATCGATCTCGGCGGGACCTTGCATTGGGTCGCTCTGGCCGACACCGACGCCGAGCGAGCGAAGGGCCTGATGAATATTGGCGATGTCGGCGACTTCACCGGCATGCTCTTTACCTGGGAGGAAGAGGTGAGCGCCGGCTTCTGGATGAAGGGCACGGTGATGCCTCTCGACCTCTACTTCTATTCCGCCCAAGGTGCGCTGGTCGACCAGGTCTCGCTCGTCCCCTGTTCGGCCGACCCTTGTCCGGTGCATACCCCCGAGACGCCTTTCCAATGGGTGCTGGAAACCCCGGCCGGTAACCTCGTACCTCCCATAGAACCCCTAACCATTCCTGCGTAAATCTGCGCCCCTAATCAGGGGGTTTTTTACGCAGGAATGGAGGCGATAAGTGACGGGTTACACTTCATGTCACCAGGGCGGGCGAAGCGTCTGCCCAACACCCTGCTTCGTAACTCTCAACTTGGGCGAGCGAAGCCTTCCGCCGAAGCGGATGCCCACAGGAGGAAAATGCACATTGCGCACCTATGAGGTGATGACTATTCATCGCCCTGATCTGAGCGAGGCCGATTTCGAGAGCCGTGTTGACGGGATCGCCTCGTTTCTAACCGAACGCGGAGGAACTATCAGCGGTCGCGATCTTTGGGGCAAACGACGTT
Organism: Acidimicrobiia bacterium; assembly: GCA_013812505.1. Classification (GTDB taxonomy): domain Bacteria; phylum Actinomycetota; class Acidimicrobiia; order Spongiisociales; family ZC4RG35; genus JACCTH01. The sequence continues at coordinate 35,607 of JACCTH010000025.1, read as the reverse complement.
TTGCCTATGAGATCGACGATCTGCACGATGGCTTTTACTCAGTCGTGACGTTTGACGCCGAGCCCGAGACGATCAACGACTTGCACCGCATGCTCACGTTGGCCGACGAGGTCGTTCGGCACAAGATCCTCCGGCCCGACGAGCAAATTGCCCCGGTTGTCGAGGAAGGATCTTGATTTGTCACTCCCAATCCGCATATTGGTCGGGAGAAAGAAGGAGGAACTATGTCGACCAACACCGTGACCCTGGTCGGGAACCTGGTAGACGACCCGGAAATGCGATTCACCCCTTCGGGGGTGCCGATGGTCAAGCTCCGGTTCGCGGTAAATCGCCGCTGGCGGGACCAGAACAACGAATGGCAGGAGGAAACTGGCTTTTTCTCCGGCACGATCTGGCGTGAGCACGCCGAGAACGTGAGCGAATCGTTGCAGAAGGGCGCCCGAGTGATTGTCACCGGACGCCTCGACCAGCGCTCCTGGGAGACCCAGGATGGCGAGAAGCGCTCGGTCGTCGAGATCAGCATCGACGAGATCGGTCCGAGCCTGCGCTGGGCAACAGCCACCGTCAACAAGACCGCCCGCTCCGGTGGTGGGGACTTCGCCAACAACAGTGGGGGCGAGCGCGCGATTCCCCCGGCACCGGTGGCGCGCGATGACTACGGCCCCGACGAGGCCCCGTTCTAAAGGGAGGATTTCCATGCCACGGGCAACCAATCTCGATCGAAAGCTGAAAAAGCGACGCCCGGAGGGCAACTTCCGGCGGATGAAGAAGAAGGTCTGTTACTTCTGTGCGGAGCGGGTGGAGTTCGTGGACTGGAAGGACGTCTCGCTGCTCAGAAAGTACATGTCGGATCGAGCGAAGATTCGCTCCCGGCGGGTGAACGGCAATTGTCCCCGTCATCAACGCGAGGTGGCGACGGCGATCAAGAACGCCCGCGAGATGGCGTTGCTGGGATACATGGGCCGCTGATGAAGCTGATCCTCTCCGCCGACGTCGAAGCTCTCGGTCAGCGCGGCGACGTGGTGGACGTGTCCGACGGATATGCCCGCAACTATCTCCTGGCGCGCAAGCTGGCCACCAAAGCCACGCCGTCATCCATCGCGGCCGCCGCCGTGATCGTCGCCAGCCGCAACGCGGCTCACCACAAGCTGCGCCAGGAGGCCGAGAGCATTGCCGGCCGCTTGGTTGGCACCAGGGTGGTCCTTGCCGCCAAGTCCGGCGACGAAGGCCGGCTCTACGGCTCGGTGGGTGTCACTGATTTGGTCGAGGGGATCAGGAAGTTCACCGGCCTCGAGATCGACCGTAAAGCGGTCGAGCTGCACGAGCCGATAAAGGACATCGGTCTCCATGAGGTGACCGTTCGCCTCCATCCCGACGTAGTTGTGCCAATCACCATCGACGTCATTCCGGCCTGAGTCCGTTTTCTATCCCATTCGCGAAAACCCACCACCTGGTGGGTTTTCGCGTTGGGAGGGGTCGGCCTTAAGTTGGTCGCACTTCCCGTTTCAGTCACACCCGACCGTCAGGATCAAATAACCATGACTGAGCGCACCATCGAGGCCCCGCGACGATCGCCCCGTGTCCCTCCCCATTCCCGGGAAGCCGAGCTTTCGGTGCTGGGCGCAATTCTTCTCGCTTCAGATTCAGCCAACGAAGTGATGGATCGCCTGGTGCCCGAGGACTTCTACGTCCCGGCTCACCAGACGATCTTCGAAGCGATGACCACCCTTTACAACACGAGTCAGCCGATCGATGCCGTCACGGTTTCCGAGGAGTTGCGCCGGCGCGACCATTTGGAACGGATCGGTGGGATCTCCTACCTGGCCTCGCTGATCGATCTGGTGCCTGGTGTTTCCAACATCGATTACTACGCCGGCATCGTTGGAGAGCACGGGCTGCGGCGATCGCTGATCAGAGCGGGGGGAAAGGTCAACGAGCTGGCCTTCCGCACCGACGCCGATATTGCCGGGGTTCTCGACCGGGCCGAGCAGGCAGTGTTGTCTGTGGCAGAGAAGGGCGAGTCGAAGCGGATGTTTCACGTTGGGGGCCTGATGAACCATGTCGTGGATCTCATCGAGGCGGCCGACGGCACATCGCCCGCCGGCCTCGCAACGGGGTTTCGCGATCTTGACAATCTGCTTGGTGGACTCCAGCCGGCGAACATGGTGGTGATCGCCGCCCGACCCAGCATGGGGAAGAGCACCCTCGCCCTCAACATCGCCACCAATGTCGCCGTCCGTGGTGAGACCGTTGCCATCTTCAGCCTGGAGATGTCCAAGATCGAGATTGCTCAGCGGCTGATCAGTTCGATCGGCAAAGTCGACACCAGGGTCATGCGAATGGGGGCCAGCAACGATCAGGAGTGGAAGAGGATCAACGACGCCGCCGCCAAGATGTTCACCGCCCCCATGTATGTCGATGACTCCTCGGCGGTCAACGTCACGGACATTCGCGCAAAGAGTCGACGCTTGCAAAGAGCACATGGCCTTTCGCTGATCGTGGTCGACTATCTCCAATTGATGCAGGGGTCGAATAGGGAGAACCGCCAACAGGAGATCGCCGAAATCTCGCGCAGTCTGAAGAATCTGGCCGCCGACCTCGCGGTGCCCATCATCGCGGTTTCCCAACTCAACCGCCTGGCCGAGCAACGGGAGGACAAGCGCCCTCGTCTTTCGGACCTCCGCGAGTCTGGTGCCCTTGAGCAGGACGCCGACATCGTGATGTTCATCTACCGCGACGAGTACTACAAGAGCGAGCGAACGGATGCGGACAAGAAGGGAGTCGCCGAGATCAACGTCGCCAAGCACCGGGGCGGCAAGACCGAAACCGTCAAGATGACTTTTCAACCGAGCTACACCCGCTTCACCGACATCGGTTATGACCGCTAACGAAAGCCAGAGATGAAATCGATCATCCCGCACTTGTGGTTCGACAACAACCTCGAGGAGGCAGTCGACCTCTACTCCTCGATCTTTCCGGATGCAAAGACGCACAGCCTCATGCGCCTCCCGGACGGCAACGTCATGGCCGCCGACTTCGAGATCGCCGGCCAACCGGTGAAAGGTCTCAATGGCGGACCACAGTTCCGCTTCAACGAGTCGTTCTCGTTCTTTGTCGAATGCGACGATCAGGAGGAGGTCGATCGCTACTGGGAAGCCCTGATCGCAGACGGGGGCAAGGAAAGCCAGTGCGGATGGCTCAAAGATCGCTTCGGTCTTTCCTGGCAGATCATCCCCACCCGATTCATGGAGATGATTTCGACCGGGAGCCCCGAGCAGGTTGGGCGGGGTCATGGCCGCAATGATGAAGATGCAGAAGATGGATGTCGGCACCTTCGAGGAGGCCTACCGAGGCTGACCGAGCACGAACAAGAAGCGGCTTCGCAGCCGCTTCTTGTCGGTCCCTGACGTCGCCCGATGGAGGAGGAAGAGTCCTGGAGTGAGGATTGGGTAACGCCTGGGTGTTTTGTTGTCCTCTTAGCTATCGGAAGATCTTGGCCGAGTTTGAGGGTCAGCGCGGCTTTCCACCAAAGAACTAGCCCTAACGTCGTGCGATGACCGAGAACTGGACCGAGTTCGGCGACCGCATCTTTGTCCGCCGTTTCTCCAGCCCTTTCGACCTCAACGTCGGCTTAGTCGTGGGCGGTGCGGGAGCGCTCGTCGTCGACACGCGCACCAACCCGGCCGAGGCCCGAGCGCTGCGCAAGGAAATCCGCAAGGTGACTGCTCTTCCGGTCGGATGGGTGTTCAACACTCACGAGCACTGGGACCACACTTTCGGGAACCAGGAGTTCTCCACCGCTCGCATCTGGGCACATGTTGCGTGCCGGGAGCGGATGGAAGAGGACGGCGAGCAAGCGCGGAAACGTGTCATCGGCTATTACCCCGATGATCCGGCCTACCAGGAAGTGATCATCACCCCACCCGCCGAGACATTCGCGGATACAGCCTCACTCGACCTCGGCGATCGCACCGTCGACTTCGCCTTTTACGGACTCGGGCACACCACCAATGACGCGGTGCTCCACGTCGAGGGCGTCACTTTTGCCGGCGACTTGGTCGAGGACGGCAATGCCCCCAGCTTCGACGACTCGTACCCGGTGGCATGGGTGGAGACGATCGGCCGGCTGGCTGAAGCCGCTCGGCCCATCGTGATCCCTGGTCACGGCGGCCCGGTCGATCCCGACTATCTCGTGATGTCGCGCTTCGACCTCGCCTGGATCGTCCGCACCGCCCGCGCGGGCATCGAGCGAGGGACGGCGGTGGAAGATCTGGCTCTCGACGGCGCCCCCTACCCCGAGGAACCCGTCCGCCTCGCCTTGAGCCGGGCCTATGCAGAGTTGGAACCGCGAACCCTGGGTTCGTAGCGTTGTTGTACAACGACCCCAGCCCACAGAATCGAGCGATTCACCCGATGGGCTTGAAATGTTTGCTCAGCGTGTCGGTTTGGAGCTGGTAGGACGAGCCGATTCCCTCGCCGTACAAGGTCGATGGAACCGCGGCCATGCGCTCAAAGGACAGTTTCGCCACTCTCTGCCGGTGTTCGACCATGAACGGCACGTCGTGGGCACGCAGCTCCAGCGCCGCCCGCGAGCCGAAAAAGGTGTCATCGCGGTCGTATCCGAACCCGGGGTCGAAGAACCCGGCGTAGTGGGTGCGCAGCTCCCCGCTCGTCGGGTCGTACGCGGTCATCTCGGCCGCGAAGCCGGGAGGTATTCGCACTGCTTCGTCAGACAACAGCAAGTAGAACCGCTCCGGCGTCAGCACGATCCGATCTGCGTCGCGTTCGCGGCGAACCGGGTCCCAATAGTCTTCCCACTCATAAACACCTGTGCGTGAGACATCGATTGGGGGAGTGGACTCCTTGGCTCGATAGCCAACCCGCCCGGCGGCGTCCCCTTTCAAATCGAGGCTCAGGTAGAGCCCATTCGCGACCTCGAGCTGGCTCCCGGCGATGGGCTCTTGGTCGCAAAACAGGAGCGGATGCAGCTCGTGTAGCTCCCCGAGCTCTGAATCGCTCAGTCGCGAGCCGCCGGCCGATAGTCGTAGTTGGGCCAGCGGCAGACCTTGCTTGACCTTGACCGGAAATGACAAAGGGACAACTTCGAGATAGAGCGGCCCTTGATACCCAGGTCGTACCTCATCGAAGCGGAAGCTTTGGTCGGTGATCACTCGGGTGAACACGTCGAGGCGTCCCGTCGAACTCTTGGGATTGGCCTTACCTCTGAGGAAGTCGGGAAGGTCCAGCTCCTCGGCCAGGGGGATCAGATAGGGCGTTTTCGTCTCGAGCACGGCTCCCTCCCGGCGGAGGTCCAGCTCGTCGACGATGAACTCCTTGATCTTGACCTCGACCGGCCGGGTATCGGGGAGGAAGCTGGCTCGAACCCGGTAGGCCACCTCGCCGAGCCGCAGGTCCAGGCTGGCGGGTTGGATCTGTGAAGGCTGGATCTTGAACTCGCCGGCGCTGATGATCCCGAGGTCAACTGCGCGGACGATTGCCTGGCTCGGGAGGACTCCACTCGCATCCAAGGGAAGCCCGAGCTGCTCAAAATTCATCGAGCGGATGAGGGGAATCGAACCCCCACTTCAGGCTTGGGAAGCCCGTGTTCTGCCGTTGAACTACATCCGCAACAGCGGCGCGACCCTAGCCGACTAGGTGGGTCCGACGATTAGAGATCCCACTCCCCAAATCGTCATCAGCACTCCAACCAAGATCAGGAATCGAACCCGGCCCAAGCGAAACTCGCCTTCAACGCCTGGCGGCCGCTGTCCCTGGCGGTGCTTCCTCCAGGCGAGCACATTGCCCACCACCAGCGCCAGCCCCAACCCGGTGACCATCTCCGCCACCAAGGTATCGAGTCCCAAGATCTCCCGCATCCGACGTTTTTATCACCGAATCGGCACCTGCCAGGTGCCGATTCGGTCGCAAGAACGAGGACATCGCCGTTTTCGCGACCAAAGCGATTCCTTGCTGGGTACCGATTTGGTGATAAAACGACGCCACCATTTATGGCCACCGCCTCCGCCCCCGCTTCTGCCGCCAACCTCGGGCCCGGCTTCGATGTCCTCGCCTTGGCGTTCGAGCTGCGTTGTCAGGTGAGCGCCACTCCTTCCTCCGAATGGCGTGTCCGCCATATCGGCCCTGAGGCCCCGGACGGCCAAATCTTCGACATTGTCCTTGACGCGGCCCAGCGGGGGGTTGGGTTGGAAAGGCCAATGGACCTGGTCGTCGACAACCACATTCCCATCGGCAAGGGCCTCGGCTCCTCGGCGGCCGCCGCCGCAGCCGGCGCGGCCGCCGCCTTACGTGCGGTCGGAGAGCCAGCTGATCCGGAGGCGCTTTTCGAACTGGTGGCCACGATGGAAGAACATCCGGACAACGCCGCCGCTGCCGTATACGGGGGCCTGGTCCTCTGCCCCCCCGACGGCACCGTCCGCCACCTCGAGCTCCACCACAGCCTGGTTCCCTTCGTCGCAATTCCCTCCGATTCTTTGCCCACCTTTGAAGCGCGCGAAGCCCTCTTTAATCAGGTCTCGCGAGCAGTGGCGGTGAGATCTCTGGGTCGCATGGGGGCGTTGATGCTCGGCTTGGTCAACGGCGATGACGAGCTTCTCGCCGGTGCGGCCGACGACGAGATGCACGAAGCCCCGCGCAACGGCATCAGGCCACGCGTCAAGGAGTCGATCCGCGCCGCCCGCGCAGCGGGAGCGTCGCATGTTTGTTGGTCGGGGGCGGGTCCGGCAGTCCTGGCCTTCGTCAAATCACCGAACGAAGATGCCGTCGCGCAGGCGCTCGCTGAGGCGATGCCGGAAGCGGAAGTGATCCGTATGTCGGTTGCAACGCAGGGAATCCGCTAGCCACCCGGGCTTGACCATTGCCGGGTGATCCGCCAAGCTAGGCCGGTCCACTGTTCCATTCCTGAGGATTGCATGGGTTCGTTGATCAAAAAGAGACGCAAGAAGATGTCGAAGCACAAGTACCGGAAGCGTCTCAAAGCCAATCGGCACAAGAAGAAGTAAGCCAGGATATTGGGGCTCCGGAGGGGGAGCCCCAAAGCTTTTCTCGCCGGTCTCCCCCCGGGCAAGAAACTCTGAGGATTGACTCCGTCGCGGGGTAGGCCCTCGTGCCGCTCGAATTTGGCCGCGACGACAGACCGCCGCCTGTCTCGCCAGCCTTATTTGTCGCCATAGGAACGGTTTTGGGAAATTCGTCCCGTGGCGAACGAGTACCGTTCGTCACAGGACAGATTTGGTTCTGGGCGTTCGCCACACCACAAATTACGGGCACGCGAGGAGTTCGCGGCGGGTCAGGTCCCGTAAGCGACACTTTCCAGGAGTGGGAGTGGCCGCCTGTTGCTCCCCCTGAACCGGGGGAGAAACGGACTAATTGCCTTCTTGCAAGTAGCGTTCGATCTCGTCGACCAGGCTCCCTTGACCGAACTCCTCGGTATTGGCTTCCAGCCGCCGAATGTGAGCCAGTACATCCGGCTGATCCTCGAGCTCGGCATCGAGGGCGATCCGGAATTCGAGACTGCGAGCGGCAAGGTCTCCCACCGACAAGTTGATCCGCAACACCTCTGACACCTTGCCGGCTAAGGCATAGGTGGCCGGGGCATAGTCCGGATCCTCGATGTAGTGAGGAACTGCACCCCACAGCGCGGTAGCCGGGATCCCCGGCTTCACAAATGCGCTGGTCAGCACCCCGACGATGCCGGTCGGTCCTTGATAGTTGGTGGAGTTGAGCCGATGCTGTTTCAGAAGCGATGGATTTCCGGTCGCCCCGAAGATTGGCGTAGGTCGGGTATGGGGTACCTCGCCGAGAAACGCGCCCACGAGGACCGCCTCCTGCACCTCGAGCTCGACCAAGGCATCGATGATGATGTCGGTGAAAGTTGGCCAGCGCAGGTGCGGCTCTTCGCCCAACACAACCACAAGGTCGCGGTCGGGAAGTTGGACCACGGAGAAATTCGTTTCCGGCCAACTGATACGGCGCACGCCGTCGTCGAGGTAGGTGATCGGTCGTCGCACTGTGAAGTCGAAGAACAGATCGGGAGAAATCTCGGCCACAACTCGGCTCGGATATGCGTCGAGCAGATAGCGGGCCGTCGAAGTGGCCGCCCGGCCCGCGTCACCCCAGCCGGCAAACGCCAACAGCGCCGCCGGCTGGCGCAGATCATTCACTCGCGTGTGCCAGAGAATCGTCATCTACCCACCCTAGATCGCTTGCGCTAAAACCGACCTAACCCTCGCAGTCGCAGGCTGTTGACGATTACCGAAACCGAGGAGAGGGCCATCGCCCCGGCGGCCACCATGGGGTCCAGAAGTCCGAACGCGGCAAGGGGAATCGCGGCGACGTTATAGGCAAACGCCCAGAAGAGGTTTTGCCTGATGACAGCCAGGGTCCGGCGGGCAAGCGAGATCGCCGTCGGCAGCAACGCTGGATCTCCCGACATGAGGACCATGTCGGCACTTTCGATCGCGACGTCGGTCCCGGTGCCGATGGCGATGCCGAGGTCAGCAGCTGTCAAAGCCGGCGCATCATTGATGCCATCGCCGACAAAGGCCACCTGCTTTCCGTTCACTTGCAAGCGTCGGATTACTTCGGCCTTCTCACCCGGAAGCACCTCGGCGATCACTTCGCCGATACCGACCTTCCGAGCAATCTCGCTCGCGGTGAGGTGGTTGTCACCCGTGAGCATGCCGACCGAAATCGAAAGCTCGCTCAGTTGTTTGATGGTCGCGGCCGAAGACGGGCGAACACTGTCGGCGACTGCGAGAGCCGCCCGGGCCTCGCCTTGGTAGCCGGCGAGAAAGGCGGTCTTTCCCTCCCTCTCGTACTTCTCCATGGCCTCCAACAATCGATTGGGGATCTGCAGCCCGCGATCGGCTAGGAGCTTGGGCTTTCCGGCGACGACTTCGATTCCGTCCACGGTCCCGATCACTCCGAGCCCCCCGAGAGTTTCGATCTTCTCCGGCCGGCCGAGCTCGATGTCGCGGGACTCGGCGCCGAGCGCGACCGCTTTCCCAATCGGGTGCCCACCGGCGGCTTCCACTGTCGCCACCAGGTACAAGGCCCGTTCTTCGTCTTGATCGGTTGTGAGATCGGAGAGGGTCATCGCCCCAGTGGTGAGAGTTCCGGTTTTGTCGAAGATGACCGTCTCGATTCGCTGAGCCCGTTCGAAGACTTCGGGGTTACGGAAGAGGACTCTGAGCTGGGCTCCGCGCCCGCTGCCGACCATGATCGCGGTAGGAGTGGCCAATCCCAACGCGCAGGGGCAGGCGATGATTAGGACCGCGACGGCAGCTCGAACTGCGTCGGCCACGTCGTTTCCGAGAGTCAGCCAGAGGATGAAAGTTAAAAAAGAGATGCCGATAACGACCGGGACGAACACCGATGAGATGCGGTCGGCGAGCCACTGAATCGGGGCCTTGCCCGCTTGGGCTTCCTCGACCAAAGCCACGATCCGTTGGAGCGCGGTCTCTTCGCCAATCCTCCGGGCTTCGATCACCACCAGGCCCTCCTGGTTGATCGTGGCTCCGAACACTTCCTCGCCCACTCCCTTTTGAATCCCGGTCCATTCGCCGGTGAGCATCGACTCGTCAAACGAGGAGCCGCCTTCAACGATCACGCCGTCGGTGGGAACCTTCTCGCCGGGTCTGACAACCATCAGATCGCCCGGCAAGACGTCGTCGAGTGGCAGCAGGCGTTCGCCGGCATCGGTGCGAATTCGTGCCTCCTTCGCTTCCAACTCGAGCAAGGCGGTAAGGGCACGGTTGGCGCGGCCCTTGGCCCTTGCCTCCAGGGCTCGACCCAATGTGATCAGCGTCACGATCACGGCCGCCGTTTCGAAGAAGATCTGGTTGTGATTGCTTGATCCGAGGAGCGCCCACACCGACCAGCCGTAAGCGGCCAGTTAGCCGAGGGAGATCAGGGTGTCCATGCCCACACTTCGATTGATCGCCTGATTCCAGGCGATGCGATGGAACTGAGATCCGATCCAGAGGACCACAGGAGTCGTGAGGGCGAGCTGGAGCCAAGCGCTGGTTGCGTTCATCTCGGTGAACATGGCCAATACGAGCGCCGGCATAGTCAGGGCGGCGGCGATCCAAAACCGTCGCCACTGTCTTGTCTCCTCGGTGCTGTGAATACCAGCGGCGTGGTCAGCCTCCTTGGTCCGAAGCTCGTAGCCGATCTTGGCAACCGCGTCCTTGAGCGACTGCTCGTCGACCGATGGAACTGTCCGGACCCGCGCTCGGGCAGCAGCAAGGTTGACAGTGGCCGCCTCGACCCCGGGTTGCTTGACAAGCGCTTTCTCGATCCGAGCCGCGCAAGACGCACAGGTCATCCCCTCGACATCAAAATCCAAGGTGGTGGTCTGCTTGGTCATGACTTCCATTCTGTGGGCTGGTACCGCTGTTGTACAACGCTACGAACCCAGGGTTTGCAAAAAGGGCCGAATAACGAGGCCCCGGCGGAGGGGTCGCCGGGGCCTCTGTTTCTAGGACTCGTCTGTGTCGAGGGGAGGGGGAGAGAACCTGACCCAGCGTTCCTAGAAGCCTTGGTCAGAAATCCACGTCCGATTAGGTGCCTTCGGGCAGAATCCGACCTCTCACTCGCGGGAATCGCACCGGTGCATGCGCATAACAGTGGTCCCGACGGTTGTACTGGCTGAGACGGGTGTCGCAGCTGGGGTGATTACAGACCCGATCCTCTTCGTAACGGCGAGAGGGCCTTGCCATTCCTCGTATCGCTGAGCCTTTGAGTGTTTCTGACATTTTTAAAGGGCCTCCTTCAGGCCACTATCCGGAATCAACCTCTATCGACGGCGTTTTCTTCCGGTTGCCAGACTCCCAGCGCAAGCCCTTGGAGCCTGGCCCGGTTCCCAACAGGTTTGTCTTTCCCTGTTAAACCGCCGCTAAAACATCCTGAAACCAGCACGTTCTTGGGCTTAGACGCTGCGGGCGTCGCCCCGGTTCCCTACCCGTTCATCCCCAATTTGTGCAGGAACGCCTGATTATTGGGCTCGCGACCCAAAAAACCCCGCAAATGCTCGATCCCATCCCGCGCTCCGCCCTTGGCCAAGACCTCCCGCCGGTAGTCGGCGCCGACCGAGGGGCTGCGGAGGCCTTCGGAAGCAAACCGGCTCCACATGTCGTCCCCGTAGACCTCTGACCACAAATACCCGTAGTAACCGGCGTCATATCCGCCCAACAGGTGTCCGAACGAAGCCGGGTAGAAGGTTCCCTCGTGATAGGGAAAGAGGCCGACCTTGGTCGAGCGCAGGTGGATGTCGTCGAGGTCCTTTTCCGGGTTTTCATCATGGAGCCACATGTCGAGCAACCCAAACTGGGCCTGTCGCAACGTGAGCAAGGAAAGGTTCAGGTTCTTGGCCGCGGTCAGTTGCGTCACGAGCTCGGTCGGGATGGGCTCGCCGGTCTCGTAATGACGGGCGAAACGGGCCAGGATCTCGGGCTCCCAAGTCCAGTTTTCCATGATCTGGCTTGGCGCTTCGACGAAGTCGCCCTCGGTCGAAGAGCCGGCAAAGCGGGGGATCTCGGCCTCGGTCAAGGTTTGATGGAGGATGTGGCCAAACTCGTGGAAGAACGTTTCCACCTCTTGATGCTGGAGCAGAGAGGGCCGTTCGCCCCCGGGCTTGGTGAAGTTGGCGACGATCGCCGATAACGGTTGCTGATAGCTGCCGTCCGCCTTGCGCCGGCCGCTGATCAGTGGGAAAGCCGCGGCATGGCTGAACTTGCCTTCGCGCGGAAAGAGGTCCATGAAGAAACGGGCGATTTCTTTACCGGTCGCGACATCGTCGATCGCATAGCCGAGGACGTCCGGGTGCCAGCGAGGTGCCTCGATCGGGCGGTAGCGAACCCCAAAGACCGCTCCCGTCAGCTCGAACATTCCGTCGATGACGTTTTGGAGCGGGAAGTAGGCCGCCACCGCCATCGGGTCGACTCCGTAGTCGCGCTTTCGCAGCTGGGTGTCGTAGAAGCGAAAGTCGTAGCTCTGAAGGTCACCTTCGTTCCCATCGGCGGCGAGCAGCTCAGCGAGCTTGCCTTTCTCGGTTTGACCGAGCTCGGTGAGGCCGGGGACCAAGCTCGCATAGAAGGACCGGACTGCATCCGGGGTCTTCGCCATCTTCTCCTCGAGTTGATGGTGGGCCCAAGAGGGTTGGCCGAACAGCTCGGCGATCCGCTGACGGTGGTTGACAGCGTCTTCCAGCAGCGGGCGATTGGCCTCAACCGCCCGACTGTTGAATTTTCGCAGCAGATCGTCGCGCAGGTCGCGCCGTGAGGAGTTCTCCATGAATGGGATGACATCGGGATACGCCATCCCGACCTCGTAAGTGCCTTCTTCTTTTCCCGGTTCGAGACCTTCGAGGTAGTTTGGCGAGAGGCCCTCAAGATCGTCGGGGCCAAGGGTGATCGAGTCCAGGTGCTCGTCAATGTTGCGTTGGTAGAGCACCCCAATCTCGATCAGGCGTTGGGTGAGCTTTTTGACTTCGTCCCGCGCGGCTTGGTCGAGCTCATGACCCGCACGGCGCAGGTCGCGCAGGACAAACTCCAGATAGCGACGCCGTTCGCCTTCCAGGTCGGCAGCTTCGGCCGTTTCGGCAAAATCCTTGACCGCCTGATAGAGGTCAGAGCGAAAGATCAGTTCCACTCCCCACTTTTGGAGTCTTTCCTCCGCTGCGTTCCCGGCGTCTCGCACTTCCTTGTCGGGATGCACGTAGCCCATGAATGCGCTCTTGCCGTAGGCTTGGCTGAGCTGGTCTTCGATGTCCTCTAAAGGGCGCAGGACGTTCTCGTAGGTGGGTTCGGTTGTTGGGTCCACTACCCAGGCCACGATGCGATCGGACTCCTTGAGAGCATCGTCGAGGGTCGTTCCGACGCCTTCGGCCGTGACCTCGGTGTAATCAAACACAAACCCAACCTAACAATGAGAGGTCCTATTCGAGGTCGAGCGCTGGTGGTGGTTCGATTCGCTCGCCATGTCGAAACACCGTGAGAGCCCGGTTCTCGGCGCTCACCAGGTCGTGTTCTGTCTCGATCAGATGAGCCGGATCACCGACCTGCAATGGCGGCCCATAGAGCTCGTACGCCGACTCCGCACTGAGCCCGGCGGCAACCGCGGTCGCCATCGCCGGCCAGGGATTGGGCGATTCGACCGGGCAATCAGAACCCCCTATCAGGTGGATCCCGGCGGACTCCATCGCCGCCAGGGCATAGGTGTTCTCCACCCTCGCTCCCAACCGCGCCTCGAGCCAGTCGACCTCCGAGCTGATGAAGGACGGCTGCACCGAAGCCGTCACTCCGAGACCCGCCATTCGCGTCCGAGCGTCAGCGGTGAGCAAGGAGGCGTGCTCGATTCGCATTCGGTGCGAGGCGCCGCCCTGGCCGATGACTTCTTCGAAAAGCGTGAGCACTCCGTCGTTGGCCGCGTCGCCGATGGCGTGAATCGCAATCGTGGCGTCGAGATCGAGGCAGGTCCTCGCCATCACCAATGCGTGGTCCCAATCAAGGCGCATCACCCCGCGATTGTCGGGGTCGTCGCTGAAGGGCTCGTGAAGGGCAGCCGTGCGGGCCCCCAGCGCCCCGTCGGCGAACTCCTTCCACCCGAGAAAGTGGAGGTTGTCGATGTGAGCGGACCGGATCCGTTCGGCGGCTTCCCGAAGCTCGCTGGGGTCGGCCGCGATCACCAATACTTCGAGATCGAGCGGCAAGCCTGGGGCGATCTCGATCAGAGTGGCGAGCTCGTCATCCACCTCGCACCAGAGCGGGTCGGTAGCCGAGACAATGGCAGTGATCGCTCCCAGCCCGAGACCCGCCAATCCTGCCAGCACTTGCGCCACGTCTCGGGATGCGAGTTTTGGCCGCAATGGCGCGAGGGCTTCGGTGACCGGACCGATCTCGGTTTCGCGCAAGATCCCATCGGGGTGGTCAGCCAGCCCGGCCAGGCCGAGCGCGGCGCTGTTGGCCACCGCCAGATGGCCGCAGTAGCGGTAGAGCACGGTGGGAGACGAGCCGGTCCAGTCGTCGAGGTCGGAGCGGTTGGGCAGCCGGTGCTCGAGCAGGGCTTCATCGTCGAGGCGGTTGCCGATCAGGGCTTGTTCCGGTTCGATCCGAGCGCGGGCTTGGCGGAGCTGATCAGCGAGACCGGCGAAGCTTCCAGCTTGCTTCAGCGAGAGCCCGAACACCGCCCACGCATAGCCAATCGGATGGAAATGGTGATCGTGGCGCGGTGCCCCGAGATAGCCGTCGTGTTCGATCGATCGCCGCGCCGAGAGATCGGCCTTTTGTCCGATGGCCACGATCTGATCCTTCTCGATCAAAACGGCGTCGGCTTCTGGATGTCCGACCACCCCGCGGCCGCTGAGCCGGGTGCTCATGCGCCGGCAATGACCGCGATCAGCTCGTTGTGGATGTGGCCGTTGGTGGCGATGATCATCGGGTCGTCGAGACGATGGTCGGCGCCATCGAGATTGCTCACCCGTCCACCCGCCTCGGCGATCAACAGGACTCCGGCCGCGGCATCCCAGGGGTGGGTGCCGGCCTCCCAATAGCCTTCGTAGCGTCCGCACGCCACCCAGGCGAGGTCAAGCGCGGCGGAGCCGAAGCGGCGAATCCCTTGCACCTTCGTCAATACCTCGCCCATCACTGCCGCGTATCGGCGGCCGTGGATGTTGCGGTCGTAGGCAAAGCCGGTGGCGACCACGCTCTCAGCCAAGGTGGCCTGTGAGCTGACCCGGATCGGAAAGTGATTTAGCCATGCTCCTTGACCGCGCCGCGCGGTGAACTCCTCATCGCGGACCATGTCCGAAATCACGCCAACCTCGGGCCGGCTGTCGATCCAGAGCGCTACCGACACGGCTATTTGCGGGATGCCGTGGATGAAGTTGACGGTGCCGTCGAGCGGATCGATGACCCAGACTCGTCCGCGCTCCCAGCCGCTGCCTCCACCCTCCTCCGCCAACACCGCGTCGTTTGGTCGGAACCTCTTGATCACGTCGACGATCGCAGCTTCGGCTTCGTGATCGACGATGGTCACCGGGTTGGCATCGCTCTTGAATGTGGCCTCGACGGGTGACCCGAAGGCTTTCCAAACAACGGCGCCACCTGAGCGGGCGGCGTCGATGGCTACGTCGAGATCGTCCGGTGTCATAGCTCGCTCGCCGATTTGGCCCCGAGGCTGCGCAGATAGCGGACCAGCTCCTCGGCCCCTTCGCGTTCGGCCGCGTCAAGCGGGGTGCTGACCGTGACCATCGCCGTGACCCTACCGGCAACCTTTCTCATACACTGCCCGAGTGCGGTCGGTAACTCTTACTCTGGCCGCCGCCGTTCTTTTCGTCCTCGCGTTTCCTCCCTTTTCGCAGGCTTGGCTGGTGCCGATCGCTCTCGCTCTCTATTTGGAAGGAGTAAGTCGGAGCCCGCACCCCTTTTGGACCGGGGCACTCTTTGGTTGGACGTTCTTCGCCGGCCTGATCTGGTGGGTCGGGAAGCTCGGGCTCATTGCCGTAGCGCCCCTAGTCATTGCGTTTGGCCTCTATCCCGGTCTGCTCGGACTGGTTATCAAGCGCTTCCCCCAGCATCTGTTTGCTACCGCGGTCGGGGGCTGGGCAGCGATGGAGGCGATCCGAGTCCGGTTCCCGGTGGGTGGATTCGAGTGGGGTTTGGCCGGTTATCCGATGGCCGATTACGCGCTGACGCGGGCGGCGGCGCCGCTGATCGGCACGACTGGCTGGGGAGTGCTGTTGGTCGCGCTGGCAGCAGGGCTGGTCTTGGCCAGGCGCGGCAATTGGAGCCCACTGGCTGCCTCCGGCGGGTTGATTCTTATGACCATTCTTGTCGCAGCGCTGGTGCCCCAGCGCGGCCGAGGAGAAGAGCGCATGGTGGCCATCGTCCAAGGCTCGACCCCCTGTCCGCTGGAGCATTGCCTCAACGAGCGCCTGCTCACCTTGGAGCAACATCTGGCGTTGACTCGGTTGATCCCCGCGGCTGGAGCCGATCTGGTCGTCTGGGCCGAAGGCTCAACCGGCTCTTTCGATGCCGACCCGATCCTCGTGCCCGAGGTCGCCAAAGCGATCGGAGCCGAGGCGACGCGAATCGGAGCCGATTTCCTTGTCGGCGGCGACCGGCCACTGTCTGACACCGAATGGGTCAACGCCTTGGTCGCCTTCGATCCGAGCGGGTCGATCGTCGGCCAATACCTCAAACGGCACCCGGTCCCGTTCGGCGAGTACATCCCCGCCCGTCCGCTTTTCGATTGGATCCCGGCCCTTTCCCAGGTGCCCAGGGACATGATCGCCGGGGAGGAGGTCGGTGTCTTCGACCTCGGCAGCGGCACCGTGGGCACGGTCATCTCCTTTGAAGGGAACTTTGCCCGCTATGGGCGCGATGCGGCCAAGAACGGGGCGGAACTGTTGGTGGTTGCCACCAACACCGGCAGCTATGAGTTCACCTCCGCCTCTGATCAGTTCTTTCAGATTTCGCGCATGCGTTCTGCCGAGCTTGGCCTCGACGTCGTCCACGCTGCAGTCACCGGCAAGTCCTCCTACTTCACCGATGGCGGGGTTCACGGTGAGACGATCGAGTTCCTCGAGCAGGAGGTCCTGTACGGAACGGTGCATCTCGCGACCGGTCTACCGACCCTCTACACCCGGCTGGGCGAGTGGATACAGGGCCTGGCCGTGGTTGCCGGGGCCGCAGGGCTCCTCCGGCACCGTCTTAGTGTGAGGCGATGACCAAGTTCGCCTGGCTCGCATCGCACGAGTCCTATCAACCTGAAGTCTTGATCGATCAGGCGGTGGCGGCTGAGAAAGCCGGCTTTGATGCCATCACCGCCTCCGATCATTTCCACCCGTGGGTCGATGACGTCTCGGCCGCGGGTTTCGTCTGGTCGTGGCTTGGGGCCGCGGCGGCACGCACGGAAAAGATGACATTCATCACCTCGGTGACCTGCCCGCTGTTCCACTACCACCCGGCCCTGATTGCCCAGGCCGCCGCCACCGTCAGTCGATTAGCCCCAGGTGGATTTGTCCTCGGAGTGGGCACCGGCGAGAACATCAACGAGGGACCGTTCGGCTACGAGTTCCCCGGATACGGAGAGCGCATTCGGCGAATGAAAGAAGCCCTCGAAATCATCCATCGGCTCCTGGCCGGTGAGAAAGTCGACTTCGACGGGAAGTACTACCAATGCCGTAAAGCGAAGCTCTACAGCCCGCCGACGAGCGAGGTACCGGTGTGGATGGCCGCCGGCGGCGAGCAGTCCGCGACCTTTGCCGGACAAAACTGCGAGGGGCTCATCACTTCGGTCAAGGACCCGAGCGACACCCGTGAGAAGATCATCAGGCCCTTCCGGGAGGCGCACGACGGCGGTGGTTCGATCATGGCCACCCGCTGGGTCGTCCTCGCCGAATCCGACGACGAAGCCTGGGAGGCGCTCGGGTCGATGCGGGGTCTCCGTGCCCCCGGGCGCCTCGAAGAAGTCGATCCCGCGGTCCTCCGTCAACGCGCCGACGAGATGGACCGCGAAGAAATCCTCTCCAAATACGCCGTCGTTTCCGGCGCCGAGGAGGTCATCGCGGCTTACCGGCCGCTCGTGTCCGAGATCAAGGCTGACGTGATCTCGATTCAGGTCGCTTCCACCCATCCGGAGCGCGCGATTGCCATGATTGGCTCAGAAGTTCTCCCGGAACTTCGCGCAGCTGCGTAACGCTCTCGTCACGGCTCGGGAGCGAGAATCTCACGATGAGTCGACCGCGTTCGGTTGGCGTTGCTTCCGGTCGCTCTGGCGGAGGTAGTGGTCGCGATCGTCGGCTTCCGTGAAATCCTGCTGAATCCGGAAATCGTCGACATCCCGGTGTTCACGAGTCTCCTGACGTCCCGCGGAGTGGCCACCGACATTCTCATTGGGGGCTTGCTGATAATGCCGTCGGTCCTGGCTATGTCTGCCGCCGCTTGGATCTTCGCCGGAGTCCGGCACGAGGCCTTCCCACTCTGGTTTGCCCTCGGCATGGTCGCGCTTTTCCTCTTCCAGGATGGAGCCGGGGTCGGCCTAGCTGAGGCATGGGGCCCTTCTGGAGCGGTGGTCGACACAGCGCTCTGGACAGCCGCCTGTGTGGTGTTCCTCATGTTTCCAAACGGGCGTTTTGTGCCGCGTTGGTCCGGGTGGATATGCCTGGCATTCGTGTTGCCGGTGATGTTCGACATCACTTTGACCCGAGACTTGCGCGGTGTGCTGGCCGAACCGGAGACCACTATCGGTGGAGATCGCTTGCTAGGCGTGGTTGCCATCATTTCGCTCTTCTTCGTGGTCATCGCCCAGTTGATTCGCTACCGGTGGTACTCGACTCCGACCGAACGGTTACAGACAAAGTGGGTTCTGGTTGGTGGGCTCTTGGCGTCAATCCCGGCCGGCGCCGGCATCGCGGTGAACCTCATATTTCCAGGGCACCAGAGCGTGGGGTGGCTGGTGGCGGTCGCGGCTTTCTCGTCCTTCATAATCCCGGTTTCTTGCGCAGTGGCGGTGACGAAGTACCGCCTTTATGACCTGGGTTGAGTAGTTTCGCGCACGGTCACCTACGCGCTTGTCGCGGGCATGGTCGGCTTGCTTTATGTTGCGGGCGTCGGCTTGTTGCAGCTCTGATTCCGCAGTCAGGTTCATTGGGAGTGGCTGCGTCGACACTGGCTGCCGTAGCGTTTGTGACTCCGATCCATCGCCATGTGCAGCGCGTCGTGGACCGCCGCTTCAACCGGGCCCGCTTCAATGCGCAACTGGAGTCGGCTGCCTTCGGGACGAGATTGCAATCTGCCCTGAATCTCGACGATCTTCTCGCCGACGTCGCCGAGGTTCTTGCGAAGACCGTGCAGCCTCTGTCGCTGCTGTCTGGATCTCCACTACTCGGCGTGACGACTCACGTAGGCCTCCCCTCGCGGAGAGAGCTCATATCCCACGCGCAAGCTGTTCGTCAGGCCGAGGTTCTTCAACTTGCGGACGTCGACTTTGAACGGAAGGGTTTCGCGTCCGAGCTCGGCGGCGAGGTCCGGTGCTCTCCGGCCTGGATTGGAAGCGATCATCTCCAGAACCTGTCGCGTCCACGGCCCATGAGTCGAGGATCGATCGAGGCGATCGAGGCGCCGGTTGATCTCGGCGATGTCGGCGTCGCTCAGTTGGTCCGTCTCGGCCAACACCGTGCGGGGATCGGGTCCGGCAACGACATGAAACCGGACCACGAAGGTGGCGCCCATGGGGCGGTCGCGGAGTTCGTGAATTAGCTCGGCTGCGCTCCGGTAGCCGGCGAGGAGGGCGAGCTCGTCCGAGATCGCATCCTCGTCGACAGTCTCCACCGAGTCGACTTCGAGGATCGTGCCGGCAGTGCGATAGCGTCGCCCTGCGACGACTCGAGGTCGGTCCCAGCGGCGAATGGCCACAGTGACCTCCCCGGCGGCGATCGGTTCCCAGAACCGTTTGAGAAAACGCACGAATCCATTATCGGGAGGTTGGAGATGAGGCTGGCAGCGGCGGCAGCGATACTTTGTGGAGTGGCCGTTGCCGTGCAGGCAACATTCACCGGAGTCATGCAGCGGCACGTAGGCACGGTGGAATCCACGTTCATCACCTACTTCTCCGGGGGCGTGGTGATTGGCCTGGTGATCCTTTTGTTACGGGGCGGCAACCTCGGTGCGGCCCCAGGGATGCCGTGGTATGTCTACACCGCCGGCTTGTTTGGCCTCATCATCATTGGCACGCTCTCGCTCTCGGTGGGCGAGCTCGGCTTGGTGCCCGCATTGGTCCTGATCACCGTCAGCCAGTTTGTGGTTGGGGCGCTGATCAACCATTTCGGACTTCTTGGGGCGACCGTCGACCCGATCGACCTGGGCAAAGTGGCCGGCCTCGCCCTGCTCGGCATCGGGACCTACCTCGTTCTCAGGTGATAGGTTCTCGGGCAAGAGAGCGAGGAGTGAGATGAGCAACGCGCTGGAGAATCTGCTGACCGAGGATCGGGTCTTTGTGCCCAGCCCGGACTTCGCCAAGACAGCCAATGCTCAACCCGGAATTTACGAGCAAGCAGAAGAGGACTGGGCCGGTTACTGGATGAACCAGGCCCTCAAGCGGGTGAGCTGGTTCGAGGAACCGCAGTCAGCGCTCGACGACGCCAACCCTCCGTTCTACAAGTGGTTCACCGGCGGTCGCCTCAATCTCTCGTACAACTGTCTCGACCGCCATTTGGAAAAAGCGGCTGACAAAGTCGCCTATCACTGGATCGGCGAGCCTGGAGACAAGAGGACCATCACCTATCGCGACCTCCATCGCCAGGTCGGTCAGTTCGCCAACGCGCTCAAAGCCCTCGGGCTGAAGAAGGGCGACACCGCCGCGCTCTACATGGGCATGGTTCCTGAGCTGCCGGTGGCGATGCTTGCCTGCGCCCGGCTCGGCGTGGTCCATTCGGCGGTCTTTGGCGGATTCTCCTCCGATGCGTTGGCCGATCGGATCAACGATGCCCGTTCGACGGTGGTCATCACTCAAGACTTTGCCTGGCGGGCCGGCAAGGAAGTGGCGCTCAAGGCCAACGCCGATATTGCCCTGGAACGTACGCCGAGCGTCCGCAACGTGGTCGTTCTGCGTCGCACCGGTTCGCCCGTGGCGATGCAGGAAGGACGCGATCTCTGGTGGGACGAGGCGATTGCCGGCCAGCCCGACACGTGCGAGCCCGAGCAACTCGACTCCGAGGACCCCCTCTACATCCTCTACACCTCGGGCACGACCGGTAAGCCCAAGGGAATCGTCCACACCCAGGCGGGATACCTGACCCAGGTGCTCACCACCCACAGTCAGGTGTTCGATCTCAAACCCGACACGGACATCTATTGGTGTGCAGCCGACATCGGGTGGGTGACCGGGCACAGCTACATCGTCTATGGACCACTCGGGAACGGCGCCACTTCGCTCATCTATGAGGGAGCCCCCAACTTCCCAGATTTCGATCGCCTCTGGCAGATCATCGAGGAATACAAGGTGAACATTCTCTACACCGCCCCCACCGCGATCCGCTCGTTCATGAAATGGGGCGACGAGTATCCGCAGAAGCACGATCTAAGTTCGTTGCGGCTGCTCGGTTCGGTCGGCGAGCCGATCAATCCGGAGGCCTGGATGTGGTATCACCGCGTCATCGGTGGTGAGCGCTGCCCGGTGGTCGACACTTGGTGGCAGACAGAAACCGGGGCGATCATGATCAGCCCGCTGCCCGGCATTACCAAGACGAAGCCGGGCTCGGCCACTCGGCCTCTGCCCGGCCTCTCGGCGGACGTTGTCGACGAAGACGGCAACTCGGTCCCGCTGGGAGGCGGAGGATTCCTCGTCCTCGATCGACCATGGCCCTCGATGGCGCGCACGATCTACGGCGATCCCGATCGCTTCGAAGCCACCTATTGGTCGCGTTTTCCTGGCCGTTACTTTCCCGGCGACGGAGCCAAACGCGATACAGATGGCTATTTCTGGCTGCTCGGCCGAGTCGACGACATCATGCTCGTCGCCGGACACAACATTTCGACGACCGAGGTGGAATCGGCGCTGGTCTCGCATCCGTCGGTGGCCGAAGCAGCTGTGGTCGGCCGGAAAGACGAAGTCACCGGCCAGGCCATCGCCGCCTTTGTCACCTTGCGAGGCAATGTCACCGGCGACGATGCCCTGTTGAAGGAGCTGCGCGATCACGTCGCTGCCACTATCGGGCCGATCGCCAAACCGAAGTCGATCGTCTTCACCCCCGACCTCCCCAAGACCAGATCGGGCAAGATCATGCGCCGCCTGTTGCGAGACATCTCTGAGAACCGCCAACTGGGCGACGTGACCACGCTTGCCAACGAATCAGTCGTGGAGGACATCGCCGCGATGGCCACTGCCCAAACCACCGAGGATTAATTGTCCCGTCGGCGGCTTGTAGGTCAGGCCCTAATCGTGCTGGTATTCGTCCTGATCACGGTCTTTGTCATTTACCGCGACAACGGCGTGCGCGAGATGATGACCAACCCGCCTCCCACCACCGCTCCTTGATCGACCTGCGACCGGCCACCAGCGCCGACCTCGACGCCATTCTCAGGGTCTGGTGGACCACCGAGCCCCAACCCGGGGAGTCCAATCCCTGGTTCGCACATGTGCTGGTCACCGGAGACATGGCGGTTGCGTGCGACGGCGATCGCATCGTTGGGTTTGCGGGCCATCGTCGTTTGGCCGACACCAGCGTTCTCTCTGACTGCTTCGTTGAGCCGGCTTATCAGGGCCGGGGGATCGGCTTTCAGCTCTTGGAGCTCGTCCTTCCCACGGGCGAGCCGCTGATGACGCTGGCGGGAGCAAACCCGCGGGGGCAAGCCCTCTATCGAAAATTCGGAATGGCGCCTGTCGCGGGCTGCCCTTACGTGCGAGCAAGCGCTAAGTATTCGCCGCTCGAGGTGCGACCAGTCGAGTCCTACCCAGCTCCGCTCGCCGACGTCGCTCATCTGGTCAATGACTTCGATGGGCATTGTGTGTCGGTGGGACAGTCGAGCGCAGCCATCGTGACGACGTCGTCGGTCGAAACCTCGACGATTGGACCCGACGATGACGCGATCGCGGTGATGGCCTCGCTCCTCGCTTATGTCGGCGGAACGGTCGAGCTACAGCTCAGCGATCAGCACTTTGCCTACGGCGCATTCGCTTGGGATGAGTTCGATCGCGACACACTCATGGCGACTCCCGACGCCGACCTTCCGGACCTTTCCCGCACAACCTTCGCCGGAGACCTACTCCTCATCGGGTAGTAGCTTCGTCGACATGGTCTACGTGGTTTCGGCAGTCCGCTCGGCGATCGGACGTTTCGGCGGAGCTTTCAAAGATTTGACCCCACCCGAGTTGGCGGCGCCGGTGATGAAGGCTGCCCTCGAACGAGCCGGGATCGGGGGAGACAAGCTCGACTTGGTGATCATGGGCAATGTCCTTCGTGGCGGGCATGGTCAGCTCGTGCCACGACAAGCCGCGTTCTTGGCGGGCATCCCCAAACAAGTCAATGCCCTCGCTGTCGACATGGTTTGTTCCTCAGGGATGGCCGCGGTGATCACCGCCGCCGCTCAGATCAATGCCGGCGAGGTTGATGTGATCTTGGCCGGCGGTTTCGAATCGATGTCCGGCGCCGGGTTCGGCCTCGATGCGGCGGCTCGTTGGGGCTACAAGTACTCCCCGGCCGGTGCCCGAATTGTCGACCTTATGGCTCGCGACGGTTTATCGGACCCGGAGTCGGGGGAGGCGATGGGTCAACAAACTGAGCAGCTGATCGAGGAGGAAGGGGTGACTCGGCGCGAGCTCGACGAGATCGCGGCGCTGTCTAACCAGCGCGCCGCGGCGGCAACTGGCTCGGGAGAGTTCGCTGATGAGATCGTTCCTGTGCCCTTTCGAGATCGCAAAGAAGAGAAGCAATTAACCGTCGATGAGGGCTTTCGGGCCGACACCACCATTGACAGCTTGTCCGCCCTTCGTCCGGCGTTCAAGACCGACGGTCGCTTGACGGCCGCCAATTCCAGCCAGATCTCAGACGGAGCCGCGGCGTTGGTGCTGGCTTCCGAGAACGCTGTCAAGGAGCACCGGCTGACGCCCATCGCCCGCATCACCGGCTCGTCTTGGGCTGCCGGTGAGCCCTATCGATTCCCCGAGGCGCCGATCCCCGCGGTTGAAAAGCTATTGAAGCGACAGGGCAAATCGATCAACGACTTCGACCTGTTCGAGAACAACGAGGCCTTCGCCTTGAACAGCATCCTCTTCACGCGGCGTCTGGGAGTGGACATCGAACAGCTCAACGTGAACGGGGGAGCGATTGCCCTTGGCCACCCAATCGGAGCGTCTGGTGCTCGCATCCTGGTCACCCTCATCCACGCGCTTCAGAACCGTGGCGGATCACTGGGTTTGGCTGCCATCTGCCACGGCACCGGCGGCGGCACGGTCACTTCTCTCGAACTGGTCTAGGAAGATTTTGCTGCCGCCGCGGCCTTAGCGACCCAGGCGGGAGTCTCCCCGTAACGCTGCGGGGGGATCATTCGGCCGGCCGCAGAATCCTTAATCAGTTGCGCCATCCGCTTCTCGCGCGTTGCTTCTTGCTTGGCCGACATCACCCAATGGATGCATCCGGTGCGATAGCTCGGTGTCGCTGCTTCCCAGAAAACAGTTGCTTTCGGGTTAGAAGCGAGTTGCTTTGCGAACTCTTCATGTAGCTCGATCTGATGCCGGTTCTCGTATGAGTAGATCCCGCTGCGGTCCTCGCGCCGGCTCTCGAAAGCAGCGAGGCCGGCAGGCTGCATGCGTCCCCCGGCGATGAGCTTTTCGACGAGCGTGATGTTGATGTTGCTCCAGTTGCTTCCTGGTTTGCGAGGGGTCCAGCGCTGGCGCACCCGGTCGTCGTCGATTCGTTGTGACTTCGAGTCGATCCAGCCGTAGCAAAGCGCTTCTTCGACAGCCAGCGCCCAGGTGAGACCGCGAGGGACGACGTGCTTCTTGTTCAAGCCCATCCACAGCTCGGTCGCCGTGGCGTGGTTCTTTGCCAGCCAACGCCGAAACTCGGCCGGGGTCTTGAAGAACGTGGCGGATCGATCGTCGGTCATGAGTCGAACAGCCTGGGCCGGAACAAGCGGTCGTGGGTGGTAATGGCGTAGCGGTCGGTCATCCCGGCGACGAAATCGACTGCCGCCGTCACCGGCTCAGCGTCGGGTGCCGTGATCGATGGCGGAATTTCCATCGGATGAGCCGTGAAGTAGTCGACGAGATTCTGGATGACCGCAACCGCCCTAATCCTTTGCGCTTCGGCTTCGGGCCGCAGATAGACGCGCTCGAACATGAAGCTTCGCAAGTCGTTCATCACCTCGAGAGTTTCCGGGTCCATCGCCACGTCACCTGTCTCGAGGCTGTAGTCCACCACTGCCCGAATCATGGCGTTGATCCACAGGCGGCTCGCATCTCCAAAACGCTTGAGGGCCGCAGGAGGGAGATCGGTGAGGCTGAAAATGTCGGCTCTGATCGCGTCGGCCACGTCGTGAGTGAGGTAGGCGATCCGGTCGGCAAAGCGGCACAGCATCCCTTCTTGGGTGCTGGGCGGTGGATTGACCCGCCACGAGTGCGCCCGGATTCCATCCAGCACCTCGAACGTCAGGTTTTGTGGTTCGAGGAGCGAGAGCACGCGGACGCTGTGGGCGGAATGGAGCCAATCAGTGCCGACGTAGGGGGTGAGAGCATCTTCACCGGTGTGTCCGAAAGGGGAGTGTCCGACGTCGTGACCGAGACAGATAGCTTCAGTTAGGGCCTCATTCAGTCCGAGGCTCGCGGCCAGAGACCGCCCCACCTGGGTGACCTGCAAGGTGTGGGTGAGACGAGTCACATAGTGGTCGCCCTCGGGGTTGAGGAAGACCTGGGTCTTGTGCTTGAGCCGCCGGAAGGCCTTGGTGTGGATGATGCGGTCGCGGTCGCGCTCGTAGACCGTCCGAAACTCGTCGGGCTCCTCCTCAACTTCCCGCCCTTTCGAATCAAAAGATCGCGCCGCGGCCGGGGCGAGGGCAGATTCAGCCTGTTCCCTTATCTCGCGGGTACGGCGGAAAAAGCGATCAGACGTAGCGGACCCTTATTTTAGAGCTCAGCCAGTCCATCGAGGCGACCACGATCGCGATGGCGAGAATCTGGGCGGCGGCCGCGCGATAGTCCAGGACGCCGATGTTCTGCTGCAAGAGAAAGCCGATGCCGCCACCTCCGACGAAACCAATGATGGTCGACATTCGGACGTTGATGTCCCAGCGATACATAGTGAAAGAGATATAGGGCGGGATGACCTGCGGTACGACCCCGTAGACGACGTTCTGCAATCGGTTGGCACCCGTCGCTCTGATTGCTTCCATTGGACCCTCAGCGATGCTCTCCACTTGTTCGGAGTAAAGCTTGCCCAAGGCGGCGATCGTGTGCAGGGCCAAGGCAAGAGCGCCCGCGAAGGGGCCAAGCCCGACCCAGATCACAAAGACGAGAGCCAGAATCAAAGGCTCGAGGGCTCGCAGCACGTTGAATACCGTGCGGGTGAAGTAGTAGATGCCGAGCCCAAGATTGAGCGAGTGCCGGCGCCGCGCCCGCGAGGCGAGCAGCAGTCCCAGCAAAGCTCCGACAGCGAGGGGGATCCAAAGTGTGCGTGCCGGATCGACCCATTCGTAGAACCAGGCGATGGCTCGCGCGACTAGCACCGCCCAAAGAGCAATGGCTACTACGGCCAGGGGAACGTTGATTGAATTAAGCGCGCCTGCACTAAGAACCCGTCGCAAACGATGACCGAATCGGTTGGCGGCCATGACCAACCCTGCCGCGGCGAGGAGGGCGGCGATGACGATTATGCCAAAACCAAGAATGTCCCCGCTTCCAGCGAGGAAACCGCCGAGGAAGTCGAAGGCACCCAGCCTCGGCTCGGCCCAGCGTCCGACAGCGACAAGCAGACGGGAAATCAGGTAGAGCGCAAGGATCAGCAGGAGAAACTGGAGAACCCAAACAATTCCGCGGCCAGTTCTGCGGAGCAACCAAACAGCAAGTCCGATTGACGCCGCTAGGCCGACGAGCGTTAGAACCGGCCGATCGCCGATGGGGTCAGCGAACCTCGCGATATGAATCGCGGCTGCCGCACCGAAGCCGATGCCCACCGGAGCCGCGATCAGACCCAAAGCGACGTTCGTTAGCGGGCTCGAGATTTCATCCATGAGGTTGCGGGCGGCGAAGAACGAAAGCGGGACAGCCAGAAGGGTGGCGAAGGTTGTGGCGATGAGGGCGAGAAAGACCGTCTCGATGATGTACCTGAGCGTGTCGCGCGCAGTTTGGGTCCAGTGCAAGGCACCCGTCGCATCCGTGCTTACCACTCTGATGGTCTGGGGCTGCT
The DNA here is from genome assembly GCA_013812505.1 of Acidimicrobiia bacterium. Taxonomy (GTDB): domain Bacteria; phylum Actinomycetota; class Acidimicrobiia; order Spongiisociales; family ZC4RG35; genus JACCTH01. The sequence goes on along the minus strand of JACCTH010000025.1, from coordinate 8,687 downwards.
CGGAGGGTCGATTCGGGAGCCTCACCTCCGTCCCGAAAGCGCCGCTCCCGTCGGTGCGGACAAGATCGAGTCGCAACGACACCTGAGACTCCGGAATCAGGAAGATCCCGACCTCGGTGTTCGGAGCGAAACCGGAACCGCTCACCACGATGGTTGCCCGGGGATCGGCACAGCCCGGATTCAGCGCGAGTTGTCGTTCGCCCGTCGACGTGACCTCGCCCGGCTCGCCCGTGCATGGAATATCGATCGAGATATCGGTAGCTGTCTCGGCGACGTCCTGTTCGAGGATCTCGGGTCGGGCGAGGGCGCGGAGGATTCGCACGAGGTTGTCCCGTCGGGATTCGTCGCGGATTTGATCCAGGTTGACTCTGGTCACTCCGAAGCCGTAGGCGAAAACGATCACGCCCAGGACGATCCAAAACCAAAACCGCCACCGTCGCCGGGACGGCGGTCGCTCAACCAACTCGTTCCGCTTCCTGGCCGTAAATCGCCTTGAAGCGTTCATCGTCGATCGCCCTAGGCTCGCCGTCGAAGACGAGCCTTCCATGGTTCAAAGCAATTGCCCGATCGGCGTACCGATGGACTAGATCGAGGAAATGGAGACTGCAGAGCACCGTCACCCGGCCCTCGGAGTTGATCAGTTCCAAGTACTGCATGATCGAATGGGCGAGGACCGGGTCGAGGCTCGCGACCGGCTCGTCGGCGAGGATCATCTCCGGGTCTTGCATCATCGCCCGGGCGATACCGACCCGTTGCTGCTGACCACCGGAAAGCTCGTCGGCTCTGGCCTTGGCCTTCTCTGCTAGTCCCACTCGCTGGAGCTGAGCGAAGGCTTTGGTCATGTCGCTCCTGGGGAAGCGGTTGATCAAAGCCATGGCCGGGTTGACATAGCCCAGCCTTCCCGCGAGGACGTTGGTGATGACCGTCGACCGATGAACCAGATTGAATTGCTGGAACACCATCCCGATCTTGCGACGGATCAGACGTAGGTCTTCCTGCGTTGCCTCGGTGATGTTCTCGTCGTTCCAGAAGACCGTGCCGGCAGTCGGTTGAACCAGTCGATTGATGCAACGAAGGAGAGTCGACTTGCCCGACCCCGAGAGGCCGATGATCGCTAGGAACTGACCGTCCGGCACCTCGAATGAGACGTCCCTAAGAGCCTCAGTCCCGTCGTCGTAGACCTTGGTGAGATTCTCGACTCGGAGCATCAAACCACGTTGTACCAGCAAACCTAAGGCGATTGTGGTGGCTATGCCACCACGTAAACCTAAGGTTTGGTTAGAGGCTGTCGAGGTCGATGCCAACCAGCTCGACGATTTGGCGGAGCCCGTCGTATTCGGCATCGGTGGCGGGGTTGATCCCAGTCCAGCCGTAGAAGTCCTGGTTACCGATCGACTCTTCCCATTCCGGCGTCTCGGCGAAAGCCACCAGGGCGTCTTCGATCTGCGCCCGGATCTCGGCGGGGAAGTCAGGGCCGAACGACAGCGTGTCGTTAGGCACGCTCTGAGTAAGTGCCAAGATCCTCACTTCTTGGACGATGTCGGGCGCCTCGTCGCGAGCACTAGCCCGCGCATCGAGCACTCGGTAGTCGCCGCACCACAGCTCATCGTCTCTCGGCGCGCAGTCGGCGACGACTTCGTCGGGGATATCGGGCGGGTCGCCATCGGCCCAGTTGCCTTCGGGCAGAAGCGGCGGCGAGTAGAAGGTGGTGGCGAAGTCGGCGTCACCGCGATAGACCGCCAGCGCCGCCTGCGGATGCCCACCCGCTTCCACGGTCGCTCCTGCTTCGACGCCCGCCTCGTTGAGGGTCAGCAAGGGAACCATGTAACCGGAGGTCGAGCCAGGGTCGGGATACGCCCACGACAACCCGGCGAGGTCGTCGAGAGTTTCGAGTCCGCTGTCGCGTCTGACCAGAAACTGCGACCAATAGACGTCCAAGCCAAACCGAACCGCCTTGAACGCGACATCGACGCCACAGAGATTGGAGGCGAGCACGTAACCGAGGCCGGGGATGAACCCGATCGTCCGGTCGGGCGCCGCGCACATCTCTTCGATCGTGGCGGCATACGACGTGGGCACCGAGACCTCGAAGGTGAGACCGGTGGCCTCTTCCAAGGCGGCCTTCATCACCTCGCCTCCGGTGGTGATCACGTCGGCTTCCACCGAAGGTACAAAAAGGACCTGAATCGGATTGTCCGGCGACCCCAGGGTTGCCGGACCAGAGGTGGTCGCTGCCATCGTGGTGGGGACCGCGGCGGTGGTGGGTGTCGAGACCACGACGGTGGTGGTCGCTGCCGTACCGCCTCCGCAGGCGGCGAGCAGGATCAGGAACACCGTGAGAATCCCCATTTGCCTCCTCATTGAAATGCTCCCTTGTTTGGCCTCGGGGAAAGGCCGATTTGCCTAACTTAACCGGGGACCGGGTTTGAAGTGAGACCTCCGCTGATCAGCGCCTGAAACTCCAGCCAGTCATAGATGTCGTGGGCACCCGCGACCGGCGAATTCCACGGCCGGACGAACCGGCAAACGAACGCCTGCGGGCGATGCTCGACCAAGCTTTCCAGGTTGTACTGGGCATCCTCGAGGTAGACGTCGCAGTCAACTCGCCACTTCTCTTCGAGGATGTGGACCTCACGTGTGGGGATCTTGTGGTCGCCGATCCAGGAGAAGGTGTCAGAGACCGCGAAACCCGGCTTCGTTGTCAAGATCACAATGCGATGATGGGCGCGGGCTAGGGCAGTCAGCGTCTCGATCGCACCGGGATAGGGCTCGAGGTGGCGAAAGAGCGAATGACCGTCCAAGTCGCGCGCCCACTTCCAAAACCCCGACATGTTCTCAAAGTGGGTCAGTGAAGGGATGGCGTCCCAGTGATCGACCGCATCGAGGGCGATCTCGGAGCCGAACTGCTGGTTGTAATGCCTGATCCAGCCGGCGTTGAAGTCGGCCACGACTCCATCTAGATCGATCCCCAGCCGCATTGAGCGGAGCCTAAGTCGATCTCTAGTGCACCTGGACCCAGGCCACGACTTCGGGGACCCGACGGCGTAGCAACACGCCTGCCAGCCAGAGCGACGGCAAGTACAAGATCGATCCGTAGGCGATACAAAACAGGGTGGCGACAATGGGGCTGACTGCCTGCCCGAAGGACACGGTGAGTGCTACCGCCACCGACGGCGGAACTAACAGCAGACCGATGACCATGAATGACACGAGTTGGGCGATCAAGGCCAGGAATCCCTGCTCGGTGGCCTGGGCGAAGACATCGGTCCCTTCCCGCGGCAATCGCAGCGGCGTGATGACCGAGACCAAGTTGCCGACGCCGAGCTGGCCCCCGATTGCCGCCACGGAAAGGGCGGGAACCATGAGGAGGGCATCCCATGCCCCGCTGATCGTCGCCAGCAGAATTGACAAGAACAGCGTTTCGAGAAGCAGGCCGAAACCAATCGCCAGGTTCTTACCCATCAGCAGGTGACGCGTTTTAACCGGCAAGGCAAAGATGTAGCTGGCGGCGTTTCGTTCCCAGCCGAACTGGTTGAGCGCGATCGGTAGGCCAACGAAGAGGACCATGGCGGGGACGAGGAGAGGAAGCCAGCTCGAGCGGCGGAACGTCTCCAGCGACTCGCTGCCCACCACGAGAACTGCCACCGCGAGCCCGACAAAGATAACTGTCCCGGTCCAGACCAGCCGCTGCCGCGGATCGCGGACGAAGAAGCGAAGCTCCTTGCGGGCCAGCACCAAGCGAGTGCCCCACAGCCCGCGCTCGGCGAAGCCGCGCCGATGTCGGGCCCGATCGGGGCGCGGGCTGTGATCGGGAGTAACGAGCATCCAACCCAAGAGCCGCGACCACGCGAGAGCCAAAAGACCGAGCCATCCCAGCGCCACGACCAGCATCGTCAACGATCCCAACAGATCACCGGCGGCGGCCTTGGTGGCGACTGCTTGCGCGGCCACGGGCGGGATGAAGGCAGCCACCCGGGAGAGTGGGTTGGCGGCCAGGACCCCGGCCAAGCCCACCTCAGCGATTCGGTGCGAGATTGTCTGATAAGCCCCGAAGGTGAACAGACCTATGCCGATCACAACCAGAACGGCGATGTCGCGACCTCGTCGAGAGCGAAGGATGGCGGAGATTGCTCCGGTGAAGAGGTGAGCTCCCACCGCCATCTGTGCGATAAGGACGATTCCACCAATCAGGGCCGCCACGCTCGCCCAACCGCTGAAGACACTGACATTGACCGCGAGCGCGGTGGCAGGCACCAGGACACTCGGCGAGATGAGCGACGCCAGTGCCAATCCTGATAGAAGCGAGCGGCGCCGGATCGGGAAAACTGCCAGCCGGGCAGGATCGAGGGTTTCGTCGAGCGGGAAGATGACCACCGGAAGCGAAATCCAGCCGACGAAAAGGGCCAGCGCTCCCCAGTGGGCGAGCTCAAGCCCGAGCGAGGAATTGAGACGAGCGAACTCGGTCGTGTAGGCGGTTGCCAGCTTCCAGGAGATGTAGGCCATCAATCCGAGGACGAGAGGCAGGCCGATTCGTCGCTGCCGGTCCCGACGAAGACCGTTCCAGGTGAGGCGGGCTTTCAGCCAGCCGATGTGTGCAACCACGCCACGTTCTCGGTGGAGGTCTCGCCGCCGACCGCGAGGATGAACGCATCCTCGACCGAGTCGACCCCCATTCGCTGGCAGAGACCCGCGGGGCTGTCCTCCAACAACAAGCGGCCCCGTTGCATGATCCCCACTCGGGTACAGAGACGTTCGACCAAATACATCTCATGAGACGAGAACACGATCGTGGCCCCGGCCGCGGTGTAGCGCCTCAACAGACCTTGGATCAATCGTGCCGAGACCGGATCGACCCCCTCGAAAGGCTCATCGAGAAACAACACCGGAGGCCGATGGATGATCGCCGCGGCGAGGGCGACTTTCTTGCGCATCCCGCGGGAATAATCCCCGACCAGCTTGCCGGCCGCGCCGGTCAGATCCAGGAGCTCGAGCAGTTGCTGTCGTCTTGCTGCCGCCTCCTCTCGACCCAAACCATGCATGGCGGAAGTGAAATCCAAGAGCTCGGCGCCGGTGAGCCGCTCGTACAGGTTGAACTCCTCGGGCAGGACCCCTATTCGCTTCTTTACTTCCAGCGGTTGCTGCCAGGTGTCGAACTCGGCGATGCCGGCGGTTCCGGCGTTGGGTCGTAAGAGACCCACGATCATCTTGATTGTGGTGGTCTTCCCGGCGCCGTTTTGGCCAAGGAGGCCATAGAACTCTCCTGCCTTGATGTCGAGGTTGATAGCGTCGACGGCCGTCTCTTTGCCGAAGCGTCTCACCAATCCCCGAGCCCACACCGCCGATTTGGTCGAAGTCGGGGCGGCGTCGATGGTCAAGAGATCGGACATGAGGGCTAGATGCTCTATCGGCGGGCAGATCGGCAAACTTGGGAGCAAAAGGCCGGGGGCGTTGTGTCCCAGCGATGCCGTACCCTGAGAGTCGTGAGCTATCAGGCGCTCTATCGGAAGTATCGCCCGCAGTCATTCGAAGATGTGGTCGGCCAGGGTCATGTCACCTCGACGCTGGCCCGGGAAATCGTCGAGGGACGAGTCGCCCATGCCTACCTCTTCGCCGGGCCGCGGGGCACCGGGAAAACGACCACTGCTCGTATCCTGGCCAAAGCCCTTAACTGCGAAAACCCGAGCCCCGACGGCTCCCCCGACAACACGTGTATTTCCTGCCAGGGAATCACCGAGGGCTCTTCGCTCGATGTGATGGAGCTCGATGCGGCGTCCCATAACTCGGTCGAGGACATCCGCGACATGCGGCTCAGCGTTTCGACGGTGGCGGCGGGCATCGGTGGCCGCCGGGTCTACATCCTCGACGAGGCGCAAATGCTGTCGAGAGCGGCTGGCAACGCCCTCCTCAAGACTCTGGAGGAGCCACCCGCGCACGTCGTCTTTGTCCTCGCCACGACCGAGCCCTACAAGCTATTGGATACGATCCGGAGCCGTACCCAGCGCTTCGATTTCCACCCCGTCGGGATCGAGGCTCTCGCCGCCCATCTCGGCCGAATCGCCGACCTGGAGGGCTATAAGACCAACGCCAAGGCGCTCGTCGCGCTCGCCCGGCATGCCTCCGGATCGGCCCGCGATGCTCTGTCTTTGCTTGAACAAGTCGCCGCTCTGGGCGGGGGAACGGTCGACCTGCTCGGAGTCCAGCGCAGCCTCGGCATGGCCGAAATCGAGGCTTATGGAAGGCTGGCCGAAGCGACCGCCCAGGGCGATGCCCGGCTCGCGTTGGAGCTCGTCGCCGAGATGGCCGGTCGGGGCATCGATCTGCGCCGATTCATAGGTGAGGCCATCGGCTTCTTCCGGGGGGTTTTCCTCGCCCACTACGCCCCCAACTTGGCGGAGGTGGCCGATGAGCCGCAAGAGGTCCTCGAAGCGTGGAAGAAGACAGCCAAGCTCATCGGCCCGGGGGCGGTGCTACGGGCCGTCGACCTGTTGGGTGAAGCCTTGATCAAACTGCGCGAAGGACGCGAGGAACGACTGATGGTCGAGTTGGCGGTTATCCGCCTGACCCGCCCCGAAACCGCCACCGACCTCGACTCCCTGTTGGCGCGGGTCGAGAAGATCGAGCGGAGTGGGGTGGCTCCCGGTGTCCCGGCTCCAGCGTTTCTCGTCCCGGAGGACGCAGCCTTGGAACCAGATCGCCCACAATCCAAGCCACAACCAACACCACTACCTAGTGGAGACGGGAATCTCACCCTGGCCCGGGTGCAGGAGATCTGGCCGGCCCTATTTGGAAGCCTCCGACAGGTGCTCAGCCCGCGCCGTTGGGCGCTCTTCCGCGAAGCGACACCTGGGGCAGTCGAAGGCCAGCGGCTGATCCTCGATGTCAGCCAGGATTTCCATTTGGAGGGCCTGCGCACTGATCCGGTGGTCTCGGCGCTGATTGCCACCCAGGCCGGTGACCTTCTCGGCGAGAGCGTCGCGGTCGGGTTCCGCAAAGTCGGCGACACTGCCGTGCCCGTCGAGGAGGAGATCGAGCTCGACCCCGAGCGCCTATTCGAGGCGCCCGCCGAAGTGCTTGACCCAACGGCTTTGCTGGAGCGGGAGCTGGGCGCGACCGTCGTCGATGACGACAGCGAGTGAATTACCCTGGACGACGCGTATGACCAATCTTCCCGGAGACCTGGGAGCGATGCTTCGCCAGGTTCAGCAGATGCAAGAGCACATGGCCGCTCGGCAGGAGGAACTTTCCCAGCGTCGTTATGAGGGTTCGGCAGGCGCGGGGAGGGTGAAGGCGGTCATAGTTGGGGGCAGCGTGGAGTCAGTCGTCATCGACCCGAGCCTCCTCGACGACGCCGAGATGCTTGGCGACCTTGTCACCGTGGCTGTCAACCAGGCGCTGACGGCGGCGAGCGCCGACAGCGAAAGCTCACTCGGTGAGGTCGCGAGCGGGCTTGATCTCGGACGGCTGCTGGGCTGAGTGTTCGAAGGTCCGCTGCAACGGCTGATCGACGAGCTTTCTCGACTCCCCGGAGTTGGGAAGAAGAGCGCGCAGCGGATGGCCTTTCACCTTCTCGGGGTTGAGAAGGCCGATGCTCTGCGCCTCTCGACGGCGATTGCCGATATGCGCGAACAGCTCGGCATCTGCCAGCGATGTTTCAACGTCACCGCGGGAGAGGAATGCAGCATTTGTCGCGACCTCAAGCGCGAGGTCACCTTGCTTTGTGTGGTCGAACGGGCGCAGGACATCGCCGTCATCGAGCGGAGCCAGGAGTTTCGGGGCCGCTACCACGTCCTGGGCGGCGCGATCTCGCCGATCGGGGGAGTAGGCCCGTCACAGCTTCATATCGCCGAACTCGGAAAACGGGTCATCGACGAGAAGATCGAGGAGTTGATCCTGGCCACCAACCCAACCGTGGAGGGTGACGTCACCGCCATGTACATCGCCCGCGAGATGAAGCCGCTCGGAGTCCGCGTCACTCGGCTGGCGATGGGCCTCCCCGTCGGTGGCGACCTCGACTACGCCGACGAACTCACCCTGGGCCGGGCCCTGACCGGCCGCCTCGAACTCTGACCTTTTTGCGAACCCTGGGTTCGGGTGGTTGTACAACAACGACTCCAGCCCACAGAACCCCGCTAGGCCACGACCACCGTTTTCTGGTTGACGAATTCCTTGATGCCGAGCTCGGAGAGCTCGCGCCCGTAGCCGGACGTTTTGATACCGCCGAAGGGCAGCCGGGGGTCGGAGGCGACCAGCGTGTTGACGAAACAGCACCCGGCCTCGAGCTGGGTGGCGGCGATGTGCTCGGCGCGGGCGACGTCCGCTGAGAACACGGCCGCTCCGAGCCCGAACGGCGAGTCGTTGGCCACCGCGATCGCCTCGGCTTCGTCGGCGACATCGATGACGGTCGCCACCGGGCCGAACAGCTCCTCCTCGTACGCCGGCATTCCCTTTCTCACGCCGGCGAGCACCGTCGGCGGGTAGAACGCTCCCGGTCCGGGGGGTATCTCTCCGCCGATGAGCAACTCGGCTCCTGCTTCGATCGTACGTGTCACCTGATCGTGCAGATCGTCGCGTAGGTCGATTCGGGCGAGCGGTCCCAGACGCGTCGATTCCTCGGCCGGGTCTCCCATCTCATAGCTCGACATCTCTTTGACGAACTCGGAGGTGAACTCGGCGGCGACGTCGGCCAC
>JACCTH010000023.1 GCA_013812505.1 Acidimicrobiia bacterium | reverse complement strand
TCGAGGATCGCTACGTCCCGAGCCAAGCTTCGTGGCGGGAAGCGATGTTCACGATCGGCAACGGATACTTGATGACTCGGGGCGCGTTCGAGGAACCACGGGTCGGAGAGATTCGGGCGACATTCATCAACGGGGCGTTTGTCACGCCGCCCGGCGAGTCCCAATTGCTAGGAGCCGTGCCGGACTGGACCGGCTTTCGATTTGCAGTTGACGGCGAGCCGTTCGACATCGATCGCCGCCGGCCGGCTGGGTACCGCCGCGTGCTCGACATGGCCGACGGCTCCCTCACTCGAACGGTCCTCTGGCGAGGCGCCGAGACCGGCACCATCCGAGTGGCATTCAGGCGACTGCTGCCGCTCGGTGTTCCTCATCTTGCCGTGCTCGAGGCCACCATCGAATCGCTCACGGACGAGATTGAAGTCGAGTTCCATACCGGCGTTGAGGCCAACATTCCAAGCCCCACTACTCCAGTGTGGACCCCGAGCGAGGTCGGTTACGACGCCTCGATCGGGGGCAGTTGCCGCTATCACAGCATCGATGACGCCCACCAGATGGACGTTGCCTGGCGAGTTGACACCACCGCTTCACTCACTTACCTCGATGATCCAATGCAGCCGAGCGTGCGAGGCGTTGTGAGCCTGGCGCCAGGAGCAATCTTGAAAGTGACCAAGTTTGTGGGCTACAAGGTCGCCCGAAACGGGGAAATCAACCTAGCTCTGCCACCGGTAGGAACTGCGTTTGATGACATCGCCGCAGCCTCACGCATCGCTTGGACCAAGCGATGGGCAACGGCGGCCATTGCTATCGATGGAGACGCAGAGGCCGAGCAGGCTCTGCGTTTTGCCGCTTTCCAACTAATCGCTGCCGCTCCACCGACTGACTCGGGAGCCGGGATCGGGGCTCGGCTCGGTGGCTTTGGCTACCACCACCATGTGTTTTGGGACACCGACATCTTTGTCGCTCCGTTCTTCACGCTTACCCAGCCGGATCTGGCCCGCACCCACTTCGCCTATCGCTACCGGTGTTTGCCCGGCGCTCGTCGCAAGGCGGCCAGGTACGGCCGCAAGGGGGCGTTCTATGCCTGGGAGTCGGCGGCTACCGGCGACGAGATGACGCCCGATTGGTCAAAACCTCTGTATGGCGATCCGGTGAGGATCTGGACGGGCGAGCTCGAGGAACACATCACCGCTGACGTCGCCTGGTCGGCTGATCACTACTGGCAGTGGACCGGCGATGACACGTTTCTCTGCGACGAGGCGGCGGAGATAATTCTTGACGGCGCCCAGTATTGGATGAGCCGACTTGAAGAGGAGGATGACGGGCTCCATCTCCAAAACGTCATCGGCCCGGACGAGTATCACCTCCGTGTCGACGACAACTTCTACACCAACCTCTTTGCCGCCTGGCAGTTACGCAAAGCTGGGGAAGTGGCGCGCCGAATTGAGACCATGTCCCCAGGCTCATCGCTTCGGCTTCTCACAAGGCTCGGATTGCAAGAAGACGATCTGGCCGAGTTCGCGGCCGCTGCCGACAACGTGGTGCTGCGACGGAGCCGCGACGGAGTCTGGGAGCAGTACGCCGGATTCTTCAACTTGGCACCAGTGGACCTTTCTGCGTTCGAACCCCGCGTCCATTCGATGTACGACCTTCTGGGCGAAGAGCGGATGCAAGGCACGGCCGTGATCAAACAACCCGACGTATTGATGGCTATGGCACTCCTTCCCAGCGAGGGCGATCGGATCGGATCGGCCGATGCCAACTGGAAGTACTACGAGCCCAAAGCGGATCACGGCTCCTCCTTGTCGCTCTCTTTTCACGCCTTGTTGGCGGCGCAGATGGGCGAAGCCGACCTCGGGTACCGCCTCTTTCGTCGAGCGGCCGCGATAGATCTCGACGATTCCATGGGCAACGGCTCCCACGGGATTCACACTGCCTGCCAAGGAGGTTTGCTTCTGACCAGCCTTTTTGGTTTCGCCGGTCTTCATTTGGAGGATGGCCGTCCGGCCACGAGTCCTAGGCTCCCTGATCATTGGCGATCGATCGGCCTCAGCTTTTACCACCGCGGCCAAATACGATCTCTAGAGGTTTCTCGTGACAGGTAAGCAACGGTCGCCCAGTTCCACTTGAATGGGCGCCACAAAAGAAAGGCAAGTAATGAAAACAAGACAATTGCCCATCGTCGTCGCGATCCTCGCGATGGTGCTGGGCGCTTGTGGCGGCGGCGAGGCAGCGACCACCGCTGACGGAACCGCAACCACAGACGGAGCTACCGCAACCACAGACGGAGCTACCGCTACCACAGGCGGAGGAGTGGCCACCACTGCCCCAGCAGGAGGCGGTGGCGCAGCAGGCTCATGTATGGGCATCGCCGCCGAAGAGGGCGCGACCATCGTTTTCTCCGGCTGGGGTGACGAGACGGAACAACAGGTATACAGGGACTCGATAACCCGCTTCAACGAAGCATGCCCCGGTATCACGGTGGACTATCAGCCCGTCCCAGCTGACTTCCAAACGCAGATGAAGGCCGCTTTTGCCGGTGGCGAGGGGCCGGATGTCATCTATGTGGATGACCAGTTGATGACCGCGCTGGGACGCACCGGGCAGCTTCTGCCTCTCGATGACTTCATGGCTCAGGCAGGCGTCACCCGCGAGGAGTTCATCCCATCGCTGCTGACGATCTTCACGCTGGAGGACCAGACCTATGCGCTCCCGAAGGACTGGGGGACGCTGGGACTGATCTACCTACCGGAAGTGATCGAGGCCGCAGGCATCGAGGCGCCGACCGGCGATTGGACGTGGGCGGATCTTCGCACTGCGGCGCAGGCGATTGCCGCCAACACGGATGTGGGCGGCTTCTGTCAGGGGGCAGACTGGGCGCGCCTCGCGCCTTGGGCCTTCAGCCATGGCGGCTCCTTTGCCAGTGAGGACGCCACTCAGGCGATGCTGACTGACGCGGGTGTGATCCAGGCCGCGACCCTCGTCGCTGATATGCACGAAGAAGGCTCGCTCGTAACTGCCGCAGACGTTGGTGCGGGCTGGTGCGGTGAGGCCATCGGCAAGAAGTTGGTCGGAATGACGCTCGAAGGCGGCTGGATGGTCAACTTCATGAACAACGACTATCCGGACGTCGATTGGAGTGCGGTGTCCGTTCCAGCAGGCCCGGAGGGTAAGGCCGATGTCATCTTCACCAATGGCATTGGGGTCAATGCGGCGACGGAGTTCCCCAATGCTGCCGCTGCCTTCGCTCTCTTCGTGACGGGGCGCGACAATCAGGCCGCTATCACGGAGACTGGCTTCGCCTATCCCACTCGAGAGGATCAGCTCAGCTTGATCACGAACGAGAACGACCTGGCGATCTCCGAAGGTGGAACCTTCGACCTGACCCGCGTGGCCTTCTGGGGATCCAACTCGGGTCGCGTCAATGACGCCGTGAGCAAGGCGCTGGAGCGTATTTTCCTCGGCGAGCAGGATGTCGCGGCGGCTTTCCAGCAGGCACAGGAGGAAGCGCAACTGGCGCTTGACGAGGCCGCGTAGCGGAATAGTCCGTAGTCTTTAGCCCATAGCCCGCTCGTCGGGCTATGGGCTACGGACCAACATGTAGGCAGGGAGAGAGGCTCATGGCTAGTACGGCAGCACCACCCGCCCGACGGGTGAAGAAACGAGTGAGAAACGAGACAGCGGTTGCCTATCTCTTTCTCTCGCCGTATCTCCTGGTGACGGTGGTTTTTACGGTGGGCATCGTCGCTTTCGCCCTCTATATCAGCTTTACCTCCTACAACCTGTTCGAGTCGCCGACCTGGGTCGGGCTCGACAACTATCGAAAGGCCCTCGCCGATACCGGCCCCAGCGGCTTCCTGCGCTCGCTCGTGAATGTTTTCTGGTACGTGATCACCGTTGTGCCATTCCAGACCGCCATTGCGCTGATGCTGGCAATTGTTCTCAACACGCCGGTCCGCGCTCAGCAATTTTTTCGCACCGTCTTTTATGGACCGAGTGTGACCTCGTCCGTCGTCATCGCATCGATCTTCCTCTGGCTGTACCTGAAAACGGGCGTCATCAATTACGTTTTCGATCAGACGTTCAGTCTGTTTGGCGCACAATGGACAGCCATCGAGTGGCTGAATGATCCGCGCGGCCTCTTCCAGATCATCGCCAATGCCTTCGGGGGGGATATTCCTTCCGACCAGTGGTTATTCCGTGGGCCGAGTGTTACCTGGCTGGCGCTCATGGCGCTGAATATCTTCACCACTGCTCCCACCTTCATGATCATGTATCTTGCCGCCCTCCAAGACGTTCCACCCACCCTCTACGAAGCCGCTTCGATTGACGGCGCGAGCAAGCGGCAACAGTTCCGGAGCATCACGTTGCCGATGCTGCGACCCGTGACACTCCTCATCGTCGTGCTCGGCACCATCGGCTCGTTTCAGGTGTTCGACCAGGTGAAAATCCTGACATCGGGGGGGCCGTTGAATACCACGCTGACTCCTGTTTACCTTGTCTACAGCGAGGCGCTTGGCGAGGTCGGCGGCGGGAGCGTGATTCGCATGGGTTTGGCTTCGGCCATGGCCTTTGTCCTTGCCGTGATCATCTTCATCTTCGCCTTCATCCAGCGCCGCTACATCGAGAGTGGTACAGAGCAGTACTAGGTCGGAGCTATTGAGGAGAAAGGACAAAAATGAGCACCTCAACGGTCGCTCCCGTAGCGCCAGCGCCGGCGGCAGGGCGAGACATTAGGAAGGCGGGAGGACGAGCGCTGCGCTACGTGCTGATGATCGGGCTCGGCCTGTTTCTCTTTGGGCCCTTCATCCTTTCCTTCTTCGGCAGCTTCAAAACCAACGCGGAGATCACCGCTTACCCTCCGAGTCTGCTGCCGAGCGGAGAGTGGCAATTTGAGAACTGGCCGCGCTTCTTCGGGACGGATGTGGGCGGAGAGGCACGGCTGGATGGCGCCGTCTCTCTGGGACTGATGGCAGGGTTGTTCGCGGCCTTCCTTACCCTCCTGCTCACCGGTCTCACTAGCGAGATCAAGGGAAAGACGCTACCCCGGTCGGTGGGTCTGCCCCTCAGCATCCTCCTCGCCCTGGCCGGTGGCGCTGCGTCGGCCTTGTACGTGAATGTTCGCACGGACGCGGAAGTTGTGGAGTGGGCGACCGTGGGAGCTGCAATCACCGTGCTTCTGCTTGTCGCCGTCCTGCTGCTTGCGATGTCCCAACCCGACTGGCGCCGCGTCCTCATGGCGCTGGGGTGGAGCCTGGCGCTGTTCGCGTTTGTAACGGTGCTGATCGAGCAGGTTGCGATGCTGGCGGGAGGCGGGCGAGTCTGGCGCTGGTTGTTCAACACCTCGGTACTCTCGGTGATGAAAGCATCCCTCCAGCTTGTGTTCTGCGTGATGGCCGCGTATGCCTTCGCCCGCCTGCGCTTTCCTGGGCGCGGGTTCATCTTCGCCTTCATGCTCGCCACGATGATGATTCCGGGGGCGGTCACGCTGGTGCCGGCCTATGTGCTGATGTCGAAGCTCGACTGGATCAATCGCGCCTATAGCCTGATCATCCCTGGCATAGTCAGCGCCGGGAGTATCTTCCTGCTGACCCAATTCCTGAAGTCGATTCCGCATGAATTGGAGGAGTCGGCGTATATCGACGGCGCTTCCTACTTCCAGACATTGAAGGATGTGGTGCTGCCCCTGGCGCGGCCAGCTTTGCTGACGGTCTTCATCTTGCAGTTCCAGGCGATGTGGAACGACTTTCTCGGCCCCCTCCTGTATCTGCAGCGCCGCGACATGTGGGTGATGAACGTCGCCCTCAACATCTTCACTGGGCAGTTCAGGGCTGAGCTGAACCTGCTTCTTGTCGCGGCGATGCTGAACGCGGCTCCTGTCCTGGTTCTCTTCTTCCTGTTCAGCCGCTTCTACATCCAGGGAGTGGCGTATGCGGGAGTGAAGGGGTGACGGCGTCGGAGACTTGAGATCCGAGATTGGGGTCTTCCGTCACCAACCTCCCGATGACTGACGCGGGGGCCCTTCGAGCCCTTCGGATCAAGGGCGGGATTTTCGGTGCGTTGCGGGCCTCTCTGCGGGCGTGGTGGCGCGAGATTTTTGTTCTGACGGGACTGAATCTGCTCTGGACGCTGGCGGCGTTTTCGATCGTCGCCCTGCCTCCTGCGACAGCTGCCATGTTCTATGTAGCCCGTCAAGTGCTTGCCAATGACCATTTCATCAGCTGGCAAACCTTCTGGCAGCCCCTCCGTCGCTACTGGTGGGACGCGTGGAGATGGGGCCTCGTCTTCTTCGCTTTGACAGGCGTTGCGGCCTCGAATCTTTGGCTCTATCGAGATGCGCCTGGCACCTTTTGGACAATCCTGCGCTGGGTCTGGGCGACTCTCGTCGTTGTGTGGATGATTCTCAATCTCTTCTTTTGGCCCTTTTGGTTCGCGCAAGATGAGTCGCACCGCAGCCTCCGAACTACGTGGCGAAACGCTTTGGCATTCGTGGCCGCGAATCCTTTTCCGGCGTTCTTCGTGGCGCTCATCGTGTTCCTACTGGGCACGGTGAGCTTCCTATATGGCGTTCCCCTAGGTGTCTTGTTCATGACCCTGACTGCCCTGCTAGCAACGGCAACGTTGGCTGCCTATTTGCCTCGAGAGCCGGAGGATGAGCGAACCTAGTTTGGCTCGAAAGACAACATCGCACCGCCGGGTACGGTCGCGCAAACTGCCTCGCCGCAGCTAGTCGTGGCGAACGTTTCGAGCGTCGCGCCGAAGAGCTGAACCGGTGTCTCGTACGGAGGAATGCCGGTGATAACTGCGGTGTTGTCCTCGGTCAGGACCGCGGGGTAGCCGCTGTAAACCGTGACTCCATTGATCTCGCGGTAGGCGAGGGCGGCGAGCGTCGGCGCCATACCTGCTCCGTAGACCTCCTGGCCGATCGCACCCCAGGTCCCCCAGCTATCGCGCATGTCCTCCAGTGGGATGTACAGATCCAGGCGATTCGCGGCCACGGTCGAATAGGCAGCAGGATTCTCGGTCGCCACTCCTTCCGGGGCGAGTGGTGGCAACGTGTAGGCGAGGGTCACAAGCGTGTACTTGAGAAATTCCGCGACGAGTTTCTCCACGGAAGGGTCGACTGCTCCATGTACGAGCCGGAGGTACTCATCAAGGTAGATCCACGCTTCGTATTGCTCCTTGGGGGTGATGACCCCTGACCGCTGCGTTGGGTTGAGCCCCCAGAACGTGGTGGCCTCTGCCGCTGGTCCATAGTCAACCTCCCAGATCCAGGCGAGCCGCACCAAGTTGGCGAGCGGGCCGTAGGAGAGTGCGAGATAGTGGGGGTCTCCGGTTATCTGCCAAAGGCGCGCGCAGGCAGCCGCCGCCTGCGCAGTGATGTGGGTCTCATAGGCGAGAAGGAAGCCGTGGCCGGCCAGGGCTTCTACAGCTGCTTTGGCTTCTTCGAGAAAGCGTTCCTCCCCTGTCAGCTCAAGCAGCAGCAGCATGTAGTACGCGTAGCCGCCGGAGGCGTCCGGCTCGCGCTCGCTTCCCTGCCAGGCCGCAGCGGGGTTATCAGGGTCGGGGAAGTTGTAGAAACGGTGAAAGCGATAGTCGACGGCGTGGGCATATTCCATCCACGCATCCGCGCTGCGTAGCGCGATGTCGGCGGCCACCTCGCTCCCCAGCAAGCCCCACTCGGCCATCTTGAGGACATGGCCAAGCTCATACCAGGTGTCGCCGCGCCCCTGAGAGCCAGTGACCGCGATCGGGCCACTGTTTTGAACCAGGCCAAAGAGCGGGTTGTAGAAGTCTTCCAGAGTTGCTTCCGCCAGCTCGGCAATTCTCGTCGCCTGCTCATCCCCGTAGCGTGCGGCGTAGCGAGCCGCGCCCAGCCCGACGTCAAGCTGCGTGATCGCCTCAGCGCTCTGACGCGTATCGGAAACGTAAGCGCGCCAGTACCGCTTTCCATTCAATTCCACCCATGTGTCCGGATCATCGAGGTCTGTCAGCGTTTCCTGCGCGAGTGCTTGCCAGTCGGGCAGGGAGATCTCGGGCTTGGCGATCAAGTCGTAAATATCACTTACCTGTAGGAGAAAGTCCTCGAACATTGCGCCTTCGTCAGCGGGCCGACCTGGTGTTAGGAAGAGGTAAGCGTCGTACAGCGCCACCGACTCGCCAGTTGGGAGCTTCCTCAGGTCGGTGCTCGTGAGCGTATGGCCAAATGTTCGACCACGGTGGCCTGCAGTTCCTGCGGGGCCATACCTCGTGACCTCGATAAAGGGATTGATTCGGGTCAGATCGAACCAATAGAGCAGGGTCGCGTCCAGCGTCTCGGAATAGGCATAGAAGATCGGAGCCGCGAAGGAGGCGCGCTCGGCGAAGAACTCCATATTCGCCGCTACCTCTTCCCCCGTGTCCGGGTTCACGAATTTCCATTCGAGCTCGACCGTGCCGGTGGGAAGCTGGGCATGGGGCTCTATTGCAACCTCGTAGTGGAGCAACCCGGGGTTGTATGCGAAAGTCTCGAGCAGCAAGTCGTACGTGACCCACTCGTTCCGGCCCGACAACCCGACACCATGGTCTCCTGCCACTGGCGTCACATCGTCCACCGTTTCCAGCAGATTCAACTCGCTGCCCAGGGGGCGCAAGGCCAGGGCCGTTTCTGCCTCTGCACCGCTCACGACGATGGCATCTGAGAGCACCCCATCTCCCCCGAAGGTGGCTCTGAACTCACCCATTTCAATGACTATCCGCCCGTCTTCGAACGTTTCGTTCGGTAGCGTGGGTTCTTCTGTCCGACGCAGAACCGGCGCATCAAAGGCGAGATATGGCTGCGCGGGCGGCACAATTTTCGATGGAGCACTTGCCGCGAGGGTGGTCGTCGGATTCGAAGCTGCCGTTTCCTGCTCGATCGTTGACGGTGATGGCTCCTCCTGCTGCGTGCAAGCGGGCAGCAGCGCCAAGAGCCCAGCAAGAAGGCCAGAGATCGAGCGCGCGGGCAATGATTTCTTGAGTCGCACGCTCACAACCGTACCCGCCGAGACCATCGTTGGGCGAGGCCTTGTATTTCTTGACGCCGGTAAAAACTGATAGGTCGTGAACCCAAGCGCCGGCTCTGATGTAATTTAGTGGTTCCCCATGACACTGACGAACCGATTTACTCTGGTCAAACTCTCTAGCTGTCGATTGGTTTTTCGGTCCTGCGAGGAACTGGATTGATCGAAGTTCATCCCACCGGGGTTCGACTCCATCCGGAGCCGAGTCGGGTCATCGCAAGGCCATACCTGAGCGGTACTGGTGGGCTTGACGAACAAAAAGAGCGCCTGCAAAGCATTGCCGATCGTGTTATCCGTCAAGGCCCCTCCGAAATCACCGAGTCTCTCGACCTGTTACGAAAGCAGTTTGCAGGCCGTCATCGCGATCTCGAGGCGGCATGGACGAGATCCTTGAACGTCATCGAGGATCTGGTCCCCAGTCTGGCCAAAGTTTCCGACCCCTCCCTCCAACTCCTCTTGGGGGCCACCTTCACTCACGAATACGCCATTGAGGGCGCAGCGCTGACCAATCCCTCGATTGTGGCCATAAGAGAGTCCGAATTCATTCTCAGTCTGCGCGCCATCGGTGAAGGGCATATCTCGGCCATCGAGTTCAGGACAGGGCGACGTCGACCCGACGGCGGAATCGAAGTTGACGCTCCCGGACCCTATGCCGCCGCCGGGAATCGATCTGAGGTCGTGCACAACCGCAATCGATTTGCGGCCAAGCTGGAACAAATGGAGGCAGAGGATGAAATCGCCGACATGATCCTCGATCTCCTGGGAGACACTTTCGATTCCACCGCGCTCGCGGCCGCGATCGAACGGGTCACAGCAAGGGATGGAGTCCACCCCTTGCAAGCCGAAACGACCCTGCACATGTTCCGATGGTTGGCGAGCTCGAATTACGAATTGGTGTTCGAGGACCAGCCGTTGTCGGAGAGAGTCCTATTCCCCGCCGGGCCTGCCGACAGCAACGGCATGGAGGATGCCCGCTTCGTTCGTTTTGTCGACACCGATGGCTCGGTCACTTTCTTCGCAACGTACACCGCCTTTGACGGCAGCCACATCCTTCCCCAACTCATCACCACTTCAGATTTCGTGCGTTTCAGCGTCTCCACGCTTCATGGCTCTTGCGTCCAGAACAAAGGGATGGCGCTTTTTCCACGGAAAATCGACGGCAAGTACCTTTCTCTCTCCCGACACGACCAAACCAACCTGCACGTCCTCTGGACTGACGACGTCTGGCAATGGAACAACGCCGAACGGCTGACCGGACCTTTAGCGGATTGGGAGGCGATCCAGATCGGCAATTGCGGGTCCCCGATCGAGACCGAGGCCGGTTGGCTGGTCATCACCCACGGAGTGGGGCCCATGCGGGTGTACCGCTTGGGCGCACTTTTGCTCGATTTGGCAGAGCCTGATCGGATCATCGGGAGGCTCAAGGAACCGTTGCTCAGCCCTGACTGGACGGACCGGGATGGCTACGTCCCCAATGTGGTCTACTCGTGCGGAGCTTTGCTCGACGATGGTCAGCTCATCCTCCCTTATGGGATTTCGGATCGGGAGGTTGGCATCGGGACGATTGCAATCGATCAGCTGCTCGAGGCGCTGGCGTGAGGTGAGCCTGATCGCCAACGACGGCTCAGCTCAATCTCACTTCACGATCACCGAGCCTGCGAGTGATACTCCGGGTTGGGCTGGAGGTCGATGGCGCTCGACATGCGGTTAGACATCGAGAAGAAGGCAGTGATGCTGGCGATGTCCCAGATGTCGAGATCGCTGAAGCCGGCTTCGCGCAAGCTTTGCCGATCCGCCTCTTCGACCTCGGCGGGGGTTTCGGCCAGCTTCCAGGCGAAGTCGAGCATCGCGCGGGTTCGCTTGTCGAGCTCGGCGGTTCGATAGTTCATCGCCAGCAATTCGCCCAAGGCCGGATCGTTCGACAGCTCGCGCACCGCCGCGCCGTGGGCGGTGAGGCAGTAGAAACAGCGATTCACCGACGAAACAACGACGGCGATCATTTCTCGCTCGAGCTTGCTCAATCCCGAAGGGCCGAGCATCAGCTCGTTGTACATGCGGGTGAAGGCGCCGAGCTTTTCGTCGTCGAAGCTATACGCCCGAATGACATTGGGCACGAGCCCCAGCTTCTCCTGGCACAGATCCCAGTAGCGGCCGGTCTCCTGGGAGACGGTTTCCCGAGTTGGCATTGGCACCCCGGTTAAAGCATGAAGGTGCTCGGGTTGGCTCATTAGATCCCGTCGAGCGGCCCAGGTAGCGACCCGGTGGCGGTGCCGCAGATCTGACACTTGGCCAGACCAGCCGCCACCTTGGAGCCACAGGTTTTGCAGGTAAGGGGAGCGGTGGTCTTGCGGTTATCGGCCTGACCGTCGCTGCCGTCGAGCTCGGCGATCAGGGCGGTGAGCTCCTCATCGGTGTGGCCATCCTTCTTGAGCAGCGTCCACATCGCCTCGGTGACCAGAAGCAGGCGATTCACCCGCTCGTTGAGCGCATCGACCTCGGTCACAGTGCCGAGCCCACGCATTGCGTCTGAGACGGCGCCCATCCCTGACGCACGCGCCGCCGCCCGCTGTCCCATGACGTAACCGGCAATCATCGGAAGCATGTCCACAGACTATCCGGGCGTCGTTTCCCGTTAATATTTCAGCCGCACAGCGCCTCTGTGGGCGTACCCATTCGGGGGTGGTGTAATCGGTAACACGACAGGTTCTGGCCCTGTTATTGAGGGTTCAAGTCCTTCCCCCCGAGCCAAGGCCCCGTCGTCCAGTGGCCTAGGACGCCGGCCTCTCAAGCCGGAAACGGGGGTTCAAATCCCCTCGGGGCTGCCAATCGCCGTTTTCGCGACCGAATCGATACTCCGGAGGTCCGATTCGGT
>JACCTH010000082.1 GCA_013812505.1 Acidimicrobiia bacterium | reverse complement strand
GACGCTCGTTGATATGCCGCTGCACTCCGGGCGCGAGGCCGAGGCCACCGTCGCCTTGCGGGAAATGCACAAAGGCCAATCCGGCGTCGAACTGATGGCCCCAGAACTCCGTCGGCGGGAGGTCGCGGGGCGGCGATTCGGCCAGTAGCCGATCGATCGCAGCGTCGACTTGCTGGTTGGTGGACATGCAGAAGAGCCTATCCGGTCTATTCGATAGTCGTCCGGGGACCAGGGTATCCGGCTGCAAAGGTGCTGCCATCAAGGTCGAAGGGACGACGATCTGCCTTCTGCCAGTCGACGGCAATATGCGGTTGCAAAAACGCGGCGACGAGGCTGCGAAGGTCCTCACTTGCCATCGAGGTCGTCACCGCCACGACCTCACGATCGTAATGGACAGCTTGTGAGATCTCGGGGTGCTTCTTGAGCTCGTCCAGTAGCGGGGTGAGATCCTGAGCGAGGTCTGGGTCCTTGAGGATATTGGGTAGGTAGTCGGGCAAAGAAACCCAATGGGTAAAACCTTCGTTAGCTTCCTCGCCTGGCTCCATCTGATCTGCGAACAGATCCCTCGAGATATTGACCTCGACCCAGCGCCGCGCATCAGGAATCACTCCGCTCGGAGGAGCAGCGAGGGCCCGGCCGATGATCATGATCTCCTCATTAGATGAGAGTGGAATCTCATACGAGCTGATGTCTCGAATCTCGTCGAGGTGGGAGGCGATGTGATCGACGGTGGGAAAGACCCCGCGGCCGGCGAACCACCCGTTGTTGGTCCCGATGAAGATGCGTCCGTAGCGGCCGCCGCCAGCCGTGAAGATCTCATGCGTGAATGGGTTTTGCTCCGAGCAGAGGAAGACCACCATCGGCGTTACCTGGAGAGGTTCGACCAATTCGGCCATCGGTCCGAGCAACTGTTCGGTCATGCGAGTTCTCGCCACCGGGGCGATTACATTCGATTGGATCCCGTATTTGGCGCCCTCGATGGCGATGACGTTGGAAAGGCCGACGAGGCCGGCTTTGGCGGCGCCGTAATTTGCCTGCCCGAAGTTGCCAAAGAGCCCAGCGTTCGATGAGGTGAAAACGAACCGCCCATAGTTGGCTTCCTTCATCGCCCGAAATGCGGGCTGGGAAACGTTGAAGGCGCCGAGCAAATGCGTGTTGACGACGCCGTCGATCTCCTCCCAGGTCAGATTGGCAAAGCTCCGGTCGCGCAGGATGCCGGCATTGTTGATGACGATGTCAACTTGTCCAAAGCTTTCGAGGGCAGCCTCGACGATGGCTTCTCCCCCCGCAGCCGTCGCGACCGATTCGTAGTTGGCGACCGCCTCTCCACCGGCCTGAGTGATCGCCTCGACCACAACGTCAGCAGCCTTGGTCGAAGCTCCGGTCCCATCGACCGATCCGCCGAGGTCGTTTACCACGACCTTCGCCCCGCGCCACGCCAGCTCCCAGGCGTAGCTCCGTCCCAATCCCCCGCCGGCGCCGGTGACGATGGCCACCCGCCCAATGAAATCGATCAAGTTCGCCTCCGCTTTTTCATTCTGTGGGCTGGTATCCGTGTCCCGCACGGATACCAACCCAGGGTTCGCAAAATTAACCCAATGCGCGGGCGAGGAACGTGGCCATCTGTTCGCGGAGGACGGCGTCGTGGGGGCAGTAGGTGGACGGCGTGCAGCCGGTAGTGATGCCGGCGGCGCGGATCGAGTCCACCGCGCTCGCGTACCACTCCCCCGCTGCGACATCGGAGAAGCCCGAGCTCGAAGCCGGCGCCAGCGCAAAGACGCGGGCGAGGAAGGCAGCCATCTCAGCGCGCGACACCGCTTGGTTCGGGGCGTAGGTCCCGTCTCCCAGACCGGTCGTGTAGCCGAGGGCGGCAAGCGCCTCCACATATGGCGTGTACCAGAGGCCGGCCGGGACGTCGCTGAAGGTGCCCTGATAACTCGTCGCCGGGGACTGGCCGATGGCGCTCAACAAGAACGCCGCCATCTCTGCTCGAGTGACGATGCCCGCCGGGCAGAATCGGTCGACCACCGGCGGGTTGCAGCCACGGGTGATCCCGTGCTCTGCAATGAACTCGATGTTTGATTCGTGCGGGTTGCCGTTTTCATCGATAAAGCGCTCGGCCACGGCGGCGCCGCTGACGAGGAGATTGAACGCGTTTCCGAACCGGGTCCCGACGGTGATCGTCACCCCGCGGACGACAAAAGTTGCGCCCTCCGGATAGACGTGAGCGGTCGCCGCGGGATCTTCGAGGGCGGGAACTTGACTAATTCTTCGATCAGGGCCCGAGCACTGCCCGGCGATCACGAAGTCACAGACCGCGGCCGATTGGTCGACTCGGTAAACCTCGACTCCCTCGGCGGGTAACCCGCTGTCGTATCCCGACGCGAACCTGACCCCGACCGTCTCATAGATGCCGGTTACCTCGGTGGGAAGCACCAGGATCTGCACTCCGCTCGACGAGCCAATCTGATAGGTGAGCGTGCCACCGCGGTGGAAGATGACGTTGTCAGGCCCGATCCAGCCCGCGGCATAGCGGTTGATGGCGATCGTGCCGATGTCGAGGGTCTCGTGGTCCCCGCCGCTCATTACGTCCATCGGGTTGTCGTACTCGTAGACCACGCCGTTCTCGAAGTCGAGCAAGCCGCCATATGAATGCGGCCAAAAAACGGTGTGACCGATTTCGTGGGCAATGGTTCGCAGTGCGGGCGGAAAACCGCCGATTACCGCGACCGTGGCAGCGCCCACAACGGCAATGCGGCCGTTGGCCGGGAACGTCTCGGGGCAGAGAAACCCCGGGAGGCAGGGGAATCCGCCAGTGGCATATCCACCCGAGTAGTCGACGTTAACCACGACGATCACCCCGGACGCACCCGGGTTCGCCGCCGCCGCGGCCAGGTCCTCACATTCGGTCTGATAGATGAACGGGTTGTCGGGCCAGCTCGAAGGTGAGGAGGCCGTCACCACTCCGCCTGTTCGAAAGCTGGAGGCGTAATTCCCGCCCGAGATTGACTCAAAATAGGGTCGAACCCCGCCCTCGACGGTGGCCGCCACCCCAGCCGCGGTGAGGGGCACGGTGCCATTGGGGACCTGGCAGATCCAGACCTCCCAAATGTCGATGCCACTCGAGTAGGTCTGCGTCTCCTCGCGCAAAGCGATTAGATCGACCGGGTCCGAGGCATAGGGGTCGATGGTTTGCCCGACCGCAGGAGTGGCGAGCAACAGGGCGGCAAGCGTGAGAAGGGTCGCGACCGACTGCAAAGGTTTGCTCTCCCCCAAGCGTCCTCCCCTGTTAGGAATACATGCCTTCGATAGCGCTCTTGTACTTGTCGAGCACGACATTGCGCTTGAGCTTGAGCGACGGCGTGATCTCACCACTGTCAGGAGTCCAAATATCGGACACGATCGTGAACTTCTTGATCTGTTCGACCCGCGACACCTCTTGGTTGGCCAGGTCCAACGCTGTCTGCAACTCAGCGCGGACCTCGGGCAGCTCGCTGAATGACTGCAGGTCGGTGAAGACAACGCCGTTCTTCCCTGCCCAGCCAGGTGCTTCCTCGGAATCGATAGCAAGCAGCATCGACATAAAGGGACGGCCGTCCCCGACCATGCACGCCTGCGCTACCAGAGGATGGTTCTTCATCGACGTTTCCAACTTCGCCGGGGCGATGTTCTTGCCGGCGGCGTTGATGATGATGTCCTTCTTCCGGCCCACGATATGGAGAAAGCCGTCGTCATCGAAGCGGCCGAGATCGCCCGAGTGGAGCCAGCCTTCTGAGTCGAAGGTCTCCGCCGACTCCTCCGCCATCTGGTAGTAGCCGCCGGTGATCACGCCGCCGCGCATAAGAATCTCCCCGTCCTCGCCCAGAGCGATCTCGACCCCCGGCAAGGGCTTGCCGACGCTGCCGATTCTTTCTTCGCCGGGGAGGTTGCTGGTGGCGGGGCCGGTGGATTCGGTCATCCCGTAGAGCTCGAACAGCGGCACTCCGATGCCGCGGAAGAAGTAGATGAGGTCGGGGCTGATCGGGGCCGCGGCGGTGATCGCCACCTCGAGCGCGTCCATCCCGAGCCCGTGACGAATCTTCGAATAGATGACCCGTTCGAACAGCACATGCTTGACCCGATCGAGCAACCCCATCGACTTGCCCGATTGCTGGAGCCGCATCATCTCGGCCCCGTGGGCAGCGGCGTTGCGAATCAGCTTCTCGCGCTTGGGGTCTTCGCCGAATCGAGCTTGGAGCCGGTTGTGGAACTTCTCCCACACCCGTGGGACGGCGACAAACATCGTTGGGCGAGCCTTCTGCACATACTCGAGGACGAGACCAATGTCGGGGCAGTACCAAACCTCGCCGGCGAGATACACGCCCAGATAGTGAGTTGACATCCGCTCGGCGATGTGAGCGAGCGGCAGGTACGAGACCATGCGGGGGTTGTCGCCGAGCTTTGCCCCTCGCCGTAGGCATTCGGCGGTCCACACGACGTTGCGGTGGCTGATCATCACTCCTTTGGGAACGCCGGTGGTGCCCGAGGTATAGATCAACGTGGCAAGCCCGTCGGGACGCGCCCCGCTTGCCGTGCGTTCGACTATCTCGGGGTCAGAGGCCAGTGCCTGGCGCCCCCGTTCGAGAAGGTCGTCCCAGGGCAGGACCCAATCGACGGTGTCGTAATTCTCGGCGCCTTCCAGCAAGACGACATACTGCAGATCGGGAAGCTCGTCTTTGATCGCTTCCCACCGTTTCATGAACGAGAGGTCCTCGAGGATCGCCACTTTGGCCGCGCAGTTAGAGGCGACGTATTGGATCTGGTTCTGAGCGAGCGTCGAATAGATCGTCACGCCGGCGGCGCCCGCATGGATCGCGGCCAAGTCGGCGATGACGTGCTCGGGACGGTTGCCGGACATGATGGCGACGAAGTCATTCGGGCTGACTCCGATGGAGATCAGACCGGCCGCTGCTTCGTGGACCGCTTTGCGATATTGCGCCCAGGTGAGGTGACGCCAGAGATCGCCTTCCTTCCAGTGGAACGCAGCTTTGTCGCCATAGGTGTTGGCGTTTCGATCAAAAAGAGCGATGAGGGTCTTGCCCTCGACTGCGGCATCAATCGCCGCGCTTTCGGCGGCGACGTTTCTTGGGACCATCAATTCCTCGCTTTGGGCGCTCCGACGACCTTGTCGGCAATGAGCTTAACGATGGCGTCCTCGTCGTAACCGAGGCTGGCCAAGATGACCTTCGTGTCGTCGCCGGCATTCACCAAGGGCCTTATCGGATCAAGCGGAGTGGCGCTGAACCGAGGCGCCGGGGCAGCCTGAAGCATCCCGTTCTCGCTGATCATGACGCTACGCGCCCGCAAGTGCGGATCGTCGACGGCTTCGCTCCAACTCAACACCGGGGAAACACAGGCGTCGGTTCTGGTGAAAACCTCGACCCAATGAGTTCGCGGCTGAGCACCGAATGAGGCGGCAAACCGGCGGGTGAGCTCGGGCCAGCCGTCTCGGTCATGTTGGGATGGCAGATCGGCCTCGGTCAAACCCAAACCTGCCAGCAGGTCGGCGTAGAACTGCGGCTCGAGGGCGCCAACTGCCATTTCCTCGCCATCGGACGTCCGATACGTCCGATAAAACGGGGCGCCGCCATCCAAGAGGTTCGACTGCCTTGCTTCGACCCAGCCGCCGTTGACGAGCTGCCCGTGAACCAGCGAGGCGAGAAGCGACACCCCGTCTACCATGGCGGCGTCGACCACTTGCCCCCCGCCACCGCCGCGCGCGGCGAGGGCACCGGCGAGGACGCCCACCAAGAGGAGCATGGCTCCCCCGCCGTAATCGCCGATGAGATTGAGGGGCGGCAGCGAATGCTCCTTGGTCCCAATCGCGGCCAGCACCCCGGTCAACGACAGATAGTTGATGTCATGGCCAGCGGTTTTGGCGCGGGGGCCGTCTTGTCCCCAACCGGTCATCCGTCCGTAGACCAAGCTGGGACGCCGTCGGAGACAAACCTCAGGTCCCAAGCCCAGCCGCTCCATCACGCCGGGCCGAAAACCCTCGATGAAGATGTCGGCGGTGTCGACCAGCTGGAGGGCGATCTCGTTGGCTTCGGGTTTTTTGAGATCGAGTGCGATCGATCGCCGGCCGCGGCCGGTTGGGTCGGCCCCCACGACCTCTGCCAGAGTCGGCAAGGCCAGTCGGTCGACTCTGATGACGTCGGCCCCGAAGTCGGCGAGCATCATGCCCGCAAAGGGAATGGGGCCGATGCCCGCCATCTCGATAACGCGCAATCCATGAAGGGGTCCCATTTGTCCCTATCTTGGCTCCAGTGAAGAACGGCTTGATCGTCACCGCCACCGGTCGGGCTTCGGCCGCCCCCGACCGCGCCGCCATCAACCTCGGCGTTTCGGCGCAGCGACCCGAAGCCGGCGCGGCCCTGGCCGAAGTTGGCGAGAAGACCCACCGACTGATCGAGGTGCTGGTCAGCCTCGGCGTGACTCGGGACTCGCTGCAAACCTCCGACTTGTCATTGTGGGCGGAGACCGACCGCAACGGTGCCCCGGCCGGCTATCGCGCTCGCAATACCCTGCGCGTCGCCCTCGATGAGGTGGAGCGGGTAGGCGAGAAATTGCAGGCAGGGCTCAGCGCGCTTGGCAACGGCGCCGAGATGAACGGCATCGAGTTCTCGCTCAGGGATCCATCGGCGGTTGCCGCGCAGGCGCGCGACATGGCGTTCCAGGAAGCGCGAGCCAAGGCCGAGCAGCTCGCAGCTCTGGCCGGCCGCGGGTTGGGGTCGGTGACGGCGATCGTCGAGGCGGATGGTCGCTCGCCGGAGCCAAGGGCGATGGCCAAGCTGGCCTCCGATTCGATGCCGGTCGAAGCCGGCGCGGCAGAGGTCGTAGTGAATCTCACGGTTCGTTTCGCCCTGGTGGGCTGATTGGCTCGGATTCGGACGCCTCGGGCAGGCGGAGTCCTGGTGCATGTGAGCTCGCTTCCGTCGCCCCATGGGATCGGGACCATCGGGAACGAGGCGAGACAGCTCGCCACCATCCTGGCCGAGGCTGGGCAGCGCTATTGGCAGATGCTTCCGGTTGGTCCCACCGGATATCGCGACTCGCCTTATCAATCACCCTCGACTTTCGCGGGCAACCCGTTACTCATCGACCTCCCCGATTTGGTCGAACGAGGCTTGCTCGCGGCCCGGGAGATCAAACCCCTGACCGAGCTTCCGAAAAATCAGGTGGCATTCGGACCGCTGATCAAACAGAAGTCGAAGCTGTTGTCCAAGGCGGCGTCGCGACAAGAAGTCGATCGTGGCCTCGCCTCGTTTCTGAAAACTCCCTGGCTGGAGAATTACGCGGCCTATACCGCGTTGAAGGAAGCGAATGACCTGCGCTCCTGGACCGACTGGCCCGGCGCGCTGGCGCTCCGGCAGCAACCCGAGCTGTCACGGGCAATCGCCAAGGTCCGCAGGCGAATGGAGCTTGAGGTCGGCATCCAGTATCTATTCCACCAGCAGTGGGAGTCCTTGCGCGCCCATTGCCGCAAGCTCGGTGTCGTGTTGATCGGCGACGTGCCGATCTTTGTGGCGCACGACTCGGCCGATGTCTGGTCGCAACCGGATTTGTTCGAGCTTGACGACCGCGGCAACCCGACCGTGGTGGCCGGGGTTCCGCCCGACTATTTCTCCAAGACGGGCCAGCGCTGGGGAAATCCGCTTTACCGCTGGGACCTGCTCAGGGCTGACGGTTACAAGTGGTGGAACGAGCGCATGACGGCGTCCTTGTCTCGTTTCGATTTGGTCCGTGTGGACCACTTCCGCGGCTTCTGCGCCTACTGGGAGATCCCGGCCACCGAGGTCACAGCCGTCAAAGGACGATGGGTTCCGGGTCCGGGCGTGGGCCTTTTCCAAGAGCTGGCAGGCCAGAGCCAGCTCCCGATCATCGCCGAGGACCTCGGAGTCATCACTCCAGACGTCACCGCTCTCCGTCAGCGATTTGGATTCCCGGGCATGCGGGTCGGCCAGTTTGGCTTTGACGACGAGCCGGAGACCGCCCTCCACAATCCTGACAACTTCCCTCCTGACGTAGTGGCTTACACCGGGACCCACGACAACGACACCACTGTCGGCTGGTTCTGGGGGAACAACCGCCGCCATGATCGCCGGCGGCTCACTCGTCATCGCCGACGGTTGCTAGAACGCGTCGGCACCCGCGGCGAGGAGATCAACTGGGACCTAATCGAGCTGGTGATGGCCTCGAAAGCGGAGACCGCAATCGTCCCCGTGCAGGACCTGCTGGGTCTCGGTTCGGAAGCGCGGATGAACACCCCCGGAAAAGAGGAGGGCAACTGGGTTTGGAGGATGGATGGGCCTTTGCCGGACCACGTCCTCACGCGGCTACGAGAGACGACCGCCGCTTCCGATAGGCATCAGACATCAGACATCAGACATCAGACCGATCCCCGTTCAGATCTGAAATCTGATGTCTGATATCTGATGTCTTTCTAGGGTCTCTCGATCGGCACCCGGACTGCGTTGCCGTATTCAGTCCACGACCCGTCGTAGTTGCGGACGGTGGGAAAGCCCAAGAGCTGGGTCAGGACGAACCAGGTGTGCGAGGAACGTTCCCCGATGCGGCAATAGGCGATGACATCGTCATGGGGGTCGAGCCCGACCTGCTCGACGTAAATGTCGCGCAGATCATCGTAAGTCTTGAACGTGGCGTCGTCATTAGCTGCCTTCTTCCACGGCACGTTGCGTGCCCCGGGGATGTGACCGCCACGAAGGGCGCCCTCGTTCGGATACTCAGGCATGTGCAGCCGTTCGCCGCGAAACTCTTCCGGTGAGCGAACGTCGATGAGCGGCTTGCCTTCCTTCGAATGGGGAAGGACATCGCCGATGAAAGCGCGGATGCGGCGATCGCTCCGGACCGGTACCGGATAATCGCTTGCCTTTCGCTCCGTCTCTTCGGTTGTCATCTCTCGGCCTTCAGCGACCCACTTCGCCCGTCCTCCATCAAGGACTCGGGTGTCGGCATGGCCAAAGAGCTCAAAGACCCAGAGCGCGTACGACGCCCACCAGTTGAAGTTGTCGCCGTAGAACACGACCGTCGAATCTGGCTTGATGCCATGACGGGACATGAGCGCCGCGAACTGGTCGGCGTCGAGATAGTCGCGCATCAACTGGTCGTTGAGATCGGCCACCCAGTCGATCTTGATGGCGCCGGGGATATGGCCGGTGTGATAAAGGAGCACGTCCTCATCCGATTCGACGATCACCACTGATGGATCATCGAGGTGTTCGGCCACCCAGTCAGTCGTCACCAAACGCTCAGGGTGGGCGTAAGACTGAAACTTCTCGGCGGGATCGGCCGTAACTGTCATGAGTTCCTCCCAACTCTTCGTCGCAACGATTAACACTATCACCGTAGTGAAAACCCCTTCCGTAGAATTGCGGCTGATGTCACTCCCCGCTCGTCTCGAGCAGATCGTCGAAGCATTCGCGAGCTCACCCCGGCAGTTTCGCCTTGAGGCGTTGCTCGACTTCGCCAGACGCCTGCCTGCCTTGCCCCCCGAGCTGGCTTCCGATCGCGACCAGCTCGAGCAGGTGCACGAATGCCAGACGCCTTTCTTTCTGGCCACCCGGCTCGACGAGGGCAAGGTCAAGCTGTTCTTCGATGCTCCCCCGGAGTCGCCAACCGTCCGCGGCTTCGCTGGCTTGCTGTCAGCTGGGCTCGACGGCGAGGACCCGGAATCGATCCTCGAGGTCGATAACGACTTCTACTTGAAGATGGGCCTTGAGGAGGTCGTCACCCCCCAACGAGTCCGCGGCATGGGCGCAATCCTCGCGCATCTGAAGCACCAGGTCTCCGGTCTCGCCGCCTAAAACTGCGAACCCAGGGTTCGTATCGTTGTACAACAACGACCGCAGCCCACAGAACGAGCTATTTCGGCGCCATCCTGATGCCGCCGTCCATGCGGATGGTCTCGGCGTTCATGTAGTCGTGGGTGACTAGGAGCAGGGCGAGGTCGGCGAACTCATCGGGTTGGCCCAACCGTTTCGGAAAGAGCACCTGCTCGCCAAGCGAGAGCCGGGCCGGTTCGGGCAATCCCGCCAAGAGCGGAGTGTCGATGATGCCGGGGGCGATGGTGTTGACGCGGATGCCTACCGAGGCCAGGTCGCGAGCGATCGGCAGGGTCATGCCGACGATGCCGCCCTTCGAAGCCGAATATGCCGCCTGCCCGATTTGGCCGTCGAAGGCGGCGACGGACGCCGTATTGACAATCGCCCCGCGCTGGCCGTTCTCGAGCGGCTCGGTAGTGGCCATCGCCGCTGCCGCGAGGCGGATCGTGTTGAAGGTGCCGATGAGGTTGATCTCGATCAGGGTGCGGAAGTGATCGAGGTCGTGAGGGGTTCCGTCGCGGTTGAGGGTGCGACCCGGAGGCCCGATCCCGGCACAGTTGACAACGGCCCGGAGCGGGTTCGCGGCCATAGCCACGTCAACAGCCTGCCGCACCTGGTCCTCTTTGGTGACGTCGGTGTGGATGTAGGCGCCTTCGACTTCGCGAGCGGTCGCCTCACCTTTGTCATCTTGGAGGTCGGCCACGACCACAAATGCACCGGCAGCCGACAAACGACGGACGGTGGCAGCGCCAAGGCCCGAGGCTCCGCCAGTGACGATGGCCGACACACCTGACAGCTCCACGACATCTCCTTGTTCGACGGAACGGCGACGATACTTCCCCCTTGATGATCGGCATGTTCGACTCCGGCGTCGGTGGCCTCTCGGTTCTGGGGGAGCTACGCCGACTCCACCCCCGGCTCGATGTGCTCTATCTCGCCGACTCGGCGCATGCCCCCTACGGTCAGTGCTCGTTGACCGAAGTGGCAGAGCTGAGCCATCGCAATGTCGGGTGGCTTCTCGCGCAAGGAGCCGACGTGATTGCCATCGCCTGCAACACCGCGTCGGCGGCCGCGCTCAACGATCTCCGGCGCGTCCATCCGGGGGTGTCGTTCGTCGGAATGGAGCCCGCGGTGAAACCGGCCCGGGCTTACACGAGAAGCGGAGTCATCGGGGTCCTCGCCACTGATGCCACCTTCCAAGGCGAGTTGTTTGCGTCGGTTGTCGGGCGCTTCGCCGATGGCGTCGAGATCGTCGCCCGATCCTGCCCGGGGTGGGCAGACCTGGTCGAGGCGGGCAAAGTGGCTGGCCCTGAGGTCGAAGCTGCCATCGCGATGCACCTCGATCCGGTTCTCGAAGCCGGCGCCGACACCCTTGTCCTCGGCTGCACCCATTACCCGTTTCTGCTCCCGGTGCTCCATCATCTCGCCGGCGCGCAGGTGGTGATTGTCGACCCGGCGCCCGCCGTGGCTCGGCAAATCGGCCGGTTGGCCACCGGTCGTGGATCAGGTCGGATTCGGATTCGCACGACGGGCGACGCCGTCCAGGTGCAGACGACTATGCGACGCCTCACTGGTTGGGATGAGCAAGTGTCGGCAATAACCTGATGCCAATGGCCCTCGACCCTTGGGATTTGGCGTTGCGCGATGCCCTCCTGCCGACCAGCGAGCTTTTGACCCTCGACGAGCTCGCCGCCCGAACCGAGCTGCCTCCCACTCTGCTCGAGGTGGTGGTGCGCGAGGGATTCCTCAAGCCGGCCCGACACGAACCCGAGATCCTGTTCGACCCCGCCGATGTCGAACCGATCAGGTCGGGGATGGAACTCGTGGAAAGCGGCCTGCCTTTGGGCGAGCTCCTTGACCTCGCTCGCCAAATGGATGCGGCGATGCGACCCATTGCCGAGCAGTCGATCGAAATCTTCTCGCGCTTCGTGCGCGACTCCGTGGAAGTCACCTCCGAAAGCGATGCCGAGGCAGCCGAGCGACTCGTTAGGGCGTTCTCGACCATGCTGCCGGCGGCAGGGACGATGGTTGAGCACCATTTTCGGGCGCTCCTCCTCGAAGGCGCTAAGCGGCGCCTGCAAGTTGACCGCTGATCAGTTGGACCCCGCCGAGATCCTCGCCCGCCATCCGCGGGTGTGGTGGGCGAGCCCAACAATCACCTTGGCGGGTTTTGGCAGCTTGGCGATTTTCGATCCGGGGACCGGAGACGGACGCTTTGAAAGGGCACGCGCAGTGTCGGCGCCAGTGACTTTTGCCAGCTTCACCTTCGATGGCGAGGCCTCGGGGTCGCTCGTGATCGTGCCCGAACTGGTGGTGGAGGTGGCCGATGGTGAAACCACCCTTCACGGCGACTCGTCGTTGATGCCACCGGCACCGGTGGCGGTTCCCCCCGAGCGTGACCGTCCCCGGTTCGCCGGCTCTTCCCTCCCCGATCACTTGTGGTTGGAAGCGATTGGATCGATTCTCGAAATGATCGAGCGCAGAGAGGTGGAAAAGGTGGTGCTGGCTCGCGACCATGCGTTGTGGTCGAAGCAACGATTTGACCCGCACCGCATCCTCGCCCGCCTCAGCGATCGCTTTCCGGATTGCTTTCGCTTTCTGATCGAAGGCCTGGTGGGCGCCTCCCCCGAGCTGCTGATCAGAAAGACCGCCTTGGCGATCGAGTCGGTCACCCTGGCTGGGACCGCCGCCCGCGGCCTCACCAACGAAGACGACGAGATCCTCGGCAAGGAGATGCTGTCCGATCCCAAAGCTCTGACCGAGCATCGCCTTGCCGCCGCGCCCGTCGGAGCGATCCTCAGATCAATCGCATCGGACCTATCGCATCCGGCCAGCCCCGAGCTGATGCGCCTCGCCAACGTGCAGCACCTGGCGACGCCTTTCAGTGGCCATCTCGACTCCGATGAGCACGTCCTCGAATTGGTGGCCCGGCTCCACCCCACTCCGGCGGTCGGCGGGGTTCCAACCGCAGCCGCCGAAGGCATTATCAAAGACCTCGAGGCGATGGATCGGAATCGTTATGCGGGGCCGGTTGGCTATTTCCGGGCCAACGGGGATGGCGAAATCGCAATCGCACTGCGGTGCGCCGAGCTCTCGGGAGCCCGGGCTCGCCTCTTCGCCGGAAACGGGATCGTCGAGGGGTCGATTCCCGAAGACGAGCTCGAGGAGACCAGGCTCAAGCTGGCGGCGATGCTGTCAGCCCTCGAATAGCTCCCACTCCCGCAACCACCGCCTGAGTGATTCGGCGATGGACGGCAACATTGTCTTTGCGGTCGGTCCTGACTTCAAGGATCGACACCCCCGTCGGTCGCTCCTGCAACCTTTCGCCCAGCTCGGCCGCCGTTCTGACCATTCCGTGCTCCAACCCATATGCACGGGCGAGCGCCTCCAGATCGACGGGCGCCGGAGTTGCAAAGACCCGCTCGAAGTGTTCGGGAAATTCGGCTTGGGGCAGGAACGAGAAGATTCCGCCGCCCTGGTTGTTGATCACAACCAATGTGAGATCGGGGCGCGGAGTGGAGAGGAAGCCGTTGCTGTCGTGAAAGAACGAAAGGTCTCCCACCAAGCCATAGGCCGGCTGCCGCGCGGCTGCCGCTCCGAGAGCCAGGGAGATGAAACCGTCGATCCCCGACGCGCCTCGATTGGAGACAACGTGGAGGTTGTTCCGCGGGGGCGCAAACCAATCGAGATCACGAACCGGCATCGATGACCCGACAGCGAGGACCGAACCGGCCGGAACCGTGGACCAGAGGTCTCTCGCCGCCCTCGGTTCAGTAAGGATCGAGTCGCGGTCGAGCTCGGCATCCACGATGAGCCGTGCCGCCTCCTCCGCCCCAAGCCACGCCGAGTGCCAGGAATGATCGATTTCAGCCGGAGCAAAGGCGGAGACTTCAACCAGCGGCAGCTTCTTGCGCGTTGGATCGCCAGCCGCCGGACGAACCAACAAGGTCGGAACGCGTCGAATAAGCAGACTCAGTGGGCGAGAAAGTCCCGCCCTCCCGAGAACGATCACCCTCCTCGGAACCAACTCCCTAAAGCCCCCGCTCAACAAATGATGGGCCGTGGTGATAGTGCCGGGAACTCGACAATTGCTATGGGCTTCGGCGACGATCGGGATGCCGAAATCGAGCGCGTCATCGACGAGGTGTTGGCTGGCGCCGCCGCCGGCAACCACCAGATCGCGTCCACCGAGCTCGAGAACGTCAACCGCCGGGACCGCTTCCGCGGGTCGAACCCAGGGCTCGCCCTGCGGGCGGCCGACGACATCGTTTTGATAGGGAATGGCGACATCGCGGCCGTCGTCGCTGGCCGGCACCAGCGGTTCGCGAAAACCAACGTTGAGGTGCACAGGGCCATTCACCGCGGCAGCGACCGCGTTGCAAACAACGGCCCGCCACTCGGCGTTCTCGCCCGGAACGTCGACTGCTTCGAATACGTCGGCAAAAAAGCGCGGATACCGGCCAAAGATCTCGAACTGGTCAATGGTCTGGTTCGCCCCGGTGAACCGCAGATCGAAGGGTCGATCTGAGGTAACGACTACGAGCGGCGTCAGCGATTCGCTCGCCTCGACCACCGCGGGAAACAGGTTGGCGACCGCCGTCCCCGAGGTCGTTAGAACCGCGGCCGCGCGACCTGCCGCCTTCGCATACCCGACCGCCCAAAAGCCCGCCGATCGTTCGTCGATTGCCACCGTGAGGCGGAGCCTTGAATCTCCGGCGGCCACCATCGACAGTGCCCCCGAACGCGACCCGGGGGCCACCACTACTTGCTCGATCCCGTTGCGCACCAGCTCGTCGATGATCACTGTCGCCATCGCCCACGATGGGTTCGGCATCGTCATGCCAGCAGCTTCATGCCAGCACCTCGGCCGCCCAGCGCACGCGGCGCAGGAGACCGGCGGCGACGTCGCGCTCGGGGGCATAACGCTCGAGTAGCTCGAGCGTGGGTTCGGGCCGGCGCACCGTGAGCTCACCGTCGACGGGCACAAGCGAATCTTCGACCACGTCGCCGACCAGCAGGGTGACGGTCCCCAAACCGCAGGCAAACATCAGCTCCGGAAGGGCGGCGGCCGCAGCGAGTCCGGCGGCGATGCCGACTGAGGTTTCCAGTGCCGAGGAGACGACGATGGGGAGGCCAGACCGCCGCGCCAGGTCAAGCGCGCGCCCGATCCCGCCCAGAGGTTGAACCTTGACCACGATCACGTCGGCCGCTCCCCGTTCGGCCACCTCAAGCGGATCGGCGGCGAGACGGATCGCCTCGTCGGCGGCGATCCTCACCGGCACCCGCCTGCGCAGCTCGATCATGTCCTCCAGCGAGCGCACCGGCTGTTCGGCGTACTCGAGATCGAAGGTCGCAAAGCTCTCCAGTCTCTCGGTTGCCTCGTCAAGGCTCCAGGCGGCGTTGACGTCGATTCGCAGCTTTCCCGCAGGGCCGAGAGCGTCGCGGACTGCTTCCAATCGGGTGTAGTCGTCGACGAATCGCTGCCCCGGGTCGGCGACCTTCACCTTCGCAGTTCGACAACCCGAGTCCTTCACCATGCGCCAGGCGACCACCGAATCAACGGCTGGCACGGTCACGTTCACTGGAACTCGGTCGCGCAGCGGTTCAGGCCAGGTGCTGCAGGCGGCCTCGAGGGCAGCGGCCAGCCATCTGGTAGTGACCTCAACGGGATAGTCGGGAAATGGTGAAAACTCGCCCCAACCGGCCGGCCCGCGGATAAGCACCGCCTCCCGCCGATCGACCCTTCGAAAACGGTGCAGCATCGGGATCGAGACCGGATAGAGCTCGAGGAACTCAAGATCGGTCACTGCTTCGACCTTATGAATTCGATGACCCGGTCGATCTGCTCTGCGGTGAGAGTGTTGCGGAACGAAGGCATCCGACCTCTGCCATGAGCAATGGTGAGGCGCAGAAACTCGGCGTCCTGCTCGGCAGAGTTCGACTCGGGTCCGAGCGCGGGGCCGAGGCCACCGCTCAGATCATCGCCATGGCAGCGGGCGCAAACCTGTTCGTAGATCTCAGTCCCGGTCGCCTCCGGCGGGGGACGGCCGACGCAACTGACTGCCAAGAATGCCAAAAGAAGAGCTCCCAACTTCGCCACACTCAACGGTCCTCGGGATCGATCAGCTCGAATAGATCCTTCACCGATTGCGCACGATCGCGTTTGGTCACCAGAACTCCCGACAGCGTCGCCACCACGATCAGGTCCTCGACCCCGCTCACCGCCAGTGGAGGTCCATCCGAGCGCAAATAGTTCCGCGCCGAGTCGAGCATCGTCACCGGCCCGACAACCACATTGCCGGAGCGATCCTTTGCTCCTAAGTCCCAAACTGCCGACCAAGAGCCGATGTCGCTCCAACCCGCTTTCAGGCGCACCACCGCCGCCTGCGGGGTCTTCTCCATGACCGCCACGTCGATCGACAAGTTGGGTGCCGTTAGAAAGTCGGTGCCCAACTGTCTCCCCCATGAGTGTGTTGTCGCCGAGGCGACGGCGGCCCGGACGACAGTCAACAGCTCCGGTTGCAGCCTCTCGAGCTCTGCCAGGAGGACGGCAACCGGGAAAACGAACATCCCGCTGTTCCACAACGCCCCCTTAGCGATGAGCTGAGAGGCGGTTTCTGAATTGGGCTTCTCGATGAACTCAACGATCCGGCGTGCTGGGGAGTCTTCGGAACTTTCCGGAACCAGGTATCCGTAGCCGGTTTCGGGTCGGTCGGGAACGATCCCGAAGGTGGTCAGCCAGCCGTCCCGGGCCGCGGTGATGGCGTGCTCCAGGGCGCCGCGAAACGCAGTGAGGTCGGAGATGTGATGGTCGGCAGGCATCACGATCAAAATGTCATCGGGGCTGCAAGAGAGTGCTGCCGCCGCCACTGCCGGCGCCGTGTTGCGGCCTGCCGGCTCCGCCAGGATCTGTGCATCCGTGGCCTGAAGTTCGGGAACGTGAGCGAGACCGGCGACGATCAACGTTCGGTCGCCCAGGCCTTCGACCCTGGCGAGGGTCTGGGCGAGCATGCTGTCGGATCCGATCAAAGTTTGGAATTGCTTCGGTTCTCCTTGCCGGGACAGCGGCCAGAGGCGGGTACCAACGCCGCCCGAGAGGACGACGGGCACGATGGAAGACATCGTCGGTAGCGTATCGCGGAGTGCTTGTGAGCCCATCGACCCCAACGTCGACGATGGTGGTGGTCCCATTCCTGGCCGAAGATCCTGAGCTAGTCGTTCGTACTCTCGAGCTGGCGGCAACGCACCCGCGGGTCTCAGAGGTAGTAGGGATCCACGGCGATGATCCTGAGACTGTCCGCGCCGTCAAGGCCCTGGCGAGCGGCCTCCGGATCATTCCCCAACGGCGGATCGGCCGTCTGCGTGCGGGCAAAGGAGACGCCATCAACACCGGGTTCGACTACTTCCTTCGGTCGAAATGTGATCGTCTCCACTTCTACGACGCGGATATCAAAACGTTTGAGATGAGCTGGATCGATCAAGCCGAATCCGGCCTCGACCTCGGTTTTGACACGGTCCGTCACTTTTACCCCCGCGCCGCCACGGACGGGATGGTTACGGCGATGCTGGTACGGCCGGCCTTGGCCATGCGCTGGCCATACACGGCGCTCGCCCGCCTCAAGCAACCTCTCTCTGGGGAAATCGCCTTCACCCGTCGATCAGCGACCGCGATCGCCAGCGAGCGGTTGGTCCGCGAGCAAAGCGACTGGGGCATCGACACCGCCATCACCGGGATCACTGCTCACCTGGGATTCTCGATATACGAGAACTACGTCGTCGCAGGCAAAGATCACCAACTTTATGGGAGCCTCGCAGAGCTCAAGACCATGTTTTGGGAATGCCTGGGGGCTTTGCAACTGCTGATGCGGGACTCCGAGCCGCAACAAGTAGCGCACCACACCGACTCGCATTCCCCTCCCACGCTGGATCTGCTCAATGTCGTGGCATTCGATGCGCCGGCTTCCGAGAAGATCTTGCAAAAGCCGTTGACGGCTTCCCAGCGCGAACTACTCCGGACCCAATTCAAACCCGAGTATGCGGAAGCGTTGAATAAGAAGCAGTTGGAGACGTTTGACACCACCAGGTGGCTCGACATCTTGAGGGTGTTGATAACTCGAGCAGTCCCGTCGGATCTTGATTGGCAGACGGTCGCGTTCCAACTTTGGGTGGCTCGGGTCCTCCACTTCAACGCTTTCGAAGTGGAAAAGGGATATACCCACGCTATCGAGTACATCGAAGCCATGATCACAAAAGCAATGCTTAACCCTGTTAACTAACTCTTGACGAATATCTTGACAATCGACTTGAATGTTCTACTTAAGTGCACGTGTCGCTAAGACACGCTTCGACAGGAGGACAGATGGCTACGAAGAAGGCAGCGGCTAAGAGGCCCGCCAAGAAGGCTGCAGCTAAGAGGGCTCCGGCCAAGAAGGCGGCAAAGAAGACAACTGCCAAGAAGAAGGCCCCCGCTCGCAAGGCGGCGGTAAGGAAGGCTCCAGCCAAGAAGGCTGCACGAAAGAGCACCGCCAAGAAGAAGTAGATCCCCTTAGTAGGGAAACGAAAGAGGACCGGCACCCGCCGGTCCTCTTTTCATTCTTGCGTAGAGCGGCCGGCTCGTCGGGGGCGCACCTAATTTGTCCCGACAAGAAACCAGTTTTCATAATTTGTCCCATAGCGTGTCGTACTAGTGCTTGTGACGACGAATTACGTTTTGAGGTTTCCTGTGGGGACAAATTTCGGTGAATGTGCCCGCGAGGGGCGATGGACGCTCGATCGAGGCGGTTCCATCTCGCGCCGGCCGACCCCAGCTGGTTTCCTTTTCCTTGTTGATGCGGTGATCGAGGCTGAGGCCGGGAGGTCGGAACCCTAATCGCGGCCTCTTACCCGTTGATTTGCTGGATACCTACCACCTAACCAGTCCTGACCAGGCCATTCACGCCCACGAGGGCGACACCCAACTGGACGCTGTCCAAAAATTGGGGACCGCTGCGAACACTGGACTAGTCGTATGTGCTGATCGAGACGTACGAGCACTCGACACAGACGCGTCGCATCAGTCCAAAGACAGAGCGTGACTCCTGATAAATGTGCTCGTGGCCCTCGGCGATCTTGGGTGCCCGGCGTAGCTTGCCCAACAGGCCGGTGCTGCTCTCGAGTGGATGGTGCCCATAGTTGCGAAGCTCGAGGGGCTTTTGGGCCTGCTCGACATTGTCGGAATGCTTAACGACCGCCTCGACCGGTACAACCGGCTCGACGGGTGCAATCGGCTCGACCGGTGCGGCCGCCTCTATGAGTACAACCGGGATGACAGGTGCGATCGCCGGCTCGACGGGTGCAACCGGTTCTACAAGTTCGACGGCCGGCTCGACGGGCGCAATCGGCTCGACAGGTACAACCGCCTCGACAACTACAAGCGGCTCCACAACTACAAGCGGCTCGACAGGTACGGCAACCTCAGAGTCCGGTTCCACCGGGATGACGACTTCCTGCACTTGGCGGGCAGCGATGCCCAGAGCTTCATATCGGCGGCGCAGCGCCCTGCCGTTCCCGCCGCCGCTTTCTTCCGACGGAAGGCCGAAACCTCCGTTTTGTCCGACCTCGGCGGCATCCTCCGCAGCCGCAATCGCCGCCAGTTTCTTGGCTAGCTCCGAAGTCGGTGGCTTGACCCGACGTGTGCTTGGCTCCGGAGGTGGCGTTGGTTCCTCTGGGGCCTCGTCTTTGCGGCGAGCGGACTCCTCAGCGGCGCGGCGGTGCCGGCGCTTCCGCTTCTGGGCGTTGACCCAGGCTTGCTGCATTTGGGTTAGCCCTTCGTAAGCAAAGACGAGGGCGTCATCGGCAAGAAACTGCATCTCATCCTCGCCGAGGAAAAGGGTGAAACGTTCGGCGACGTCTCGAACCGCCTCGACATCGGCCAGGTACCAACGACCCATCAGCTCTGAGCCGCGGTGAATCTGGAGGTGGTAGGAGTCCACCTCTAGGGAAACTCTGATCCCGGGACCACGGTCACCGGGTGAGCGCAATGAACCCTTGAACTGCAAGTGATCCTCTCGGGCAACCGTCAGGACTAGTACTTAATCGGAATTGCGCACCTACCGCTGTAGGGGATCATCACTAAAGGCCTAGTCGGGGCTGTATTCCGACAGCGGCGGGCAGGCGCAGATCAAATTCCGGTCGCCGGCAGCGCCATCGACCCTTGACACGGGCGGCCAGTACTTCGCCCGGCGCAATCGATCGACCGGAAAAGCAGCCAGCTCCCGGCTGTAAGGCAGATCCCAGCCGTCCCGAATGACATCGTCCGCGGTATGGGGAGCATTACGGAGCGGGCTTTCGGCTTCGGTCCACTCCCCGCTTTCCACCTTGGCGATCTCCGCCCGAATCGCAATCATGGCCTCGCAAAACCGGTCCATCTCCTCGAGGGATTCGCTCTCGGTGGGCTCGACCATCAGAGTGCCAGGAACGGGAAAGCTGAGGGTGGGCGCATGAAATCCATAGTCCGCCAACCGCTTCGCCACGTCTTCGGCAGTGATGCCCGTCGCCCGCGTGATCGGTCGGAGGTCGAGGATGCACTCGTGAGCCACCCGCCCCGCCCGCCCCGTGTAAAGCACGGGAAAGTGGGGATGAAGTTTGTGGGCGAGGTAATTGGCATTGAGGATCGCCACTTCTGTCGCCCGGCGGAGGCCGGCCGCGCCCATGAGCCGGATGTAGGTGTAGGGGATCGGAAGAATGCCGGCCGATCCCCAAGGCGCCGATGAGACCGGCCCAATCCCGGTTTCGGGGCCGGCGTCAGGGATCAGCGGATGGTTGGGAAGAAAGGGACTGAGATGGCCTCCCACCCCAATCGGGCCGATCCCCGGACCGCCACCGCCGTGGGGAATCGTGAAGGTTTTGTGCAGATTCAGATGCGAGACGTCGGCCCCAAACCGCCCGGGCCGAGCGAGACCCACAAGCGCGTTGAGATTGGCGCCGTCGACATAGACCTGACCCCCGTGCTCATGGACGATCTCGCACAGCCGGCTGATCCCCTCCTCGAAGACTCCGTGGGTCGACGGATAGGTGACGATGGCCGCGGCCAGTCGCTCGGCCTGAGCCGCCGCCTTTTCTTCGAGATCGGAAAGGTCAACATTTCCTTGCTCGTCGCAGGCCACTACCAGAACCCGCATCCCCGCCATCACCGCCGAAGCTGCATTGGTCCCATGGGCCGATGAGGGGATCAAGCAGAGATCGCGGGCCTCGTCTCCTCGCGAACGGTGATACGCCCTGATCGCCAGGAGACCAGCCAGCTCACCCTGCGATCCGGCATTCGGTTGCAGGGAGACGCGGTCATAGCCAGTTATCGCCTCCAGAAAGGACTCCAACTCCGTGATCAGCTGGCGGTAGCCCGCGGTCTGCTCGCTGGGTGCGAACGGATGCATGCGAGCAAAGCCTTCGAGGGTGATCGGCAGCATCTCGGTAGTCGCATTGAGCTTCATCGTGCAGGATCCCAACGGGATCATCGTTCGATCAAGAGCTAGGTCGCGCTCGGCCATGCGACGGAGGTAGCGGAGCATCTCATGCTCCGATCGATATCGATGGAACACTTCGTGAGTCAGGAACTCGCCCGTCCTCCACTCGCTGATCCCTTCCTCGCCGCGCTCGACGAGCTCAACTCCGAAGATCCCCACCAGGCGGTCGAGGATCTCCTCGTCATGGGTCTCATCGAAAGCGATGCCCACCCGGTCGGGATCGACTCGGCGCAGATTGATTCCCGCAGAGCCAGCTGTCGCGATGATGTCGTCAGCCTTCCCTTCGACCTTGACCGTGATCGTGTCGAACCAATGACGGTTCTCGACCTCGAAGCCAGCGTTCTGCAGCGACGCCACCAAACGTCCCGCCAAGTGATGGATCTTGCGAGCGATACCTACCAAGCCTTCCGGCCCGTGCCAGCACGCGTAGAGCGCCGCCATCACCGCCAGCAGCACCTGTGCGGTGCAAACATTCGAAGTCGCCTTCTCTCGTCGGATGTGTTGCTCGCGGGTCTGGAGAGCGAGACGAAAAGCCGTCCGCCCTGCCCGGTCTTTGGCCGCCCCCACCAGCCGCCCCGGCAGCGCTCGCACATGCGCCTCGCGGGTGGCGATGAACGCGGCATGAGGGCCGCCGAACCCGAGCGGGACCCCGAATCGCTGGGTCGAGCCGACCGCAACGTCGACGCCCCAAGCGCCCGGCGGCGGGAGGAGGGTGAGGGCGAGCAAGTCGGTCGCCACTGCCACTAGCGCCCCGGCCTCATGGGCAGCAGCGACTGTTTGCTCGTGGTCGCAGATCTCACCTGAAGATCCTGGGTAGGCGAGCAACACGCCGAAGGCATCGCTGAGGTCAAATTCTGCGGGATCCGCCACCCGAAGCTCAATGCCAACCGGCTGGGCCCTGGTGGCCACCACGGCGATCGTCTGTGGGTGGCAATCGCGGTCAATCCAGAACACTTTGGATTCAGTCTTGGCGAGCCGCCGGCACATCGTCATGGCTTCGGCCGCCGCGGTTCCTTCGTCGAGCAACGATGCGTTGGCGATGTCGAGCCCCGTCAAATCCGACACCATTGTCTGAAAGGTGAGCATCACCTCCAGCCGGCCCTGGGAGATCTCGGGCTGGTAGGGGGTGTAGGCGGTGTACCAACCCGGGTTCTCGAGCACATTGCGCCTGATCACCGCGGGCGTGAAGGTGTCGTAATAGCCGAGGCCAATCATGGAAGTGAGCACCCGGTTCTCGGCCGCGAGCCGTGTGAGCTCCGCCATCGCCTGCGGTTCGGTGAGCGGAGCGTCGAGCAAAAGGTCCTCGCTCGACCTGATCCCACCCGGCACAGTCTGGGCAATGAGCTCGTCGAGCGAATCGGCGCCGATCTCTGCCAGCATCTTTTGGACATCCGCGGGTCGCGGCCCGATATGGCGGCGGGAAAACTCGGTGAGTAGTTCCAAGGTTCTCCTCCTCAAAGGTGTGCGGGGCTCCGGCAAGGGGGAAACCGGAGCCCCGCTCGCCCTTCTTTCGAAGAGCCGACAGGGACTCCATCGGGCGGGCGCCAGGGGGGTTCCCGCTCAAAACCCTGTCGTGGGGGTACGCCGCCAGATGTGGGGGCATCTGGCAGCTAGTGACCCGATCATACGTGAAGATTGCCTCCAGATTCAACTCAAACCGAGAAGCGGATGAGCAACACATCGGCGCCGGCCACCTCATACGACTTTCCCTCGACACGCACTAACCCGGCACGCTTGGCGGCATCCCAGCCCCCAGCGGCAATCACGTCGTCGATCGACGCGACCTCGGCCCGGATGAATCCCCGTTCGAGGTCGGAATGGATCTTTCCCGCCGCCTCCGGCGCCAGTGCGCCTGCCCTGACGGTCCACGCCCGGGACTCCTTGGGCCCGACGGTGTAAAACGAGATAAGGCCGAGGCTCTGATAGGTGGCTCGCACCATCGTGGCCAGGGCTCCTTCGCCCAGCCCCAAGCCCGCGAAAAGCTCCGCCCGTTCCGCCTCCGGCAACTGCGCTCCCTCTTCCTCGAGCTTGGCGCTGATCACGACGACCACGTCTTGTGGAGGCACCACCGACCGCAATGACGCTCGCAAGTTCTCTGCTTCGGTGGTTTCCTCGTCGACATTGATCACCCACAGCACAGGCTTTAGGGTCAACGGTGCGAGGTCCCGAAATGCCGTGCGCGCCCCGTCGCTCCACTCCCGCAGGCGGAGTGCTTCACCACCCGCCAGCACCTCGCTCGCCTCGGCAATCGCCGCCACGGCCCCCGCTTTTGCTTTATCGGCTGCCGCCTCTTTGACCAACCGCTCGTGCTTCTTGGCGAACACGTCGTGATCAGCCACGGTGAGCTCCAGCAGCAGCTCTTCCGCTTGGCCCAGCGGGTCTTCTCTCAATACCACTGCCAAGGCCTCCACGTCGCGGAGCCGGCCCAGGAATTGACCACCGATTCCCGCCCTGGACCAGGCGGGAAGGTCGATCAACTCGATCGTTGCCTGCGTCACCTTGGCTGATCCTTCGATCACGGCGATTTGTTCGAGCCGCACATCCGGAACCCGCGCCACCCCGATGTTGGGCTCGACGGTGGTGTAGGCATGGGGCGCGGTTGCCGCATTGAGCCCGGTAAGAGCGTTGAAAAGGGTGGTCTTGCCCGAGTTGGGAAATCCGACGATGCCGAGCCGTTCCATGGAGCCGGGCATTGTGGCTTACATTTGCGAACGAATGGAGCAGGTGACCGTCATTGGGGCAGGATCGTGGGGCACTGCCGT
Source organism: Acidimicrobiia bacterium (assembly GCA_013812505.1). GTDB lineage: Bacteria > Actinomycetota > Acidimicrobiia > Spongiisociales > ZC4RG35 > JACCTH01. The sequence goes on along the minus strand of JACCTH010000082.1, from coordinate 57,097 downwards.
CGCGGCGCTGGCGGCTCGGGAGAATGCGGTGACACTCTGGGCTCGCCGGTCCGAGCTGGCCGAGGCGATCAATCGTCAGAGCGAGAACCCCGACTATTTACCGGGCGTGCGGCTTCCCTTTGGACTTCGGTCGACCGCAGATCTAGCGGAGGCGGTGGCCGGTGCGGGCATCCTCGCCCTGGCAGTTCCATCCCACGGATTTCGGGCCATAGTCGATGAGATCAGATCGGTCCCCGCCCAGGTTCCGATCATCTCGCTGACCAAAGGCATCGAAGTCGAGACACTTTGTCGCATGACCGAGATCATCGCGGAGGGCTTCCCAACGCACGTCTCCGACCGGGTCGGCGTGCTCACCGGTCCCAACCTGGCGGCAGAGGTGATGGCGGGGAGCCCGACCGCGGCGGTAGTGGCAATGCAGGATCAGGAGGCCGCCAAACAGGTCCAAGCCACCTTTGCCGGTCCGACGTTCCGGGTCTACACCAATGACGATGTGGTGGGATGCGAGCTCGCCGGCAGCTTGAAGAACGTGATGGCGATCGCGGCGGGCATGTCAACCGGGCTCGGCTTTGGCGACAACACCCGCGCCGCGCTGATCACCCGAGCCTTGGCCGAGCTCACCCGGCTCGGCGTCGCGTTGGGAGGCGCACCTGCCACATTCGCCGGCCTGGCCGGCATGGGTGACCTAATTGCCACCTGCACGTCGTCGCAAAGCCGCAACCATCGGGTGGGAGTGGGATTGGCGGCCGGGAAAAGGCTCGAACAGATCACCGGCGAGATGAACATGGTGGCCGAAGGGATCAAGACCACCAAAGCAGTGCTGGAGCTGGCGAACCGGGCGGGAGTCGAGATGCCGATCGCCCAGCAAGTCGGCAAGGTGCTCTACGAAGGTCACCACCCGCGCCAAGCTGTCATGACCTTGATGACCCGCGCCTCTAAATCGGAGAGCTAGTCAGCCGTAGATTCGGAAGATCACCTGGGCAACGCAGGCCGGTTTCTCGGCGCCCTCGATCTCGAACGTCACGTCGAGCGTGACCGCCCGGCCGCCGCCGAAATCCTCGACGGCGGCGACGCTCGCTCCCGCCCGAACTCGCGAGTCGACCGGGACCGGGGAGATGAAACGAACCTTGTTGGCGCCGTAGTTGATCCCCATCTGGGCGCCTTCAACATGGAGAAGGTCCTTTGTGGCCGGGACCGCCAGCGACAAGGTCAAGTAGCCGTGGGCAATCGTTGTGCCGAAGGGTCCCTGCGCGGCCCGCTCAGGGTCGATATGGATCCATTGATGATCACTCGCGGCCTCGGCGAAAAGGTTGATGCGCTCCTGGGTGATATCGATCCAATCCGAGTAACCGAGATGGGTCCCAACCGCATCGTCAAGTTCAGAAATAGAGCTAAACATGAGGCAACGCTAACTCGTCGCCAGTCGCCGCAAACCTCTGATCATGAGCTCGCGATCTCCAAGGCGGTGGCGCAGGCGTCGCTCGAGACCGCCGATCGGATAAAGGTTCTGTGGCGCTCGCGGGTCTTTGTGGGCTTCCGAGGCGAAGCGGAGGATCGTGGCCGTCATCAGGTCGGCGACCCGACGGGCCGAATCGAGGTCCGCGGCTGCCACTTCTGCCCGGATCAGCCCGTCGACGGAGGTAGACGACTTGAGAGGAAGCTTCGCGTACCAGGACAGCCGGTTCCAAGCTCCCCCGCCGATAAGAAAGATCGGGGTGCGCTCGCCGGCTTGGAGGCGGCCAAGGATCGGACGGAGCGGCTCCGGGAGGTAATGGACATGTTGGGTCTTGATGTATCCCACCGCCCCGGGAACATGGCGCCGGTGCGACAACGGCCCGTCCACGACAATTAGTGGGACGTCGATGTGCGCCGCCGCCACCATTCCCTCCAGCACCGACATCTGGCCTTGCAGACCGAGCCACAGCTTCTCGGGCAGGTCTCCCTCGGTGAGATGGACCTGATAGTCGCCATAGCGGGTGGTAACCGATTCGGCGTTCGGCGCCGAGGTGAAGATGCCCCGCCTGACCTCCTCGGCGATGACCGTCGCCCGATGGTTGCTGAGCACAGCCCCGGCGGCATAGCTCGCGGCCAGAGCGAGCACGATTGCCCCTTCCGGGCTCTCGATCCAGAGGTTGGCGTCAACTCTTCTGACACCGTCAACGAAGAGGGCTTCGGGAGCCGGGTCGGTGCCGACTGCGAGCGGACGCCAATCGCTCTCGCGGAGCTCGGGGTTGACATCGACCGTGTCACCTTCGCCGAGCTCCTGGCCGGCCGTCGGCCCGTACTCGGGTGCCCACGCCTGGACCGAGAACTTCATGCGGCACCAACCTGGGTCACGGTGCCAGAGCCACCGACCCGGCGCACCTCGTATCGCACCGGCATCTGATCGGCCAGCTCCTCGACGTGAGTGACGATGCCTACAGTTTTCCCCGCGGCTCCGAGCTCGGCGATCACTCGGGCGACCACGTCGAGCGACTCGGTGTCGAGCGTGCCAAACCCCTCATCGAGAAAGAACGAGTCGAGAGCGACGTGACTCCCCGCGGCCGCCGCCACCTCGTCGGCGAGGGCGATCGCCAGGGCCAGCGAGACGAGAAAGGTTTCTCCTCCCGAGAGCGATTTGACCCCGCGACGTTTGTCGGCTGCGAAACGGTCGATGACTTCGAAATCATTATCTGTGACGGCCAGCTCGTACTGCCCCGAGGTCAGATCGGCGAGGCGCAGGTTCGCTCCCTCCACCAACGCTCGGAACACCTCATCGAAGATCCACTTCTTGAACTTGTTGGCAGCCAACTCACCTGCAAGCTTCTTGGCGAGCTCGCGCTCGGCGTTCACGCGATCGCGTTCTAAGCCAACCTGCTCGACGGCCTCGCGCGCTTCCTCGACGCCGGCGATGTCAGACGTGACAGTGGTGAGGGCGACCGCCAAAGCTTCGCGCGCTCCCGCCAGGTCGGTGTCAAGCCCTGCCGCTTCGAGATCCGACCCCAACTGGGCTTGGGCCTCGTCGATCTCGGCATTGATGGCCGCCAGACGCTGGCCGCCCTGTTCGCCTTCCAAGTCGAGCGCGGGCAGGCGCATCTCACGCCAAGTGAGGATCGCGTCCCAGGCTTCCACGGGTTGGGCGAGGTCGAGCAGCGGCGGCCCGAGCGGCGTGAGATCATGCCAAACGGCTTGAAGCCCCTCGCGCACCTCCTCGAGACGGCGATTCAGCTCGACGGTTTTTTTATCTAGGAACTCGGCGGTGGAGCGGGCATTCGCCAGGCGATCGCGGGCCCGATCCAGCCCGGCTTTGTGATCGTCGATCGCGTGGAGCTGGCTCGCCAAGGCATCCGCAGGATCGATCCCCTCCAGCTCCGCCGCGAGGTCACGGAGTCGATCCTCTTCGCGCGTCAGCTCGGATTCGAACGTTTGCAGGGTTGCGGCCGCTTTGTTGGAGCGCGCCCGCGCCTTGTCCGCCTCTTTGCTCCGCGTGTCGAGAATCCCGCCCGAAGCGGAGGCGCGAAGGGTAGTGATCTTCTCCCCACACACCGGGCATAAATCCCCAAGCTTGAGACCGGCTCGGATGTGGGCGGCGCGATCCTCGTTGATCGCGGCTTCAAGCGCTCTCTCGGCGAGGGCGAGCGCTTCGGCTTCCGCGACGGCAACGGCCTTGGTTTGGATGACCTCGTTCACAAGCGAGGTGATGCGTACCGTGGTGGCCGCCTCTTTGGAACGAGCTTCGAGGTAGCGGGCAACTTGCGTGCGAGCCGGGTGGGCCACCGCCAGGAGCTCGGTGTGCTCCTGTGCAGCCGCTTCGATCTCGGTTGCAACCGTGTCCTTGCTCGCCGCGAGCCGCTTGCCCAGGTCCCCGATCTCCTTCCAACCGCGGGGTGGCTTGAGGCCAACCAGCACCGAACGGGTCGCAGTCAGTGTCTCGAGGGCGTTTCGTTGCTTCGTCGCGTCGATGCCCAATTGCTCGAGCTGGGCGAGCGACTTGCCCAGCGTCTTGCTGAGCGCATCCAACTCTTTCTGGCGGGTGCGAAGCCCTTCGAGATCGGTCTCCGTGATTCGGGCCAGTTCGACCAGTTGCTGAGACAAGACCGCCAGTTTTCCCTCGGCTTCGCGCGCCCGCCCGGTGGCCAAGCCGGCGATGACGTCATAGAGGCCGAGATCGAGCAACGCCCCGAGCAGCTCCTGGCGTTTTCCCTGTTTCTCGTTCAGGAAGCGGGCAAACTCGCCCTGCGGCAGCAGCACACACGTGGTGAACTGACGAAAGTCGAGGCCGAGCAGTTCTTGGACCTTGGCAGTGACGGCGGAAGCGTTGGCCGCCAAGACCGTGCCATCGCGTTCGAGGCTGGCGTCGGGAGTGGAGGCTCCTTTCGCCGTGCGCCTCACTCGCCTCGCCACCGAGTAGGTGGCGTCGTTGAACGCAAACGTGAGCACCACCGACGCTTCGTTCTTTTGTTGATTCACGACCGGCGCCACCGATCCCTCACCGTGACGGGGGATCGCGCCATAAAGGGCGAAACAGATACCGTCGAGGACGGTGGTCTTGCCAGAGCCGGTAGGTCCGGTCAGGGCAAAGAGCTCTACGTCGGTGAAGTCAATCTCAGTCGGCTCGGAGAAGATCCCGAACCCACGCATATTCAGGGTCAGCGGTCTCACGAGGCGGCTTCCTGGGCTTCGGCCAAGAGCTCGGCGAACAAGCCGTTGAGCCGCTCGTCTTTGATCGATCTGCCTTCCAGGTAGTCGGCAAACAACTCCTGTGGCGGACGGCCGATGCGACCTAGCGCCCGCGCCCCTGCCGCCGCGGACTGAGTACGCAACTTGACATCGACCGCATTCGGAAAGATCTCTCGTACCTCGTCGTAGAGGCCGACCCGATACGGATCATCGAGCTCAATTCGCAAATAGGCCTCGCCCACATCTGCATCGCGGAGTGACTCCAGAGTGCCGCGCAGCGTCTTGAGCTTGCGACCCGCGTTGAGAGCTCGGGACTCAACCTGGGCCGGGAGACCGGGCTCGGCGGTGACGATCATCACCGCCTTGCGATCCTTCTCCTCGCCGAAGTCGAGCTGCAGCGGAGAACCCGCGTACCAAATGGGCTGGGGGGCGGGGATTCGCTGCGGGCGATGCAAGTGTCCGAGTGCCACATAGTTGAAGTGGCCAGGAAAGCTGTTGGTGGGAATCGCGTAATCGAAGAGATGCACGGCCCGCTCGCTGCCACCGGTGACTCCGCCTTTAACCATTAGATGACCGAGGACGACGTTCACGGTGTCCGCAGTCATCCCGGCACACAGGGTTCTTACGATCTTCTGAACCCGATCGATGTATTCGCTCCGCAGTTCGGAGCTGTCGAGGTTGAGGATTTGCTCGGCGCGAATGATTCCCCGTTTGGTGATGAAGGGGACCAGCGCCACCCTCGTCGCCATAGCGTTGAAGTCGAGGATGCCCTCGGAGGAGATTTTGGCGCCCACTCGTACTCGACCCAGGCGCAGGAGCGGCGCTATCGCCTCCAATCTTCCGGGGCTGTCATGGTTGCCGGCGACCAACACCACCGGTGCGGTTTCGGCGAGAGCAAGCAGGGCTTGATAAACGATTTCTTCGGCGATCGGGCTCGGGGCGGGGGCGTCGAACACGTCGCCCGCCAACAACACCAGGTCGACCTCTTCTTGCGCCGCGATCTCCGCGATCTCAGCCAAGACGGCCCGATGCTCATCCTCGCGCGAAAGACCCCTTATCGTTCGTCCAACATGCCAATCGGCGGTGTGGAGAATTTTGACCATCGCTCAATCCAGACCGGCAAATGGGTCGGCCAGCTCATCGTCGTCATCTGCTTTGCCAGCCTCGGCCGCTCTCGTCGCCCACGCCGGAAAGGGAAACTCGAGCACCAGTGGGATCGGCAACTCCGGTTGGGAAAGCAGCATCGTCCCCGGCTTGATGATCGTCGCGCGCTGCCGATGGACCGCGGGGAGGAACCCGTACTCCTCGCGCGATGCCTCGGCCGGATCGAGCCGGCCGACGACTCGGATGGCGCTATTGGCGATGATCCGCCGCTCCACCTCGCTCGCGGTTTGCTGTGCTCCGATCAGGATTACACCGAGGCTGCGGCCGCGTTCGGCCACGTCGAGCAAGATCTCTTTGATGGGGCTGGCCCCTTCCCGGGGCGCATACTTGTTGAGCTCGTCGAGGACCAGGAAAAGCAACTCGTTCGACTGTCCGGAGCTCTCTTTTTCATCGAACGCCTTGCGGATCGTGACCCCGACGACGAAGCGCTTGGCCCGGTCGTGCAGGTTGTGAATGTCAACCACCGTCACCTGATGGTCGAGGTTGATCCGATTCTTCTCGGGCGCGGTCTGGTCGCCGCGGATGAGGGGCTCGACGTGCCGGACCGCTCCGTACAACCGCCGCACGAAAGCGTTGACGGTGCCGGCGCCGATCGCCGGACCCGACCATTCCTGATCGTTCTGCACCTTGAAGGTGATCACATCGACCAGTTCACGAAAGGTACGGACCTCGCGGTCTTCGACTCGGACGGCACCCTCCCCGATCGGTGTCGCTTTCTGCAGTTGAACCATGACGTTGTGCACCACCATCGTGTAGTGGGATCGTTCGTCCTCCGACTCGACGAACAAAAACGGCAAGAGACCCTCGTGGCAGAACTCTTCGAGCGTCCAGAAGAAGGGGGTGACACCTTTGACCCGGCTGGCGACGTCAGGGACAACCACGTCGCCGCCCTTGCGAGGCGGAGCAAAGATCTGGAAAGACCGAAACGGCTCGGCCGGCAGTCCGAGCTTGCTGTACAGCGCGGCCTGCTCGTCGTCAATCGCCGAGTTGGGCTTGTCGAGGAAAAGCAGGTCCTCGCCCTTGACGTTGAAGATCAACGCTTTGGTGTTGACGCTGCGATTGCCGAGGACGCCCGAGTTGTAAAGAGAATGGAGAAGGAAGGTGGCGTAGGTGGTCTTGGTCGCTACCCCGCTGATCCCCGAGATGTTGACGTGGGCGCCACGGCGTCCGTCCAGGAATTCCAGGTTGACGAACAGCGGCTCTCCGTTGCGCGAGAGACCGACAGGGAGCCGTTCGGTCATCCGGTCGAAGAACAAGGCTTTATCACGATCGGGCCCTTGGGCGACCGTAACTTCTTGGCCGGGGCGCGGAGGGACGAACACCTCGGGCTCGAAGCGAGTCGCGGTCACTTGCGCGGTTTCGAACACCTCGGCAGGCAGGAGCCCGCTCTCGATCAGGAAAACGTCGGAGTCGAAGTTGGCGCCTTCGTAGCGCGCTCGCACCTGAGCGACGATCCCATAAATATGCACCACTTGCCCGCCGGGAAGGGGCCGGCTGAGGGCGACCACGTCGTCGAGCTGGAGGAAACGATCGGGCGCCACCCCCACCCAAAACTCGAGCGGGGTGGCGTCCTCGGTCCCGATTACCCGGCCAACCGGGGGCCCCGAAATCCCATTTCCATCCACCCTGCCGAGGCTATCAACTGGTACCGACAGAATCGGGGATCACGGCGCGCCCGAAGCCGTTTTCGCGACCAAACCGGTCACCCAAAAGTGCCGGTTCGGTAGCGTAAAACCGGCTATCTGACGGGGTCGATCCGGAGGATGCGTTCGTTGGTGAGGACGTAGATCTCGCCGGCAGCATCGGCGCCAAAGGAGGCCACCCCGCCAGGGAGTCCTACTTGTTCGGTCCAATCCGCGAGGCCGGTGGCGGCGCTCCCGTCGAAGAGGAAGCTTCGCAACCAGCCTCCGCAGTAGTCGGAATAGAAATAGTGGCCGTCGAGCTCGGGGATGGCCGTGCCGCGGTACACCACACCGCCGGTGATCGAGCAGGTGCCGGAATCCGAGTGTGCGACCTCGACCACCGGCAGCGTGAGCCCGGCCGTGTCGCAACCTTGGGGCGGGTCGTAGCAATGGAGCCCCTCGGTGAGGTTCCATCCGTAGTTGAGGGCGGGCTCACTGGCGGAAGCGACGTTGATCTCTTCATAGGCGCCCTGGCCGACATCGCCGATATAGACGAGACCCTCGTCGAAAGAGACGCGCCAGGGGTTGCGGAGGCCCGTCGCCCAGACTTCCGGGGCGCCTCCACCGTTGACATAGGGATTGTCAGCTGGGACCCCGTACGGATCACCGTCGACGTCGATGCGGAGCAGGCCGGCCAACAGGTCGTCGGTGGTTTGCCCGGTCTGAAAAGTGTCTCCAGCACCTCCGCCATCTCCGAGCGCAATCCACAGAAAACCATCGGGGCCGAACTCGATGGTGCCGCCGTTGTGGTTGGCGGCCGGCTGGTCGACGCTGAGCAACATTCGACTCTGGGCCGCGTCGAGATCGGTGTATTCGACGATCGTGGTGTCGCCATTGACGTCGGAATAATGGAGGAAGAGCCGGGAGGCATCGGTTGGATGCCAGGCCATGCCCAGCAAGCCCTGTTCGCCGCGATTGACAACCAGGTCGGAGATGTCCATCACCGGCTCCGGCGCAGCTTCAGCAAACTCCCAAACCTGCCCGTCTTTAGTAATGAAGAACAACGCCCCATCGGCCGGACGGGCGCTGATCATGGTTGGGAACGGCAGCCCGGCGGCAATTTCGGTGTAGGTCAGCGCTTGCAATGCCGGCAACGGCTCGGCCGTTGTTGTGGACTGGCCGGGAGTGCTCTGGCCCGATGTGGCAGTCGTCACCGCGGAGGGCGTGGATGTCACGGAAGGCTCGATTGTGGCCGTTGATGTAGTTGAAATCGGCTCGCCGCTGCCGCTACAGGAAACAACGAAGAACACAATCCCAAACAAGTAGACAAATTTCATCGACGCCTCAAAGTAATGGCCCCGGCCGTAATGTCGCGCCCGATGAGAAACGACCGGCGATCGATCTTCGGCTGGGCGATGTACGACTGGGCGAACTCCGCCTACACGACCACCATCTTGGCGGTGTTGCTCCCGGCGATCTTCACCGGCGAGATCATGCCCGAAGGCGGGGTGCTTCTGTTCGGCCGCCTGGTCGACGGAGAATCGATGTTCAGCTTCATGGTGAGCGCGGCGGCGATAATCGCGTTCGTCGTCTCCCCGGTGATGGGCGCTGTCGGCGACTTCGCCGCCTCCAAACTTCGGTTCCTGCGGATATTCGCCTACACCGGTGCAATCCTCTCGATTGGGTTTGCGTTCGTCGGGCCAGGAGCGGTCTGGCCGACTGTGATCCTCTTCTTGGTGGTCGAGACGTGTTGGGCAATCGCCGCCGTGTTTTACGACAGCTTCCTTCCCCACCTCACCACCGCAGACACGATCGATCGCGTCTCCTCGAAAGGATTCGCCTTCGGCTACCTCGGGGGGGGATTGCAGTTCCTGCTTTCCCTGCTCCTCATCCAGTTCAGCCCGGACAGCTTCACCGCCACGGCCGCCCGCATCGCCATCGTGGCGGCCGGGCTTTGGTGGCTCGGTTTTGCGATCTTCTCATTCCGGCGTCTGCGCGAGCCAGGAGTCGCTGAACAACTTCCTCCCGGGGGCGGCAACCGGTTCCTGACTTATGCGCGGATCGGTTTCGGACGCACCTGGAGCACAGTGCGAAGGCTGCGGCACTTTCCCCACCTCTTGCTCTTCCTCCTCGCCTTCCTGCTCTACAACGACGGAGTCCAAACGATCATCTCGATCTCGTCGGCATTTGCCACCGAGACCTTGGGCTTGGAGACGGGCGACGTGGCGATCGCCTTTCTGGTCGTGCAGGCGGTCGCGTTTGTCGGCGCGCTCACCTTCGGGTGGATCGCTGACCGGATCGGCCCCAAAAGGGCGATCCTCATCTCCCTCGTTCTCTGGATCGGCGTCTCGGTGCTCGGCTATCGGCTGCCCGACGGCGAGTTCATCCCCTTCCTGGGTCTGGCGGCTTCGGTCGGCCTGGTGCTGGGCGCCACCCAGGCGTTGTCTCGCAGCCTCTACGGATCGATGATTCCGGAAGAAGCCTCGGCCGAGTTCTACGGGTTTTACTCGGTGTTCTCGAAGTTCGCCGCGATCTGGGGTCCCTTGCTCTTCGGGATCGTCAACCAGATGACAGGGAGCAGCCGCAACGCAATCCTTTCGCTCATCGTGCTCTTCGTTCTCGGCTTCATCCTCCTCGCGTTCGTCGATATCGACCGCGCCCGCGAAGCCAAGAACAACTGGACGTTTGAGGGCGCGTCGGCCGGCGTTGACCGATGACACAACGGCTTCTGGTCGTGGGCGGCGATGCTGCCGGGATGTCGGCGGCCAGTCACGCCAAGCGACTCGTCCCCGACTTGGAGGTCATCGCTTTCGAGCGGGGCAACCACGTCAGCTATTCAGCCTGCGGCGAGCCCTACCTGATCGGAGGGGAAGTGTCCTCGATCGACCGATTGGTGGCACGGACCCCGCAACAGTTTGCCGATCAAGGCATCGACGTACAGCTCCAAACCACGGTCCGTGGCATCGACTTCGATCGGCGCTCGGTCGTGGTGGAGAAAGAGGGCGAGCGCACGCGGATTGGATTCGACTTTCTCATGTATTCGACCGGCGCCGCACCGGCGCGGCCAGATTCGATCATCGGCGCCGACCGCGCTTACGGACTGCGGTCCTTGGACGACGCCGCCCAACTACGCGACGTGGTCGATGGCGGAGTCAAGAAGGCCGCAGTAGTCGGCGGCGGTTACATCGGGCTCGAAGCGGCCGAAGCACTCTGTCATCGGGGAGTCAACGTGTCACTCGTTACTTCTGGCAGCCATGTGCTTTCGCGGACGATCGACCCCGACATCGGAGCCGCCGCCAACGAAGCGTGCCGCCGGCTGGGAATCGAGCTTGTGCTCTCGGCGCCTGTGTACGGGATAACCGCCGAGGGTGTGGCCACCGGTGGCGACACGATCCCCGCCGACTTCGTGGTGCTCGGCGTTGGGACCGACCCCGAAGTCGAGCTTGCCCGCGAAACAGGCATCGCCCTCGGCGACAGCGGGGCGGTGGCGGTGAACGAATTTCAGGAGACGAACCTCGAAGGTGTCTGGTCGGCCGGCGACTGTGCGGAGGCCACCCACCGCATCAGCAGGCGCCAAGTCAACATTGCCCTTGGCACTGTGGCCAACAAGGCCGGGCGGATTGCCGGCGCCAACATCGCCGCTTCCATGAACGGTTCGGCCAAAGCGAGATTTCCCGGCGTGCTGGGCACCGCCATCACCAAAGTGGGCGAGGTGGAGCTGGCTCGGACGGGTCTTACTTCGCGGCAGGCGGAAGCGGCCGGTCTCGAGGTGGTGTCGGGGACGGTCAACGGCACCAATACCGCCGGTTATTGGCCGAATGCCGCGCCAGTTGAGCTCAAGGTGATCGCCGACCGCGCGACGGGTCGGCTGGTCGGGGCGCAGATCGCTGGTGGTCCCGGCTCCGGGAAGAAGATCGATGGGTTGGCCATGGCCCTATGGACCGAGATGGCGGTCGAGGACCTGGCGTGGGTCGACCTTGCCTACGCGCCTCCATTCTCGGGCGTCTGGGACCTCATCCACATCGCCTCCCGCCGCGCCGCTGAAGCCAGGGCGTGAATGCGCCTCGTCCTCCTGCTCGGCCTTGCCGCCTGTGTCACAACCAATTCCCCGGACACCACGCTCGCCTCCAATCGAATAGGGGCCACGGTTGACCGGGTCGCCGACGGGGACAGCTTTCGGGCCGGTGACCTCGAGGTTCGTCTGGTCGGGGTGAACGCTCCCGAGCTTGACGAGTGCTACGGAGCCGAGGCAAGCGAATGGCTTCAGAACGAGATCGCAGACCGAATGGTCGAGTTGGTCATCGTCGACGTCGACCAGTTCGATCGGAGCCTGGCCGAGGTTTACTTCGAGGACAGTTGGATCAACCAGGAGCTGGTCCGCAGCGGCCACGCCCTGGCGTTGAGCTCGAGCGCAACCGAGCTCCTCGATGCGGAGGGAGACGCTCGAATCGACGCTCGGGGTATGTGGGCCATCGGGATCTGCGGCGTCAACGACCCTCTCCCTCATGTTGCAATTGTGGACGTCGTCTTCAATCCGCCGGGCGAAGACACCGATGAGGCCGTGACGATTCGAAACCTGGAAAGGCGAGCGGTCGATCTGTCCGGATTTGTCCTGCGCGACGAATCATCGGTCAATCGGATCGAGCTGGGTGAGTTCACAATGCCGGCCGGGAGCGAAACCGTGGTCTTGACGTCTTCTGTGTGGAACAACAACGGCGATACGGCGCTGCTTCTCGACGCTGCCGGGCGGATCGTCAGCGTCTACCGTTACCCCTAATCACCACAGGAGGGTGCAAGTGTCAATCAAGGACACGATGAAGGACGCTGCCCAGAAGGGCAAAGAGCTCGCCGACGACGCCGCCGAAAAGGCCGGCCCTTTGCTCGCGAAAGCAAAGGAAGTCGCGGGCGATGCCCTCGAGAAGGCCGGACCCGTGATGGAGAAGATCAAGGACGCGGCCGAAGAGGCTTGGGAGAAAGGCAAGGACGTGGCCGAGGATGCCTGGGAGAAGGGCAAAGAGAAGCTGAGCGAGATGCGGTCGTCGAGCCCAGGCGAAGCCGTCTCCGACGTCGCCGATGAAGTCAAGGACAAAGCGGCCGATGTTGTTGACGAGGCCAAGGACGCAACGGCCGACGTCGCCGATGAAGTCAAGGACAAAGCGTCCGACGTCGTTGAAGAGGCCAAGGACACGACGGCCGACGCCAAAGATGCTGTCGAAGAAGGCGTCGAAGAGGTCAAAGACGGTCTCTGACCGAATCTCCGGTCGGGTCAGCGCCATTGCCGAATCCTCGACGATGGCGATCACCGAGCGCGCCCGCCAGCTCAAAGCCGCCGGTCGGCCGACCATCAGCCTCGGGGCCGGGGAACCCGACTTCGCCACCCCCGGACACATCGTCGAAGCCGCTCGCCAGGCGGCGCTCGACCCCGCTAATCATCACTACACCCCCAACAGCGGACTGCCGGCGCTGCGCGAGGCAGTCGCGCACTACACGACCGAGTTTTCGGGGCCGGCGGTCAGCGCGAACCAAACCCTCATCACCAACGGTGGCAAGCAAGCGGTTTACTTGGGTCTGGCCGCGATCCTCGACGCAGGCGACGAGGTTCTAATCCCGGCTCCCTACTGGGTGACCTATCCCGAGGCGAGCCGGTTAGCTGGAGCAAGCCCGGTCGTGGTTGACACCAATTCCCAGACCGGCTTCAAGGTCACTGTCGATCAACTGGACAAAGCGACCACCGACCGGACCAAGGCGCTGATCTTTGTCTCCCCATCGAACCCTACGGGAGCGGTGTACACCGCCGCCGAGGTGGAAGCGGTGGGCCGTTGGGCGGCCGAGCGAAGGATCTGGGTCATCACCGATGAGATCTACCAGCGGTTGATCTACAACGGATTGGTTTCCGCTCCTTCGATCGCAGCCGTTCCTGAGCTGGGTGATCGCTGGCTCATCGTCAACGGGGTGGCCAAGACGTTCGCCATGACTGGCTGGCGAGTGGGCTGGCTGGTCGGCCCCGCCGATGTGATCAAGGCGGCGTCCAACTATCAATCACATCTCACCTCGAACGTGAACAACATCGCCCAGCAGGCGGCCGTGGCGGCCTTGAACGGGCCGCGCGAGCCGATCGAAGACATGCGACTCTCCTTCGACAAGAGGCGCCAAGCAATGGTCGGCTGGCTGAACGAGATGAATGGGGTCGAATGCCTCGAGCCCGAGGGGGCGTTTTACACGTTTCCGGCCATCGGCGGCTTCGACTCGTCAATGGCGGCCGCCAGCTATCTCCTCGAAGAGGCGGACGTCGCGGTCGTTCCAGGCGAGGCTTTTGGACTCGACGGATATGCCCGGCTCTCCTATGCCTTGGCTGATGACGACCTCGAAATCGCCATGGAACGAATGTCAAAGGCGCTCGCCACCCGGCCGATCTGACCGCGGGGAAGCGACCTATACACTCGCTGGGAAGTGGATACACCAACGTTCGCCAAAGCGATGTTGTTGGTTGAGCCCAGGCAGTTGACTTGCCATCGTCTCCCGATCCGCACCATGCCGAACGGCGGATGGCTCGCCATCGAGGCGACCGGCATCTCCGGCGCCGACGTCCAGATTTGGAAAGGCGATCGCAACGACGTCCTCTATCCGCTGGTGCTGGGCCACCAGGTCGTCGGCCGCGTAGCAGTGGCCGACGAGTCGCTTCCCTTCGAGGTGGGGACGCGAGTGGTGGTGGAGCCCGACCTTCGGTGCGGCGTGTGCCGGCGTTGTCAGAATGGGATCGGCGGTTGCAGGCAGCGAGTTCCTGTCAATAGCTACGGCCGGCTTCCCTCCACCGAACCGCCCGGCCTATGGGGCGGTCTCGCCGAATATCTCTATCTCGATCCGAGCTCAGTTCTTCATCCTGTGTCAGACGACATCTCGGCCGAGCTGGCCACCTTTGTTCACCCGCTAGCCGCGGGGTACACCTGGGCAGTGGAGTTGCCGGCGCTGGCTGAGGGCCAGACCGTGATGGTGCTCGGCCCGGGACCGCGCGGCCTCGCCTGTGTCATCGCCGCTCTCGCGGCCGGCGCCTCCTGGGTCGGCGTCAGCGGTCTCGACTCCGACTACGACCGATTGGCGGTTGCCCAGAAACTCGGGGCTCATCTCATCATCGACGCCACCACCGAGGACGTTCCCGCGGCCGTCGCCGATCATCTCGGCACCCGTCCCGATATCGTCGTCGACGTGACCTCCGATGATCCCGAGGCGATGTTCACTGCGCTCGATCTCGTCCGCTCGGGAGGGACGGTGGTGCTGGCATCGATGAAGGGCAATCGCCCGGTCCAGTTTTTCTCCGATCTGTTGGTGACCAAGCAATTGACACTGCGGGGGGCGCTGGGGGCCACCAGCGCCGGTTATCGGTGGGCTTCGGCTCAGATCGCTTCCGACCCGTCGATGGACCAATTGGTTTCCCATCAATTCCCCCTCACCGAGAGCAACCGTGCGCTGCAAGCCGCCGCCGGCATGCTCGGACATGACGAGCTCCTGTCGGTGGCCGTGACTTTCTGATTCGGTCGCAGCTGAAGTCTCGGCCCACAACTGGCTGGGTCCTCTACGACCTTGCCAACACCGTTTTCGCCCTCGGGGTCATCGGTCTCTATTTCCCAGCTTTCCTCCACGCCTCAGGCGGCCGCGATGGAGCTCTTGCTCTGGCCGAGGCGGGGGCAGGGATCGCGGTGATCTTCCTCGCTCCCTGGATCGGAGGCATCACCGATCGAAGCGGGCGTCGACTTCCCTGGCTGGCAGTCACGACTGGCGTCGCCGTCGTCACCACGGCCCTCCTCGGTTCGGTCCCTCTGTTCGGCTCACTGCTCCTGCTCGCCGTGGGGCTCATCGGTTTCAACCTTGGATCAGCGCTCTACGACGCCCTCTTGCCGTCGGTGAGCACCGTCGAGACGAGGGCGCGCATCTCCGGCATGGGGGTTGGGATCGGCTATCTCGGATCATTCCTCGGCCTAGGGCTGGGACGCTTCGTTCTCGAAGTACTCGACGGTGATTACCGCGGGGTCTTTGTTTCTCTGGCAGGCGCCTTTGTCCTCTTCGCCGTACCGATTTTTGTTTGGGTCAAGGAGTCACCGCCTGTCAACCGGGTGGAGCGGCCGGTCGGGCTGCTGGCGGCCTGGCGCGCAGCCCGCTCGGTCCCGGGAATGGTGCGGTTCTTGATCGGTCGCTTTCTCTACACCGACGCAATCAACACTCTCATCGGCGGGTTTTTGGCGTTGTTCGTGATTACCGAGCTCGGGCTGAGCACTTCTGCGGTCAACACTTTGCTCACCATTGCCATCGCTGCAGCCATCGCCGGGGGCTTCCTGGGCGGACGCTTAACCGAGATCTGGGGCCCGCGCCGCAGCCTGCGGCTCGTGCTCCTCCTTTGGGCCGCGGCGATCATCGCCGGCATCCTCGCCGCCGTCTTCGACCTGCCGGATCTAGTCTGGATCGTCGGCGTCGTCGGCGGAGTTGCCCTCGGAGCAACCTGGGCCAGCGACCGAGTCCTGATGCTCGAGCTCAGCCCGCCAGATCGCGTCGGGGAGTTCTACGGCCTCTACGCCATCATGGGCCGCTTCGCCACGATCCTCGGCCCGCTGCTCTGGGCGCTGATCGTCGACGTGCTCGGCCTCGGCCGCATGGTTGCGATGGCTGCACTCGCCGGCTTCGTTCTAGCCGGTTGGTGGGTTCTTCGACGTTGAGGCTTCAAGCGTCCACGGAGGTCGCAGCCGCTCACCAAATTTGCCGTCTCATTCACACATCTGGGCAAATTCGTCGTCCCATTGCCGGAATTCGGCAATCGGACGCCAGATTAAATCAGAAGGGATACGCCAGCTCCGATCGCAAATGCACAAAGCCACGAAGCGAGTGAGCCAACCAAGACATACTCCGGCGACAAGCGGCTGTCGGGTCCCGTGATCTCCGGAAACCGGAGAAGGCTCTTCGCCGCCACGACTAAACCCGCAGCAGCCGCTTCTCCACTCAACACCAGCAGATAGATCGTTAGTCGTTCCATGGTTCCGATCCAACGACCGGCACCGATCTCCGCCGGGACGCGTACGCCACGCGCGCGCGAAAGCACGAACCGGACTGCGTAGTTGGAAGGAAACGTGAGCAGCAGGGCGCCACCTGCAACTATCAGAGCACCTCTCACGAGAACATCCGCATGGAGGTGAGCAGCGCGGCGATGCCATGGCTTTGCATGCGCCGGCTGACCGAGCTCTTGTTGACCTTCAGCCGAACAGCAGCTTGCTCCTGAGTCGAGCCGTCGAGGAGCATCGTTGCAATCAAGGCGTCGGCCCGATCGAAACCGTCGAGGATGAAATCGCCGAGAACGAGACCGGCGTTGAACGAATCCTGGCGATCGTCACCCGTCACCACCAAAGTCGATGTCGAGTTGGGCGACTGATTGGCATCCTCCCAGCTGGCCACCATCTTGATCGCCTCTCGTGCCCGCCACCAACACGGGCCGTCTTGGAGGATCGGGCTGCGAGCAGCATCGAGAATCTCAAGCTCTCCCCAACCGATCCCCATGCGAACTCCGATCACGCCGGTCGTCTCCAGGCGGATCCAGAGTGCGGCCAACACCGCGGCTTCGACCGAGCCCAGCAACCCTTGGAACTCATCACCAACCGTGAACCGAAAGGGTTGTTCGGGTTCGAAACGCGCATTCACCCGTCCGAGGGCAGCGTCGATTTGCTCCTGAACCTCGCTCCGGACTCCAACGGTCCGTGAACTGACCAGATCTCCAATGACGGCAGCCCGCGTCCCCAGTATAGTTGCTTGCACAGAACAACATTAGCTATGTTGTCTTAGAAACGCAACTCAGACCAAATTGTGACAGAGGCGCAACTAGCCAAAGGGGCGACCAAGGTCTCGCTCGATGCCGTAGGTGAGGGTTTCCTCGACGTAATAGGGAACGGGGAGATCCAAGACCTCGCGTTTGCCGCTGACCAGCCGCACCCCGAGCTCGGCAAACCAGGTTGAGTTAGGCACAGCCCATGGCCAGGCCCGTAGCCCGGCGCGGGCGCCCACCAATCCCCCGACCATGGTCCCGAGCATACTGCCACCGAGCTGAACGGCGCGACTGATCTGGCCCGCCGGATCTGAGCTAGCGTCGGCGGCTAACCGAATCGCCGCACTCACCCAGTTGGGTCCCGGAGGCCCCAGCTCCTCCACTCCTCCCGCGGCCTTGAGATCGGACAGTTGGTCGACAAATCCCGGGAGCGCCGCCGCATCGACAAAGCCCTCTGTCTCATTGACGACGCGGGCGGAAGCAACCTCGGCGATCTCCCTGACTGCCGCCAAGAAATCCATGCCGGTCTGGCCGAAAGCACTCGCCGCCATTGCCCCGGCGAGGGCCGCAGTCGCTACCGCCGTGGTGGCATCCATGTGAGTCAGTCGGGAAACCTCGAGGGCGGCAGTCACAAGGTTGGAAGGGTCGCGGCGAAACCAGATCCCGATCGGGAAAGCCCGAGCTGCAGGCTCGCAGTCGGGACGGCGCACCCTTCGTTGCGTCGGCGTGTTGACCCCGGCAAGCCACTCTTCAAACTCTGGGCTCGCGGTCCTGAACACTGTGGGATTGGTGCCGTCGGCACCGAGCTCGGCCCACTCATTCGCCAGATCAGGCCCCGAAATCCCGTTTCTAACCAACAGGTGGTAGGAAACCACCGTCGCTTGCTGGGTGAGGGCGGAATACCCCAGAGGGCTGGCGCCGCCGGCAACGTCCCCCGCCGCAGCTGCCAGGAGCGCTCCTGCGCCTTCCCCGTTGACCAGCGAAAACAGAGGGACAATCGGGTCGGACAAACCCGGCGGAGCCTAGTCCGTTACCCTCTTTGACCACATCCATGCAACGTCTGCTTTTGCTTGCCAACCCCGCTTCGAGCCAGTTCACCGGAGGCGTCCATCGCACGGTCGCTCGCATCCTTTCTCGGACGTTCGAAGTCGAAGCGGTCTGGCCGCAGTCGCCCCTCCACGCTCGCCAGCTCACCGAGCACGCAGTTTCTGATGGAATCGATGTCGTGGCAGCGATGGGCGGCGACGGGGTCGTCCATCACGTCGGCCAAGCCCTCGTCGGAACGGACACCGCGCTTGCGGTCATCCCCACCGGAACCACCAATGTCTATTCGCGCCTCTACGGAATCCCTCGAAAACCGGCCCCGGCTGCACGCCTGTTACAAAGCGACAACCGCCGGGTTCAAGTCCCAGTGCTGAGCATCGAAGGGATCAACGACGCCGGCCCATCGCGGCGTCATGTGCTTTTTGCGGCAGGGTTTGGATTCGATGCCGAAGTGGTCAAGGCAGCGGAAGGTGAGCCGTATCGAAAATACTGGTTTGGCGGTCTCCACTACGCCCGCAGTGCCGTCACCACGCTGGTTCGGGAATTCCGCGGTCGGCAACCGAACATCCGCATCGCCGCGGATGGACGAACCGCCGAGGCGGTGGCCGTGTTGGTCCAGTTTCACCCCTTTTACACCTACTTTGGACGCCTCGCCCTGACCCTCGCCACTCAACCTCCCGCTCCGATGACGTTGCTGATCGCCGAGGGCCTTCCGATGCGCCGGCTTCCACGGATCACCGCCTCGATCCTCGCCCGTCGAAACCTGGGGGCGATTCCCGGCCTTACGGTCTGGGAGGGAGTCGACCAGTTTTCCATCGCGGCCGACCCACCCGCCGAAGGGCAGGCAGATGGCGAGTTGACGGGAACCTGGAAAGAAGGAAACGGGAGCTTTACGGCCGAGGCGATTCAGTTGGTGGTTCCAACCGAGAGTTGGTGAGGTTGGTGGCGACCTTCACCTCGCCATTTGGCACGTAGTGGATGCTGCCATCGCCACCCCTGAGAACGGTGACTCGCAGCCTGACATCCTGCACCTCACCGGTCACCCCTGCGATCGAGACCAAGCTTCCAATCCGAAACTGATCTTCGAGCAGGATGAAGAAGCCGGCGATCACGTCCTGCACGAGCTTTTGGGCGCCGAACCCCAGGGCCACCCCAATGACTGAGGCGACGCCGAGCAGCGGAGTGATCGGCAGGCCCCAGACTCCGGAGAGAATCGTAAGGAGAGCCACGATGCAAATCGCAACTACCAGCACGCGTCGCAGCATCGACCAAAGCGTTGCTGCCCTGTTCCCGGTCTCGCCGTAGCGTCTGACGAACCTGAACCCGAGCCGGGCAACAAGTAGATAGCCGATGAGAAAGACGGCAGCAATCACGGCGCTGGCGACGATCTCGTCGAGCCATTGATTCATGCTGAGCGAGGCTAACTCGGTTCCGCGAGCGCCAACTGGAGCTCTGCCGCGATGGCTTTGCTCAGAGCGCGTGGTCGCAGTATCTCGCGTAGCGCCCGGCCCAAGGTTTGATCGAGATAGCGGGCGATTTCCTCCGGCGTAGAAGCGGTTACCACTCCGATTACGGCCAGTGGTTCGATGATCGATACCTCGGGCGCATCGGCCCTGAGCACCTCCACGAACTCGAGGATCTCGTCGCGACCCTGCGGCCACCTCGCGGCGGCGTCGTTGCGTACTTTCTCCCATCGCCGGTTGAAATCAACTGGCGCAAGGTCACGATCGATCAACCGGAGAAGCCGGGCGATCTCGACGCGCACCCGCCGCTCACCTTGTTCGCTGCAAGCAGCTCGAATGCCGGCGCGCAACTCGTCGATTCCCAGAGGGGGACCGATCGGCGGGTCGGCCGCGACCGGCCAGACCGAAGGATCAGCGAAGCCGTCCTGGCGCAGGGCTGATTCCAAGTCGATCAGGACCTCTTCGAGCTCTGAAGGGCGCAGTCGGTCGATCTGGTTGAGGACGAAAAGGAATCGTCCTGCGTGGCCTGCCAGCGGTCGCAGGAACTGATCGTGCAAGACCCGATCTCGGTATTTCTCCGGGTCCGTCACCCACACCACGAGATCAAGGTCGGAGAGCAGCTCATCCACTTGCTGGCGGTGGGATGGGTCCAAGGAATCGACGTCCGGCAGGTCGATCAAGACAAAGTCGAGATCGTCCGCGGCCGCTTCGACCTGCGCGATGCCGAGCTCGACCCAAAGGTTGGCCAGCCGACTCCCCTGATCCGACGGGACCAGCACCAACGGTTTCGCGGTGGTTGGTCGCTTGGCTCCAGGCTCGGCGAGTTCCGTTGCTGAGATCGCATTGAAGAGACTCGACTTGCCCGATCCGGTACCTCCGGCGAGGCCGACCAGGGAGGTGAAGCCCGCAAAGTGGCGGCGCCGACGCATTCTCCGACCCGCATGCTGGAGGAGGGCGAGCGAATCAGCAGGCAGATGCGAGCTGGCGCTCGCCAACAACCGATCCAGCAGGTCCAGCCAGCCGATCTGGTCAATCACTCCAGGTCCCGTCGAAGTCGGCGTCGACCAGCACTTGCCATCCATGACGCAATCGATCCAACGGCACCGGCTGACGGATGCTCACCCTCTCCTCGGCCAAATTGTCGACCCGCGCCTCGATCTCAGGCGGAAGGGGTCGGTCACGCCGCCACCGTCGCCGCTTCAGCGAAAACTGATCGACCTCGGCCTGAACTCGCCGCGCCTTGGCCTCGATCGCGGCTGCCCGCGCGGTCTGTTCCTGATTCCAACCCCCAAGCCAATCGAGGAGACCGGTGAGGGCGTCAACGATGGTCTCCGCCGCGCGTTCGAGGCGCGCCGCCGTGGGTGAAAGTCCGCGGAGATATGCCGACACTCGCTGCAACGCTTGCGGCGACAACCGTTGGCGAGCTGATTCAATTCGTTGTTCGCTGATTGTGAACAAGGAAACGTCGCTGAGCCCTGCGCGGCGAAGCCTCGCCTGCAGGTCGTTGCGGGCGCCGGTAGCTCGGCTTGGTGTCCGATTGAGAACCACGGCGACCGGACGGTTGGCGGCCAGGCTGGTCAGGGTTGTCCAGACAATCGCGTCGCCATAGCGATTGGCGGTGGTCACGAACAAGATCGCGTCAGCCCGATCGGCAACAGCGAGCGCTTCAGTGCGATGCTCGACCACGTCGGAGTCGAGATCGGGAGTGTCCACCAAGACCATCGTCTGGAGGAGAGGGTGCGTGCCGATCTCGACATGGTTGCTGTTGGGGGTTAACGACAGCGCGTTGTCTTTCGATGACCAGTAACGGCTGACCTTGGTCGTTGGTCGCAGAGCACCCACCGGCGAGATGACCTCTCCCGCGATCGAGTTGAGCAAAGTCGATTTTCCTGCCCCGGTCGAACCGACGAGCGCAACCAAGACCGGGGGTTGCGATAGCGCGAGGCGTGGCAGGAGAAAGTCGCGCAGGGTTTGCAACGCGACCAACCTCATGGCTTCGATCTCCAGCGACTCACTGGTGATTGGCGCGAGCGTCTCGAGCTCACCGGCCAGGAGGGCGAGCTCGTTATGGAGACGTGATCGCCGCCGACTCACTGCCGGGCACGGTAACCCGAGACCAACATCAGCGAGGCCTCTTGCCCTTCGGTGCAGCTGGCGAGCACCGGGCAATGCGCGCACCATGGACCTGCAACTTTGCGAGGGGTTGCCTCGCCCTCCCAAACCGATCGAACTTGATTGACGAGGTCGGCCAACCGCTCACCGACCATTTGCAGGTCGGCCAGCGAGGGTTCCTTCCGAGCCTGCTCTCCGGTTTGCAGGGAGAACGCTTCCACCCTCGCTTGTTCGCCGCGGGCGAGGAGCCAAACGAGGGCATAGAACAGCAGTTGGTTGAAAGGCTCCCCTAACGGTCCGGTCTTCCAATCGCGGAGCACCTTGGCCTGGCCGTCGACGAACACGCCATCGATCTTGCCGACGAGTGTCACGTCGTCGGGGAGCTCGTGACCAATAGTGATCTCGGCCTCCTCGAAGCCAACGATCGGAAAGCGACAGAAACGGTGAAATAGGTCCGCGGCCTCGGCGATGATCGGGGCCAGCAGAGAAGGGCGGTTGACGCCGAGAGCCACCATCTTCTCGTTGAGGGCTTCGCCGATCTCGACCCGCGCCGCGTGTTCAACATCCTCGAAAGGACCGCTGCGCAGGCGCCGAGCGATGAGTCGGTGAACTAGCGCCCCCCGGAATGAGTCGACGGTTTCTTTCGGAAAAGCCTTTTGGTCATACCGCGCCTGGGCCTGCGCAGGGCATCTCAGGAACGCCATGTAGGACGTGGCCGAGACCTTGATCGGAGGCCCGGCTCGCATACGCGGAATGTCGATCACAGACTCAAATCGTACGGCTCAGGGCCGACAGTTCTAGACCTCTTCAACTGCAAACGGCTGGTCCGGGGTAGGCATCTAGCCCTTCTACACTTTCGCATGCGGGGGAATCCATCATGTCGTCCAAACTGTCCGCGCCCACCACCACTGTCAGCCCGGCCACTCGGGTGAGTTTTGTGACGCGCTACCGCTGGTGGCTGCTTGCGGCCGGCCTTTTCGCTCTGGTCCTTCTGATTTACGGAATCTCCCGTCTGGCTTCGGCGGGACAGGTCCTCGGCTCGGTGACAGCCGACCGCACCCAGCTCGGTGGTCTCACGGCTTCTGAAACCGAGTCCGCCTTGGCCGAATTGGAGGCCACCCTGGGCGAAAGCCCAGCCGTGTTCGTCGTCGAGGGCATCGAGCTCGAATTGGAACCACTCAGCATCGGCTTTGACGTCAACGAAAGGGTGATGACCCAAGCGGCGCTCAGCGTTGGGCGGAGCGGGAATCCTTTTGGCGAGTTCTGGTGGTGGCTCAGCCGTCTCTTCTCCTCAACCGAGATTCCCGTGCAAGCACGGATCGACCCAGCAGCGCTCGAGACAGTGCTGCTCACCTGGGACGACGAAGCGATCGCCAGTCCACCGTTTCCCGGCGCCATCACCATCGAGGGCACCGAGGTGCTCGGGGAGCCGCCGCGGTCGGGCCGGCAGATCGACCGCAACCAGGCTCCTAACCTCGTTCTCGCCCAGGCCTCGACGAGCTTCCGCGCCCCCACCCCTTTGCCGGTGGTCGAGAAGCTGCCGACGCTGACGATCGCAGATATCGAAGCGGGAGTGCGGACCGGCGAATTGTTGCTCGCGGGACCGATCACGCTTCGCAACCCCGAACGGGAGAGACAAGTCACGTTCTCGATCGAGCAACTGGCGGCGGCGCTCCAACCGATTATCGGTGAGACCGCGGTCGATTTCGCCTTCGACCCCGAGGCTTTCGCCGGGTATTTGGAACCACTCCGTGCCGACCTGGAAGATCCGCCGGTCGATGCAGAGCTGCAGGTGGATGGCGACTTTGTGCTGGTCATTCCGGGAAGGAAGGGCACAGATCTCAACCCGGAGGCAACCGCCGAGAGTGCGTTAGTAGCGGCCCGATCGGCCGCCCGTTCGGGCCTGCTGCCGATCGATGAGTCTGTCGACCCCGACGTGACCACTAGGGAGCTCGAGGCGCTCAACATCGACCACAAGGTGAGCGAGTTCACCACCTATCACGACTGCTGCCAGAACCGGGTCGAGAACATCCATCTCATCGCTGACGCAGTCGACGGGATCATTGTCCCGGCCGGCGCCACTTTCTCTCTCAACGAAACCGTTGGCGAGCGGACCATCGAGAAGGGCTACCTGGAAGACGGCGCCATCGTCGCTGGCCGACTCGAAAAGGAAATCGGCGGCGGGGTGAGCCAGTTCGCAACCACCTTTTACAACGCCGTTTTCTGGGGCGGTTACGAGGATATTGCCCACAAGCCGCACAGCTTCTACTTCAGCCGTTACCCGCTCGGGATTGAAGCAACGATCTCGTGGCCATTGCCCGATATCCAATTCGGCAACAACACCGGAAACGCCATCCTGATCAGGACCTTTTACACCAACACGTCGATCACCGTTGTCTTCTACAGCAACAACGACGGGCGGATCCTCGTCGGGGAACAGAGCGGTGGCAATCTCCACGTCGTACCCACGGCGGAGGGCGGGCCGGACGCTCGCCATGTCAGCGCCGAGGTATCCGATCGTTACGACTACCGCGACCCCGCCCCGCCTCGCTACATCGGCGATTTTGCCATCGCCTTCCCCGAGCAAAAGCGCGAGCAATCAGCGGCCCAGGGCTACAAGGTCGACGTCACCCGCTTCATCACAGTTGGCGACCAGACGATTCAACAGGATTGGACCGTGGTCTACTCGCCGCGCCAGGAGATCATCCTGGTCCACCCGTGCCAAATCGAAGGGTCGGGAGTTTCCTGTCCAACGACGACGCTCACCCCGACGACCATCCCGAGCGACACCGTCCCGACCACTACGACGGGATAAGACCCGAAGACTCAAGGCCCGAAGACTCAAGAGCCGAAGGCTCGAGAGACCCGAAGATCGGAAGACCCGAAACGGAGATGGGTACCATCGGTCGCATGGGTCAAACGATCGGCATCATCGACCATTCTGAGGTTGACGACGTGCTCATGGTCAACGCGGACAGGTCCTTTTCGGGACAGGACGGGGAGACTTACTCCGCGGCTCCCGAGAACCCGGCGACGTTCCCGGGACAGCTGGCCGTTCGTCTGTTCGAGGTTGATCCAGCGATCAATCACATCTATGTGATGTCGAACACAGTCGCGTTGCGCCGCACCGGCGGGTGGGACGAGTCGTCAATTTCGCAATCTACCGACGCGATTTCGACCTTCTTCCGCTTTTACCCCGACTGAGTCTTCCTCTTCCGATCTTCCGATCTTCCGGCCTTCGGGTCTATTTCTCCGGCGACATTCGGCCTGATCGCTGGGAGACCATCCCGCCGTCGCGGTCGCCGATCACATGGATCTTGAGCAGGTTGGTCGCGGCCTGTTGGTTAGGGGGTATCCCCGCCACCATCACCACGGTGTCACCCCGCTTCGAAAGCTTCTCTTTCTCGAGGAACTTCTCGGCGGCGGCGATCATGTGGTCGGTGTAGTCGCGGCGCTCGAACGGGTAGGCCACCACCCCCCGATAGAGCGCCATTCGTCGGCGGGTGGTCTCAACCGGGGTGAAACCGACGATGCGGGCGTTGGGCCGATACTTTGAAAGCAAGCGGGCAGTCGAGCCCGACTCGGTGAAGGCAACGATGGTGTCGCAGGAGAGGTTGGCGGCGGCATCGACCGCGGCTTGGGCGATCGCTGACGCCACCGCCGCCTGTTGGTTGAGGTACGACTGCACCACCGTGTTCTTCGACGTTTCGCTTTCCACCGTTGCGCAAATGCGGGCCATGGCCTCGACTGCCGCCCGGGGATGAGCGCCTGCCGCGGTCTCGGCTGAGAGCATCACCGCATCGGTGCCGGCTAGCACCGCGTTGGCGACATCGGTGACCTCGGCCCGGGTCGGGCGCGACGAGTGGGTCATCGACTCGAGCATCTCGGTGGCGGTGATCGTGATCGTCCCAGCCGCGTTCGCCCGCCGGAGGATGTCGGCCTGGATCAACGGGATCCGTTCCAAAGGCAGCTGCACCCCGAGATCGCCGCGGGCCACCATCACCCCATCGGCTTCGGTGAGGATCTCGTCGAGATTCTCATAGGCAGCGGCGAGCTCGATCTTGGCGATCACCGGGGCCGAGCCCGCCAGCTCCTTTACCCGGCGAACGTCGCTGGCGTTGCGGACAAAGGAGGCGGCTACCCAGTCCACTCCCAGCTCCACCCCAAACTTCAAGTCGAGCTCGTCTTTCTCGGTGATTGCCGCCATCCGCAGATTGGTGCGAGGGAAAGCAACCCCTTTTCCATCGCCCAGCGGCCCGCCAACGACAACTCTCGCCTCGAGATGGTCCTCCTTTTTGGCGGTGGCGACCAGGTGGATAAGCCCATCGGCGAGGAGCAGGTCTTCCCCAACGTCGACGTCTTCGAGGAGGTAGGGGTAGTCGACGAAGATTTTGTCGGGCTCCTCCGACAGCATGCGGCCCTGAAAACAACGAACGGTCGACCCCGGCGACAGGACCAGGCTCCCGCCGGGAAAGGAGCCCACTCGCAACTTGGGACCTTGGACGTCTTGTAGCAACGCGACGTTGCGTCCGGTGGCAGCGGCGCCGGCTCGGACCCATTCGGCATAACGCTGGTGGACCTCGTGGTCGCCATGGGAGAAGTTGAGCCGGGCGACATCGATGCCGGCCTCGATCAGGCTCATCACCCCTTCGGGGCTCGCGACCGCCGGTCCGATGGTGGCGACGATCTTCGTGTAACGCTCCACGAGTCGAATGTAGCTTTGGTCGTGTGGCGACCAAGACATTGCTCCGGCTGCGCGAGGTGGCGGTCTCTGCCGGCCTGGTTCCCATCGTGGCCTCGGCCAGCATGGAAGTCGCGCCCCGGGAATGCGTCGGGATCTCCGGCCCCAACGGTTCGGGGAAGACGACTTTGCTGCGCGTCCTGGCCACGCTCCGCCCCCCCGACCGCGGTGAAGGGGAGGTGCTCGGCGAGGCGCTGGGAGGGCCGGGGGTACGGAACATTCGCCCCCGAATCGGTTTGCTGGGACACGAGCCGGCCCTCGCCCCGGAGCTGAGCCTGCTCGACAACCTCCGTTTTCACGCTCGGCTGCGCAGCGGATCAACTAAGTCGGCCGAAGAGGTCCTCGAGACGGTCGGGTTGAAGGGAGCTATGGATCGACGGGCGATCGACTGTTCGGCGGGCATGCTGCGCCGAGCCGACCTTGCCCGGCTCTTCCTCCACTCGCCCGACTTGTTGTTGCTCGACGAGCCCACCGACGGCCTCGACCAGGACGCCCGCCCCCTGGTCGCAGCCGCGATTGAGGCGTGTTTGGAGCGCGACGGCGCCGCGGTCGTGGTTTCTCACGACGCGTCCAACCTCGCCGAAACCTCGACTCGTATCCACTATCTCGATGGCGGGGTCCTGCGATGAACCTTCACCACATCCTTCTGATCGTTCGCCACGAGCTCGCGGTAGAGCGTCGGGCGGCCGAAGTTGTTGGCTTGGTCACGCCATTCGCGCTCGCCGCGCTTCTCGTCCTGCCGATCGCGCTGGGCATCGATCAAGCCACCACCAGCCGGGTTGGCTTCGCCGCCTTCTGGATGATCTCTCTCCTCTTTGGTGGACAGATTGCGTGGCGGCAGGCGACCGGTCACGTCCGGGCCGTCACCGACCAGGTACGGCTGTCCGGGATCGATCCGGCGTCGGCATTCTTCGGCCGGTTCCTGGCCAACCTGATCCTGCTGGTGCTGCTCATGACGATCAGCCTGTTGGGGACGATCGTTCTTTTTTCACCACCGCCGATCGCGGCGGCCCATTGGTTGGGGGCCGGCGTATTGCTCTTCGCGATCGGACTGGCAGTGATTGCAACCGTGATCTCCGACCTGACGATCGGCTTGCGGTCCCGTGGAGCCATCGCGGCCCTCCTCGTCGGGCCGCTGGCGATCCCCCTCGTCGTGGCCGCCGCTCAGGTCGGCCAAGCGGCGACAGTTTCTGGCCAACTCCGGCCGGGCGGTATCCTCACCTGGGTGCTGGTTCTGGTCCTCATCGACCTCATCGGAATCATCGCCGGCGTGTTGACCGCAAGACCCCTCGAGGAGACCCTCGGATGACCAGGTTCAAAGTTGGGCACAAGCTGCTTTTCGGTTTGACCCTCCTGGCGGTCGGGCTCGGCCTTCTCTTGGCCCTCACTGCTCCCCCGGACGCAGTCCAACGCACCTACGCCCGCATCCTCTATATCCACGTGCCGACTGCGTGGCTGGCTTTTCTCGCCTTCGGGATCACCGCGCTCGGATCAATCGGTTGGCGAATACGAAAGAACCTCTGGTGGGATCGCCTGGCGGCTTCGTCGGCAGAGATCGGCGTCCTCTTCACCGGCTTGGCCCTGCTCACGGGCGCCATATGGGGCCGCCCGGTCTGGGGAGTGTTCTTCGACTGGGCCGACCCGCGCATGGCCTCGACCGCGGTGATGTTCCTCGTCTACTGCGGCTATCTGGCGCTGCGGCGGTTCAACGTCAACCCGGTGGTGGCGGCCAACCGTGCCTCGATCCTGGGGATCGTGGCGGTAGTGCAAGTCCCTCTGGTTTACTTCTCGGTGAACCTCTTCCGCAGCCTTCACCAGACCCAGAGCATCCGGCCTGACGGGACGACGATGGCACCGCCGATGTTGCGTGCGCTGCTCGTCAACCTGGTCGCCTTCAACATGATCTACTTCAGCCTCTTGCTCACCCGCATGATCCTGGCCCGAGTCGAGTCCGAAGCCCGGGCGACCAGCCCCATCGCGGGCACGGCTGTGATTGCTCCCAAATCGCAGGCAGCCGGAGGTTGGGGAGATGCCTGAAGGGGTTGTCGTCGGCATCGCCTACGCGATCACCTATGGCCTGCTCGTCTGGTACGTAGGCCGCTTGCTCCTGCGGCTCCGCCGCCGCACCTGAGCGATGCCCTACCGGAAGTTTCTCTGGCCCGCCCTCGCATTGGTGGCGGCGACGGTGGTCGGCTTGGTTGTCACCAGCATCGGCGACAACCTCACCTACTACCTAACGCCGTCGGAGGCGGTCGCTCAGCGATCGGTCACCGGTGAGTTATCGCGGTTCCGCCTTGGCGGCCAGGTGGTGGATGGATCTTTGAGCGAGGATGGCGACGTCAAACGCTTCAGTGTCACCGATGGAGCCGAAACCGTGGAAGTTGCGCTGACCCCACCCGCCACCCCACCCCTCTTTGCCGAGGGCATAGGGGTCGTGGTCGAGGGCCACTGGCGGTCCCTGACCGATGGCACCTGGCTCTTCGATGCCAGCCTCGCCGTGGTGCGCCATGACGAGAATTACCAGCCGCCGGAAACGCCGTGAGCTCGTACTTGATGAATCTCTCCTAGATGTTCGCTTTCGCCGGTTTGCTCGGCATCCTCATCGCCCTGGGTGGCTCGGTCGCGTTGGTGTGGCACGGGACTAGGCGCCGAGCCGAGCCCTCGTCACTGAAGGTCGCCGCTCGTTTTGTCCTCATCGGCGGCGGGGTCGCCTTTCTCGCCCTGGAAGCTGCCCTCCTCGCCAACGACTTCACCTTGGAGTACGTCGCTAACCATCATTCCCGCGACACTCCTTTCCCGTTCAACCTGGCAACCGGCTGGGCCGCCCTCGAAGGTTCAATCGTGCTTTGGGGTTTGGTCCTTGCCGTCTTCACCTGGGGCGTCCTCCGGCGTTACTTGCGCGAACCCAGCCGTCTCGGGGCGGGCGCCATGGCAGTGATGGGGGCAGTCGGGATCTTCTTCTTCGGGCTCCAACTCACGGTCGCCGATCCCTTCCGCATCTGTGTTGACGCCGTAGCCAACGGCTGTGTCGCTTCGAGCCCGTTTCCTTGGGCGGCCGCGATTGCCCCACCAAATGGCCCCGGTCCGAACCCGCTCCTGCAGAACCACATCCTGATGGCGGTGCATCCTCCGATGCTCTATCTCGGTTATGTCGGGCTCACGGTTCCCTTCGCCTACGCGATCAGCGCCCTCGCCCTTGGCCAGCCCGGCACCGACTGGCTGCGGCTCAGCCGTCGATCGAGCCTCCTTGCCTGGACTTTCCTCTCGATGGGCATCGTGCTTGGCGCCTGGTGGGCTTATGAAGTTTTGTCGTGGGGTGGCTATTGGGCGTGGGACCCGGTCGAGAACGCCTCGTTCATGCCGTGGTTGATCGCCACCGCTTTTCTCCACTCCTCGCTCGTCCAACTGCGTCGCCAGGCTTTGCAATCCTGGAATTTTGTGCTGGTCATCACCGCGTTTGCCCTGACGATTCTCGGTACTTTCCTCACCCGATCGGGGACAGTCGCGTCGGTCCACTCGTTCACGCAGTCGGCCATCGGGCCGGTGCTGTTGGGCTTCCTCTTCCTGGTCTTGGTTGGTTCATTGACGCTCTTTGCAGCCCGGGTCCCGATGCTTGACCGGGCAGCCCGCCTCGAGACCTTGGTAAGCAGGGAAGGCGGCTTCCTACTCAACAACTTGCTTCTATGTGTCTACGCGTTCGTGGTCGTGGCGGGAACCCTCTATCCAATCGTCCTCGAAGCCGTGACCGGCGCTCGGGTATCGGTGGGCGAGCCGTTCTTCAACCGGCTGGCGGTGCCCTTAAGCTTCGGCTTGTTGCTTGCCATGGGGGTGGGCCCGTTGCTTCCCTGGCGCCAAGCCGACCCGGTGGCGGTCGCTGACCGTCTTCGGCTGCCGGTCGGGATCGCCTTGTTCACTGGTCTGATCGCCGCAGTCACCATCAGCCGTCTCGGTTATGTGGTGCTCGCCGTGGTGATCGGCACCTACGTGATCGCGGTCGCCGTCACCAATCTCGTCGAGCGATCGGCGAAGAGCTCGGCAATCCGCGGCGAGCCTCTCTTCGCCGGGGTGCGGCGGCAGCTGACGAGTGAGCCCTCGTTCTGGGCCGGTCAGCTCTCGCATTGCGGGGTGGCTCTGACGGTGATCGGGCTCGCCTTAGCCGCAAATCTCGGTTTGCAGACCGATGTCACCATGGCTCCCGGTGACACCGTCGACTTCGGCGGATACGAGCTCACGTACCGGTCGCCCTTCCTCTTCACCGAACCCAATCGGCGGGTCCAAGGTGCGACGATTGCGGTTGCCGATCGGGCAGGCAACCCGGTCACCGAACTGGCCCCGCGGGCCAACTACTTCGGCGCCGACACCTCTGGGATCACCACTCCGGCCGTGCACTCGACCTGGAAGGGGGATCTCTACTTGACGCTGCTCAACATCGACGGCGAGGGGATCCTGTTGCGACTGAACACCTCGCCGGGGATCTGGCTCCTGTGGATGGGAGGGCTCACCGTCGGTGCCGGAGGAATCTGGTCGCTATCGGCCCGTCGCCGCACACGGGAGCCGTCCCTCGTTGCCTAGTCCCTCGCGGCGAACCGGTTCGTGGTTGGTGCTCGCCCTTTTGGCGGTCGGCGTCGCGATGGTGGTCGTAACCGCCCCGCCTCCGGCGGAGGACCGGGCGCAAGCCATCGGCAGCCAGGTCCGCTGCCCGGTCTGTCAGGGGGAGGCCATCGTCGACTCCCCTTCCGAAACGGCTCGCAACATGATGGATCTGGTGAGGGCGCGCATCGACGAGGGATTGACCGATCAGCAGATCATCGACGAGTTGCTCACCTCCTACGGTGGCTCGCTCCTTCTCAACCCACCGGCGCGGGGGGCAACGCTCTGGCTCTGGCTGGCGCCGCTCGTGGCGCTCGGGGTGGGGACAGCGATGGTGGCTCGACGCTTTCACGCGGCGCCAGCAGATCTTCTGCCGGCTGCCGCCGCACCGCCAGTTTCTCCGACTCTTTCTCGTCGCTGGATCTGGGGGGCGGCGGTGCTCGTGTTGGGGGGAGCCGTCGCGGTCGCCACGGTCGGGCAGTTCCAACAAGCCCGACCCGAAGATCAGAGCCTTTCCGGGGTGGCGGGCGAGGACTTCGATCCTGACTCGGTTTCGAACGAGACCCTCGAGGCGGTCGTCGCCGCCAACGCCGACAACCCGGCCATCAACGGCATGCGCCTCGCTCTCGCCAACCGGTATTTCGAGGAAGGCAATTACCAGCAAGCCTTCGGGCACTACGAGATCGTCCTCGACAATCAGCCCGCCCCCAACGAGGCGGCGAACGCGTTCACCCGGCTCGGTTGGATGGTCTTTGACGGCAACGGTGAGGCTGACTTGGGGATCGAGCTGATCGATCGAGGGCTCGAGCTCGTTCCCAACGATGCGTTTGCGATTTATCTCAAGGGCCGGATCATTTGGTGCGGCCAGGGTGATGCCGACACCGCCGCGGACCTTTTTTCGTCGGTGCTCTCGTCGACAGGGCTCGACGCAGAGATCCAAGACCGAGTCGAAACTGATCTCGCCGCGGCCGCCGCCGGCGAGGACTGCCAATGAGATGGGCCCGGATCGGCGCTCTTGCCCTCGCCGCGGGGGCGGTGGTGTTGGCGGTGATCTTCTCCACTCGCTTCGGCAACGATCCCAACCTCGTGCCCTCGCCGCTGTTGGGCCAGCCCGCCCCCACGCTCGCGCTCCCGTTGCTCGACGGTTCGGGGCAGTTCGATCCATCGGTTCTTGAAGGGCGAGTGGTGGTGGTCAACTTCTTCGCCTCCTGGTGCGTCCCCTGTCGAGAGGAGCAGGTCGACCTAACCGCCACCGCTAACGCCTTCGCGTCCCGCGAAGTCATCGTCGTGGAGATCGCCTATCAGGATGCTGCCGAGAACGCGCTCGCCTTCCTGAACGAGACCGGCGCGTCGCCAGACGCGATCTATCTCGCCGACCCCGATGGACGAGCCGCGATCGCCTTCGGCGTCTTCGGCATCCCCGAGACGTTCTTTGTCGCCACCGACGGCACCGTCGTTGGCAAGGCGCTTGGAGCCACCGACGCACTTGTCCTCGGCAGCACCATCGACGCCGTTCTGGCCGGTGAGCGCCCCGGCCAACAGGTACTGGGCGAAACCTTCGACGGGCCCGGAAGCTGACGCCCCCAAAATTTTGGCACGTGAGGAACGCCTCTGAGCTAATTCGGTACCAGCGAGCCGGAATCCGTGCCGCTGGTGCCAAATCACGGTGGCGGTGTTCGCAACCTGCCGAATTATCGGCAGGTAGGCGACCACTGGGCCCGTGCCTTAGGGGATGGCCTCTGAGCGAGTAGTGCCGTCTGCCCAGAAAACCGTGAAGCTGACGGGAGCCGCGCCATCCCAGCGGTAATACGAATAGGTCGACCCCGCGCTCCGTACAACATAGAAGCCACCGTCGGCCAAATCGATGACAACCGCGACGGCATCGGGTGTGTGCCTAATGAGCAACTGCTCAGTCCCGCCCAATCCACGGAACCACCCACCGACTGTTGTGAAATTTTCCCCGCTCTCTGCGCCACAGCTCCAGCCGTCCGGCCAGTTCGCCCGAGTAGCCGCGCCACTACATAGCACGAGACCGCCAACAGGCTCTTCGACTTGCCACTCGAGGATGTAGACCTCGTCGCCGCGCCCAGATGAATCGCGCCCACATTGCCCGACCCCGCTGTATAGCCGGGTTGCTCCTCGAGGAACTCTTGGTGGATGGCGTTGGGTGGCGTGTGCGGGCCGGGGCGCATGATCACTATTTGCCGGGGATTGGCCGGGACCTGTTCGAGGATTGGTCCGATATCAGCCTGCGCCGCTGTTGTGGTTAATGGATCTCGGGTTGTTGGCACGAAGCCATCGCCAGACCAAGAACAACGCAAACGATCCCGCCAACGCGGCGAGAGGCGGAAGCGTTAATCGAGCACCTCAAGGCTGACTTCAGGAAAGGGGTTGCGTTCGAGCGCCGCCGTGCCGCTGCCAAGAAGCGAATGGTCGAAGAATCCGGCCAGGTAACGGTCGACGATGGACAGGATGCGGTCGGCCGGGATTGGTCCATTGATTCCGAGACGCTCCCCGATTGGCGAGAAGACCGGCGCCACGACGAAGTCGTTGGGCTCGGCGCCGGCGACGCCAAGCCAGAAGGCAGATCCTTGGTTGCGTTCGGCGATGCCTCGCAATCGTCCATCGTTATCAGTTCCTTGGACTTCAGAAGAGCGCATGAAAAGCATCGGCAGAGTGGTCTCGGTGGCGACAACCCGATCGGGGATCGGTTCGACCCACGGGTTGAATCCCAATGCTCCCTGGCAGCGGGGATCAGTGAGACAGAGCCACAGGGCGGCTCCTCCTCCGGCACCTCGCCCGTAAGCGCCGACGGCTCCCAGGTCGGCGTGCGAGGCGAGCTCGCCGAAGGGCCCGTCCGGCTCGGCGAGCGCATCGAGGATTCCGGTTAGGTCGCCGGTCATCGTTTCGAGCAGGAGTCGAGCCCGAATCGCCATAGTCTCTTCGTCGGCGGTGGCCGGGATCACCTCCGGATCGAGTTCGAGAATGGTGCCATCGTCGAGCCGTGAAACCAGGGCGACGTAAGCGTGATCGGGAGCCACGACGAAGTAGCCGCGGCTGGCGAGCGCCTCCGCCTGGTTGATTGCGACCGATCGAAAGTCGCCGTGCTCGTGCGAATAAAGAATTACGGGGAACGTCCCGGGCAGCGGCGTCGAACCGGGACGGGCGTGGCTCAGCGTGTGCCGGGTGTGGGCGAGGAAGAATCCCGGATAGCCAAGTCGGCGTGAGAGGCGAGGCCCAATGAGATCAAAGTCTTCGGTCCAAATCGACGGTAGATCGCCGTCGCCCTCAGCCGGATACCAAACCTGCACCGCGATCCGTCTCGGCACTACGTCAGGCTGCGGGCCGTATGGGTCGAGGCGGTCAGGAAAGACGAGGCTGAAGGTCGCCGAGCCCACCGCCAGTTCGCCAGACGGGAGCGGCAGAACCGGAACCGGAAGGGCAACAAGGGGAGCAGTCATCATCCCCACGCCAATCAACCCGAGGGCCGTGCGCGAGACGCGACGCCACCAGGGAAGCTCTCGTTCCATCGAGACCAAGTCGCCAACTCCCATGGCGATCACCACCAGATAAAGCGGAATCAACTGCCAGCGGAAACCCTCCAAGATGAGTTGGGCGCTGACCGCAAGCGTCGAGGCGGCGAAAACGATTCCCCGGCGAGATCGGGAGCCGAAGGCAGTGGGCCAGATCACGGCGGCTGCGCCCACGAGCGCCAACACCGTTTCGAGAGGTCTCAACGATCGGCGATGTTGGCAGGGTCGAACCCGTAAGCCAGTTCGAGCCGGTGCTTGGCCAACAGCTCTCGATCCAGCAGCAGCTGACGAGTTTCGCCGTCGGCCACGATCCTCCCTTGGTCGATGATCAGGGATCGCGGACAGAGTTCCAACACAAATGGCAGGTCGTGGCTGACGACCAGGAGGGTGGCGGGCAGCGACGCGAGGAGGTTGACCAGCTCGCGGCGACCAGCCGGATCGAGGTTCGAGGTGGGCTCGTCGAGGACCAGCAACGCCGAATCGGTAGACAGAACCGTGGCGATAGCCACCTTCCGTCGTTCCCCTCCTGAGAGATGATGAGGGGCCCGAGGGGCAAGGTCGCTCTCCCCCACCGCCTCAAGCGCTGACTCGACGCGTCGGTCGACCTCGGCCTGGCCGAAACCAAAGTTGCGGGGACCGAAGGCGACATCTTCGGCGACGGTTGCCATGAACAGTTGGTCGTCGGGGTCCTGAAACACAAAGCCCACCATGCGCCGCACCTCGGAAAGCACTTCGTCGCTCAAGGTCAGATCACCTACCTGGATGGTGCCCTCCGCGGCGCGCAGGAGACCGTTGAGATGGAGCAACAAGGTGGTCTTGCCGGCCCCATTCGGACCCAATAGGCCAACGCGTTCCCCAGGCTCTATCTGAAAGTTGATCCCATTAAGTACTTGCGTGCGATCGGGGTAATGGAAGGAGAGGTCTGTGACCTTGAGGCCAATCACAACAGTCTGGCCGCAATCGCCACGATGACGGCAAACAGTGCCGGCGTCAGCCCGACAATCCAAGTTTTCGCCGCTATTCGCTCGTTGCCACTTGATGGCCAGGTTCCGTCGTAACCGCGTGCGAGCATCGCTTGATGAACCCGTTCGCCGCGTTCATACGAGCGAATAAAGAGTGCCCCGCTGGCCACCGCCAGCGGCTTGGCATCAAACACAGTGCGCGGGTTGTGCCCACGAGCGGCCATGGCCACCCGCGTCCGTCGGAACTCACCGGCCACCACGTCGAGGTAGCGAATCATGAACGAAGCGATCGCCACTAGAACCACCGGCACCTTCAATCGCTGGAGCCCTCTGAGCAGGTCCGGCACCTCCGTCGTCGCCGCCAGCATCACGGATGCACCGGCTCCCAGCGTGGCTTTTACGAGGATGTTCCAGGCACTGAGCAACCCCGGCTCGGAAATAGCAAACGGGCCGATGGCGATCTTCGGCTCGACTCCGACAAAGGGAATGAGTAATGCAAACAGCACAAAAGGCAGGTCGATCGCCATCCTCGTGATGAAGAACCGAGCCGGAACCTCGGACAGGCCCAGGGCGATCATCAGAATCAGGGCATAGCCGCAGAAAGCCCAAATGGCCGTGGGCGGCGTCGACACGACGCTGAGCACGAAAACGAGGAGCCCAACGAGCTTGGTCTCGGCGGGCAGATGATGAACCGGGCTGTGCCCGTGATAGTGGAGGGCGTGAGCGTGAGAACCGCTCAAGTCGCGCGGCGTCTCCGCAAGAGAGTCGCGATCGCTAGGCCGATGGCGAAGGTGGCGGCAACTCCGATGGTCCCGGCGAGCACGGTCCCTGCTCGTTCGCTGTCGACTCCGCTCACGCCATAGTCGGCCAAAGGGCCGCCAACCGGATGGTCGGTGGCCGCCTCGCTGAACCCCGTGTCGAGGGCGACCTTTTCCAACCCGTCGGGCGCAGAAGAAGCGATCGGCGCCAGCACGAACACCAGGACCAGCGCGGCCACCAAGCCGCCGACAACGAAGGTCACCGTCGTCGCCCGGCTGGGGGCAGTGCGATCTGTCACGAGCGGTAGATCGGCTGCACCTTTGACCAGGTCAGGTCGAACGGCCAGAACCGTTCCGACGGTCAGCGCGGTGATCAGGCCCTCACCAAGGCCGATCAACGCATGCACCCCGACCATGGCTTGGAGCACGGTCCCCACCGCCACTCCTCCTTGACCACCGAGCGAGTACTCGATGACGAAGGCCGTAGCGGAAGCGACCACCGAAACGGCCGCGGCCACCATCGAGGAGACGACCGCCGACGAGGTCCTCGCTGGCAGCACTTTCATCAGCCACCGGAACACCAGCCACCCGACGACCGGGGTAACCAGCGCCATGTTGAGCACGTTGAGACCGAGCGCGCTCACCCCGCCGTCGGCAAAGAGCAGAGCTTGCATCACCACGACCACGGTCACCACCAAGGCGCCAAGAGTCGGGCCGAGCAGGATCGCGGCGAGCGCGCCGCCGAGCAGATGGCCCGAGGTTCCGGCCGCGACCGGGAAGTTGAGCATCTGCACGGCAAAGACGTACGCCGCGGTCAACCCCGCCAGAGGGACCTGGCGCTCGGCAAGCTCCTTTCCGCTGTTGCGAAGCGAGGTTGCCACCCCGCCGGCGGCCACCACGGCTGCGCCAGCCGAAGTAGCAAGGTTGATGTAGCCGTCGGGCATATGCATGAGTCCGCCTCCGAGGGATGCTGCTTATTGCAAGTGACTTGCAATGATAGCCGCACACTCCTCGCATTGCCCGATGAGGGCGTAATGGACCGAGCTCGCCACAAACCCGTTTTTTGCCGCAAGAAGCCCGATCGCGGCATCGAAGGCGCCCGTGTCGACGTCGATCGTCCGTCCACAGCTCTCACAAACCAGGTGATGGTGGGAAGAGTCGTCGCTCAGATGGAGGACCGCAGGCCCGTGGCCAAGATGGACATGCTCGAGCAACCCCTCCGCCTCCAAGGCATCGATCGTCCGGTAGATGGTGGACGGCGCCACCTTGCCCCTGAGCTTTTGATTGACCTTGGCGAGAAGGTCGTTAGCCGTGAGATGGTTGTGATGATCGGTGGCCAATACCTCGCAGATCGCCTGCCGGGAGACGGTGATCCTCAGACCTGAGCGCCGAAGTGCCTCAACCATGTCGGAGGCGTTGACATGCACAGGTTCAGGTTAAGGCGAGGTCGCGGCTTCTCGAGGTGGTTCGTTCCAGGACCTCCTGAGATGCTCCGCTGTCGATTGAATGTCCTGCCAGCTCGACCCCTTCGGCAAAGCCGGAGGCGAGTCCCGCCGCCACTAGCGCCGGCGCCGCGTTGACCAGGACCGTATCCCGACGAGGGCCGGTTTCGCCGGCGAGGACGGATCGCAGGATGCGGGCGTTTTCGGGAGCGTCACCGCCGGCGAGGGCGGAAAGCTCGATTCGCTTAACGCCGAAGTCCTCGGGCGTGAACTCGGCGTGGGTCACCTCCCCGTCCTGCAGGCGATAGATGAAAGTGGGTCCGGTGGGAACGATCTCGTCGACTCCGCCGTCGCCGCTGAAGACGAACGAGTGAACCGATCCCAGCTCTCGTAACACGCCGATCATCCGCTCGGCCATCTGCGGGTCGGAAACCCCGATCGCCTGTCGGAGGGCGCCGGCGGGATTGGCGAGGGGGCCGAGGAAGTTGAAGATCGTCCGGATACCGAGCTCGCGTCGCACCGGGCCAGCGTGACGGAAGGCGGGGTGATAGAGCGGAGCGAAGAAAAACGCGAAGTTTGTCTCCTTGAGCAGGGCCAGGTTCGATTCGACCGGCAAGTCGATCACCAGGCCCAACTCTTCGAGGACGTCCGCCGATCCACATTTCGAGGACATCGAGCGGTTTCCGTGTTTGGCGACCTTGGCCCCGGCCCCGGCCACGACGAGGGCGGCCGCAGTCGAGATGTTGAAGGTGCCGACTCGATCGCCGCCGGTGCCGACGACGTCGACCAGGCCATTGGGGTCAACCGGCACCGGCACGGCGGCCTCCCGGATCGCCTCCACCATCCCGGTCATCTCCTCGGTTGTCTCCCCCTTCATCCGCCAGGCGACGATGAGCGCTGCGACCTGAGCGGGGGTGGCACTCCCGGCCATCACCTCGGCCATCGCGGCTCGGGCGGCGGCCCGGTCGAGATCGACTTTGGAAGTCAGTTGGGAGAGGATCGACGGCCAGTCCATCGGCGGGCGAGTGTATCCCTGGGCCCGAATGCCTTCCCGGTACAATTCCGGCCTCACCGATGCTCTACTTTGCCTACAGCGGAATGATGGACCCTGAGCTGCTGGAAACCGTTGCCCCCAAGGCCAACTTCCAGTTCATCGCTCATCTGCCCGAAACCCGGTTGACCTTTCCGACCACAGACGGCCGCCCCTCGATCCAGGCCGCCCCGGGCAACACCGTCTGGGGGGCGGTTTTCGAGGTCTCGAACATCGAGCTCAAATCGATCGCCGCCCACGAAGCTTCGTTTGGCCAGAAACCGTTGAAGGACGTCAAAGCGGTCGACCGCTCGGGCAACAAGTACCCGGTGGCAACGTTCGCCTACCCGGCCAGCAGCGAACGCAACCGCCCATCAGCTGACCACATGCGCCAAGTAGTTTCCGGTGCCCGCCACTGGCAACTCCCCACCGGCTGGGTCGCCGGCCTCGAGGACCTCTCCGAAGACGACCTTTAAGCGAACCCTGGGTTCGCAGCCGTGCTGGACACGGATCCCGGCCCAGAGAACGATCAAAGACCCGCCACAAAGCCCGCGATGGCGCTCACCACGGGGTCCATATGGGATAAATGAGGCGAGTGGCGCGCCTCGGCCACCATGACACGCTCCACCGGTCCCGCGGCACCGGTTTCGATCGCGTCGAGCTGAGCTGAGGTGCCGTAGTCGTCCTCTTCGCCTTGGACAAGGAGGAGCGGACACGAAACCGTCGTTAGGAACGCTTCGATGTTCCAGTCACGGAACTGTGGGCTCAGCCAAATGTCGTTCCAGCCCCAGAAAGTGGCCGCGGGGTCTCGGTGATACTTGGCCATCTTCTCCGCGAGGTCGGTGGCGAGAAAATCGCCTCGGATCGCTTCTATCGCAGCCACCGAGCAATCTTCGACGTATACGTGCGGGGCCAGCAGCACGAGACCCTCGACTGGGTATCCGCTCCCGGCATAAATGACAGCGATCGAGGCGCCGTCGGAGTGACCGACCAACAGCGGCGGGGATCCGACCAAGCGATCGGTGATGGCCGGCAGGACTTCCAACGCTTCTACGTGCATGTAGTCCGGCCGGCGAGGCTCGGATAAAGGATCGGACCAGCCGTTCCCGTACCGGGAATAGACCAGTCCAGCGCTTCCGGTGGCCGCAACGACCGCCGCAGGAAAATCCCGCCAGAGCTCGATACTGCCCAGGCCTTCGTGCAGGAACACCATCGGGACGCCTTCGGGGTTTTCGCCGATCCACTGGTATTCGATCCTGTGACCGTCGACCTTCCCGTAGCGGCGAGTGAGGTCGTGGGACGAACGAGCGGCCATGCCGGGTCGAAGACTACGGTGCCACCAGTAGGCCACAGATGCAGACCATCGCGAACGTCAGCACCCTCGTCGATTCCAACCTCGATGCAGGTCGGGGTGACGCTACTGCCATCATCACCACCGATGATCAGCGAGTTTCCTTCTCCCAACTTCATTCGTTGGTCTGCGGGGTTGCATCGGGTTTAAGCGACCTCGGAATACGTCGGGAGGAGCGCGTTCTCCTCGTACTTGACGACACGCCTGCGTTCCCGGCCTCGTTCCTCGGTGCGATGCGAATCGGTGCCGTCCCCATCGCAGTTAATTTCCTCGCCCGCCCCGAGGACTTTGGCTACTTCCTCGACGATTCCTACGCAGTGGCGGCCATCGTCGACAGCGCCTTTCTCGACAAGATCCTTCCGCAATTGGACAGCCGGGCCGGTGTGCAATTGATAGTTGCCAACGGGGCTTCCGAGGGTGGGGCGTCGCTCGATCAGTGGCTTAGCGCAAGCTCGCGCGAGGTTGCGCCGGTAGCGACCCATCCTGACGACCCGGCTTTCTGGCTGTACAGCTCGGGGTCGACCGGCTCACCCAAAGGAGTAGTCCACCGTCACGCCGATGTCGCGCCAACATTCGACAACTATGCCCGGCCGATCCTCGCGATCAAGCCGGGCGACGTGATGTTCTCGAGCACGAAGATGTATCACGCCTACGGACTCGGGAACAACCTGACCTTTCCACTTTCAGCCGGCGCGACGTCCGTGTATCTCACCGGTCGGCCCACCCCCGATCGGCTCTTTGAACGGGTCAACACCCATCACCC
Organism: Acidimicrobiia bacterium; assembly: GCA_013812505.1. Classification (GTDB taxonomy): domain Bacteria; phylum Actinomycetota; class Acidimicrobiia; order Spongiisociales; family ZC4RG35; genus JACCTH01. The sequence goes on along the minus strand of JACCTH010000082.1, from coordinate 16,067 downwards.
TGACATCTACTTCTCGGTGCCCGCCCTCTACATCGCCATCCTCGCCAGCCCCCAGTTCGACGAGACCGATTGGTCGTCAGTCAGGTTGGGCGTCTCTGCCGCCGAGCCGCTCCCGCCCGAGATCTGGCATCGTTTCTATGACCGCACCGGCATCGAAATCCTCGACGGTCTCGGCTCGACGGAGATGCTGCACATCTTTTGCTCGAATCGGCCCGGCGAGGTTCGACCGGGGACGTCAGGCCAACCCATCGATGGGTACCAGGTCGAGCTGAGGGACGAGCAGCACCAGGTCGTCGGTCCAGGCGAAGCGGGCGAAATGTGGGTGCGAGGCCCAAGTGCGCTCTCCGGCTACTGGCATCAAAGGGAACGGACTGAGGCCAAGCTCGTTGGCGGATGGTTCGCCTCGGGTGACCGCTATCACCAAGACCAGAACGGCTACTACGTGTACGAGGGCCGGGTGGACGACATGATGAAGATCGGAGGGCTTTGGGTCAGTCCGATCGAGATCGAGAACCGGCTGATGGAGCACGAGGCAGTCCGGGAAGCCGCGGTGGTCGCCGTTGAAATCGACCATTTCTCGCGAATCATGGCGGCGGTGATTCTCAATGAGACAAATCAGGTCGAGGATGGCCTAGTGGCAGCTCTTCAGGATTGGTGTCGGTTGACGTTGCCGCACTATCAGTATCCGCATGTAGTCGAGTTCGTTACCGATTTCCCGAGAACGCCGACCGGCAAGATCCAACGTTTCATGCTTCGGGCGCCGAGCTGAGGAGTTTGATCAACGCCTGCTGGCAATCATCGCGCCACTGGCGATGGTTGCGTCGCCAACCGCTGGTCTGCAGCCATTGCAGAAACGTCCCTTCGATGAGCGCTCTCATGTTTCGCGCGGCAATGTCGACATCCCCAACGGCAAAGATCCCGCGGGCCCTGCCTGTCTCGATCACCGCGGCGTAAAGCCCATTGATCTTCTCATGGAGCATCGACGACAGGGTCGAGAAGGAAGGCACCCGCGCCAGGTGTTCGACCAGATCCAAATAGAAAAGGTAGAAGTCGCGGTTGGCCTCAGGACTTACAAAAACCGCCTCGATCAGCGCTCCCAGCGCCTCTCGAGAGTCTGCTGCCGATGCCATTCTTTTGAGGATTCGCTCTGCGGTTCGCTCGAGCGCCCATTGCATCGACTCCAGCAGAAGGTTGTCCTTGCTGCCGAAATGGTAGAGGAGCAGACCCTTGGAGACCCCGGCCTCATCGGCGATGTCCTGCAGCGAGAGCCGATGACTGCCCCGACGCGCCATCACTCGGTACGCCGATCGAATGATCTCGATCTCGCGGGCACCCCGGCCGTGGACGGCGTCAGTAACCACGACGCCCGGTCAGTAATTTCCTATGCGTCAGGGACCTTCACGTACTCAAAGTCAACCGGTTGGCCGAGCACTCCTTTGGATGGTCGGGCGATCCACCCCGCAAAGTCTCCTATCTGGTAGGTCGGCTGCATGAACTCCTCAATGAAGGCGGCGTCATCGGTTGACGGGAGCCAGCTCTTCTCGTCCTGTCTCGCCGCTTCGGCGGAGATGATTTCGCCCGCCGGAGTTACTGAAACGCCGGCGAATTCGCCGACGCCACGATTAAAGGCAACATGGGGAAGTCGCAGCTCGAACTCGATCCCAGCTTCGCGGATGTCTTTGTTCCACCGCCGAACCCCACCGGCGCAATCCGCAACGAAGTCGTCTCGCAATCGCGCGTTGAGCCCGATGAGGGCGGGCACTTCCTCGGAGGTGAAAACCCCATCGACCAACCGCATCACCGGGTACGTCGCCCCATGTAGTCGATGGTCATCTCTGATTTGGTCCTCGTGGTAACGAGCCTTGAGCCCGGCGGTGTAGTAGTTCGCAGCATTCGTCGATTCTTCTGCGCCGAAAAGGTCGAGGGTTAGGGAAAAGTGAAGATTCATTTTCCGTTGGATAAGAGGCAGATCGATCACCCCCAGCGCTCGAACTCGTTCGACGTCGTAAGGATCCTCGACGTTCGCCTCCCGCATCGCTTCCGCAGTTCGGCGGATGATCCGGCCGCACCCCGTGTCCCCCACGAACATGTGATGGGCCTCTTCCGCCAACATGAACCGACAAGTCCGAGAAAGCGGGTCGAAGCCCGACTGGGCGAGTGATTCGAGTTGCATCTTGCCGTCCCGATCGGTGAAAAAGGTAAACATGAAGAACGACAGCCAGTCGGGAGTCTCCTCGTTGAAAGCGCCAAGAATCCGAGGCGCCTCCTCGCTCCCGGACCGGCGGCGAATTAGCTCGTGAGCTTCTTCTCTTCCATCCCGGCCGAAGTAGCGCTGCAGTAAATAGACCATCGCCCAAAGGTGTCGGCCCTCTTCGACGTTGACTTGGAACAGATTTCTCATGTCGTAGAGCGACGGAGCACTTTTTCCCAACAAACGCTGTTGTTCGACGGAGGCGGGTTCGGTGTCGCCCTGTACGACTATCAGCCTTCTCAACATCGACCGATACTCGCCTGGAACCTCTTGCCACGCGGGGTCCCCGTAGTGATCGCCGCAGGGGACCACTCTCCCTTCCTCGGGATGGGCCAGGAGAATCCCCCACCGATAGTCGGGCATCTTCACAAATCCGAACTTGGCCCACCCGGACTTGTCGACGCTGATCGCGGTGCGCAGCCACACGTCGGTGTTTTGAAAGCCGTCGGGTCCCATATCCATCCACCAGTCGATGTAACCCGGATGCCATTCCTCCAAGGCGCGTTGGAGCTTGGGGTCGGACGCGAGCCCGACGTTGTTAGGGATGAGTTGGTCGTAGTCGACTTCTTCGCTCAGCATGTCACGTCCTCTTTCGATCGATTTGTGGTCGGCGACCGCTGCCGTACGACCGGAGCGTTCCCTCAGGGCCGGAGGCATTCGGGCGGTAAAACACCCAGTTCTGCCAAGCGGTCAAGCGTCCGAAGATCTTTGTTTCCAAGGTCTCAGGGCCAGCCACCCGCAGGTTGGCCTCCATGGCGGTTAAGGCATCGGGGCTGAACGCGGCCCGCTCCTCCAAGAAGAGGCGGATCTCGTCCTGCCAATCAACTTCGTCGTAGGCGAAAGTGGCCAATCCGAGCTCGACCGCAGTTTTGGCATCGAGATCCTTCCCCATCGTCGCCTCCACCGCTGCCAGCGCGTCGGGGCGACCCCAAAATCGCGTTGCCAGCCGGCTCAGCCCATTCCCCATCGGAAGCGTTCCCTGATTCATCGCCGTGAGACGAAGACGCGGACCACTCTCACTTTTTTCCTCGTACATGTACACCCGGTCCGACGCCAGCGGCAGCTCAGCTAGTAGCCCGACAAAGCAGCTTCCTGTCTCGATCAGGCTGACCACCGTTCGGGCGGTCATGTCGAGGCGCTTCCAGGTCCGGCCGATGAATAGGACAATCTCTCGAACTAACCAATCGTCGAGGTTCTCGAGCAGGAACTGATCGTGGGCCTCGACCATTTCCGGATCGCCGATCGTCCGGAACAACAGAGTGCCGACCGTGGGCTCGTTCAATCGCAGGTAAAGCAAAACGTCATCGAGTTCGCGCGCCAGAGCCAGCGGCCAGAACGATGCTCCCAGATCTGAGAGCTCCGCAGGCTGGAGAGGAGGCGATGTCCCCGGTCCGTTGATCATGATCGACGCAGTGCGAAGTTTCCGATCGATCAGCACCGAGACGTTTTCATACCCGATTCGATCCCCCTCGATTGTCCGACTCAGATCAAAGAGCTCGATCCCCCGACGATCTCCCGGTCGATCGCTGTCAGCGGCGGCTGCAGTCACTCGCTCCAGGACGTCAGCGCGGAAGCGGGACCGAGGCACCAGCTCGTCAACGAGGTCCCAATCGACGGCCCGGCGCCCTTTGATTCCTTCCTCGGTAGTGCAGAGCACATCGGCACGGTCGCGCAAGACATGGCGTTTATCGGTCAGGCGGGTAAGACCCCCTGTACCGGGCAGCACACCGAGCAACGGCACCTCGGGAAGCGAGACACTGGCGGAGCCATCGTCGATCAAAAGGATCTGGTCGCAGGCAAGGGCAAGTTCATAGCCTCCACCGGCAGCAGTGCCGTTGATAGCAGCGACATACCTCTGTCGGGACTTCTCACTGGCCTCCTCGATGCCGATCCGGGTTTCGTTGGTGAACTTGCAGAAGTTGACTTTGAGGCCATGGTCGGCCTCGGCCAACATACCGATGTTGGCCCCGGCGCAGAACACCCGGTCCTTCCCGGATTCGACCAGCACCGCGCCAACCTCCGGATGCTCGAACCTCAGCCTTTGCACCGCGTCGGCCAGCTCGATGTCCACCCCCAGGTCGTACGAGTTGAGCTTCAACTCGTAGTTGCCCAAGCCGCCATCCTCGTCGACATCGAGTATCAGACGCGCAATCGGAGGCTCCACCACCAGTTGCCAATGTCGGTATCGGCTGGGATGAGTCCGAAAATCAATCACTGCTTGTCAATACTAGTCCTCACTGACCGTCCGGTCAGTCAGGATGAACCGTCATCGAGCGACTGGAGAAACTCGAGGCGGTTGCCAAACGGGTCGTAGGCATAGAAACGCAGGAACCCAGTAAGCGGCTCATCGTCGACAACCTCCACTCCGGCGTTGCCGAGGCGCGCACTCATCGACGAGAGATCATCAACCAGCAAAGCAGGGTGCCCTTTTCGAGCCGGTTGAAAATCAGCCTCCACTCCCAAATGGAGAAGAACGCTTCCCGCTTCAAACCAACATCCCCCTCGACCTGCAAGATGAGAAGGTTTGGGAAGCTCAGGGATGCCGAGTATGCCCTCATAGAACTCAACGGCCTTGACCTCTCCCCCTTCCGGCATGGCAAGTTGAATGTGATGGAGCCCGATGACACTTGGCCCAATGGAGACGGGATCACTTAGGTACTGGCGAATCGTGTCACGTCGACGAAAACGCATCGCCTTGCTCGCCTCCTTAACGTCGAAGTGCGCCGGGTCGAAATTCGGCGGTGCCCAGTCTCGGAGCTGACCGTGTTCGGGATGGGATGGATCGGCTAACGCGTCGCGCAGACGTTCATATCCGGATGGGCCGCCACAGTCTTCGGGCGGACAGGCCCTGGCTCCGGCGATACAAAACGGGTACCTGACGCCTGCCTCGGCGGAACCGATCTTTTCGACTGCGACATCGTGTTCCCACCCGTCGCCGAAGTCGTAATACCAACGCAACTTGGATCCCACGTTGGGCAGCACATCCGCAACACGGAATCTGTCTTCGTCTTCGTCGTCGTTGTCCCAATCCGGGTCAGGGGTGGCATAGGTTGTCCCATCCGCATCGAAAGAGTGGAGGTGGTAGCTCTTCCAACCCATGGCCTTTTCCATGATCACGGCGGCTTCACCCAAAGCTGTATCCGACCGCACCGCGATACGCCGCCACACGGGTGGCTTGACCGATCGCAAGGTGATCGTCAGTTGATGAACGGTTCCAGCCACAGTTCCTATCCGAGCTCGCGAGGTTGACCAAATTCCGAATTTAGGTGCGAGGTAGGAGACGCAGCGATCTGGCTCAAACGTCGGCTTCGTCGCCCCCGAACATGCGCCAGAACACCCAGGCGACGGCGGCGCCGGCCAGAGGGGCGACCAAATAGATCCATACTTCGTTCAAGGTGCCGCCCACCAAGGCGGGCCCAAACGACCGAGCCGGGTTGACCGACGCTCCAGAAAAAGGAATCCCCGCAAGGTGCACCACGGCGAGGGTGAAGGGGATCACCAGCCCAGCCATCGCCGGCGCTTTCTTGGTCGAGGCGAGGATGACGAGCACGAAGATCAAGGTGAGCACGAACTCCATCAACAGCCCCACACCGGCGCCTTCGGGTGAGACATTGACCGTGACGCGGACCCCATCCCGGTCGGTCGCGGCGAGAACCACAGCGGAGGCGATGATGCCGCCGACAAACTGGCCGATCCAATAGCCAATGAGATCGGAGGAGGAGGTTCGTTTGTCGAGCCACATGGCGAGTGTCACCGCCGGGTTGAAGTGACCACCGGAGACATGGCCAACGGCGAAAATTGCAGCCATCAGCCCTAGACCGAACCCCAAGGGAACGGCCACCATGATCGGCGAGTCGGTGGCGATTGCGGCGAGTACCGACATCGAACCGAGGAACACCAAGATGAAGGTGCCTATCGCCTCCGCCAGGTACTTATTGATCGACACCACCAGCTCCTTTCAACAAATGAAGCGAACAGCCATTCAGGATATTGATCGACTCCTCCCCCACGCGGGATTGGCCTGACTAGTGCTTGGCATCCTCCGCGTCGAAGCGATCGTGATCGGCGTGGCCGCGGGAGCGCTCGGCAGCGGCCTGATCTTTGCCCTACTGGTTCTCCTGGCCCGAGCTGTCGGGTCGGAAGACCTTGCCGGCTTGGCGCTGACCGTCGCGGTCATCCTAGGAATGTCCGTCGCTGGCTTCGTCGCTGGCCGGATGGCTCGGGTCAATGGGCGCTTTCACGGGTCGATCACTGCTCTGGTTCTCGCTGCGGTTGTCGTCATCGTGTCGCGCCTGGGAGGCAGCCCGACCCCGATTGCCGCCGTGCTGCTTTTGGCCTTTGCCGCAATAGTCATCGGCGGAGTTTCTGGGACGATCGGATACCGGTGCCGGTACAATGACGGCTCGAGTTCGTCGGACGACCGCGGGAGCGATCCTGAGGAAAGTCCGGACTCCGCAGGGCAGGGTGCTGGGTAACTCCCAGGCGGGGCGACCCGACGGAAAGTGCCACAGAAAACAAACCGCCGATGGCCACAACCTCAACGGTGCCGGATCAGGCAAGGGTGAAACGGTGGGGTAAGAGCCCACCAGCGAGCCGGGCGACCGGCCGGCTAGGCAAACCCCACCCGGAGCAAGGCCAAGCAGGGACAGCGACGGCCCGTCGGACAAGTCCCGGGTAGGCCGCAACAGGCGGCAGGCAACTGTCGTCGCAGATGGATGGTCGTCCTCGACAGAATCCGGCTTATAGACGAACTGGAACACGGCGGATCTTCCCTTCGGGGGAGATCCGCCGTCTTATCGCCGCGTCTTATGGTTGTGGTCCATGTGTGGGCGGTTTTCGCTTTCGGGGGACATCGACTTCTACGCCGAGTATTTCGGAGCCGACCCGACGTCGCCCGGTTTGTCACCTTCATGGAACGTTGCCCCGACCGACGCGGTCTATGTCGTCGCCGAACGCGACGATGTCCGCTCGTTAGGAACTATGCAGTGGGGGCTGGTCCCCCACTGGGCCAAAGACACCAAGTCAATCCAGATCAATGCTCGTTCTGAGACGGTGGCGACTGCTCCGATATTTCGCGACTCGTTTGCCCGCAAGCGCTGCCTCATCCCTGCCGACGGCTTCTACGAATGGGAACCTGGCACCAAGATCCCGCATTGGATCTTTCGCGCCGACGGTTATCCGGTCGGCTTTGCCGGAGTTTGGGCCAGCCGCAAAGGCGCCGACGGAGAGTGGGTGCGAACTTGCGCCATCCTCACTGCACCTGCGATCGGCGTCGTCGCCCCAATCCACGATCGCATGCCGATCGCGCTCGACCCGGCGAACTGGGACGCCTGGCTCGACCGCGACCAAACTGATCCCGAAGCTGCGCAATCGTTGCTGGAGCCAATCGATCCCGATCTGTGGATGGAGCGCACCGTTTCGAGCCGGGTCAACAGTGTTCGCAACAACGATGATCGGCTCCACGATCCGCCCGAGGAATCCGGTCAGCTTCGACTGGTTTGACGGGCACCCGCTCGTGAGGACGAGTGCCGTCCAATTACCCTCGTGGGCAGTGGCCCTCTTGCTTCTGATTCGGCATGCGCCCACCAAGGAAACCGGTCGCTCGTTGAGCGGCCGGTTGCCTGGACATTCGCTCAGTGGGCCAGGGCAGGAGATGGCGGAGAAACTGGGTGAGCGCCTGGCCTCGGTCCGAATCGGCGCCATCTACTCATCTCCTCTCGAACGGACGATGGAAACCGCAGCGCCGATCGCCGCTCGGCAAAGGCGAAAGGTGATCCCTCATCCCGGTTTGCTCGAAGTCGACTACGGGAGCTGGTCAGGCAGGACGATGAAGTCGTTGCGGCCTCTGCGAAATTGGCAGACAGTGATCCGAACGCCCTCCCGAGCGGGTTTTCCTGGAGGCGAAACGATCCTCGCCGCTCAGCAAAGAGCAGTCGCCGCGTGCGAAGAGCTGGCTGCTCGCCACCGACAGAGCACGATTGCCCTGGTGAGCCACGGAGACCCGATCAAGGCGATCGTCTCGCACTACCTGGGTCAGCCGCTTGATCTCTTCAATCGAATCGCGGTCGCTCCGGCCTCCGTGACGGTTCTCGACCTGGGAACCTGGCCCCGACTGCTGGCGCTCAACACCAACGGAGACCCTTCCACATGGCAATGAAAGACCTCGGACCGGCGGAACGATTTGCCGCCGGCGCCATCGGGGAGCCGGGATCGCGCTTTTTCTTTATCGAGGTAACCGCCAATGCCATCGTGCATTCATTTCCCTGCGAAAAGTCCCAGGTTGCCGACCTCGCCGAAAGGGGTTTGCAGTTGCTGGCGGCAGCCGGACTCAACATCGACGAAGCTGCTGTCGAGCACCTGGTGGCTAGCGGCCTCGAGATCAGCGATCCTGAGTCTCCTGCTTTTCGCATTTCCACCATCGCGATCGCGATCGTCGCCAACGAGTTCATCACCCTGGTCTTCGGGTCGGAGGAGGCTGAGGACGAGGTTCGTTTCATCGTCACCGCCGAGCAGTTCCGGGCGATGGCTCTGATGGCGGCCAAGGTCGTCGCGTCCGGGAGACCAATCTGTCCGCGCTGCCAACTCCCGATGAACCCGGAAGGTCATCGCTGCCCATCCAGCAATGGTCACCACATCTGACCGCGATCTGAGTGATGGACGAGTCGAGCTCACCGAGATCATCGGCGAGTTCGTCTCGGCGTCCAATCTGACCGTGCTGGCAATCGATGCCGCCGGGGCGAAGTGGGTCTACAAGGCCGAGCGGGCCATGACCGAACTTTGGGACTTTGATGCGAGGACTTTGCCGCGTCGAGAAGTGGCGGCGTTTGTTCTTTCCGAGGCTCTCGGCCTCGATCTGATACCCCTTACGGCGCTCGCCACCGGCCCTCTGGGCCCGGGTTCAGCGCAGAGGTTCGTCGAGGTCGACGAAGCGTTCGACCCGCGACCACTTTTCGTCCCCGAGGTGAGCGACGCCCTGTGGCCCCTGGCCGTGCTCGACATCCTTTCCAATAACGCCGACCGCAAGCTCGGCCACCTGCTCTCTGAACGAGAAAAGCTCTGGGCGATCGACAACGGGCTCACGTTCCATCCGGAGCCAAAGCTCCGTACGGTGCTGTGGGGCTTGGCAGGACGCCGTGTTCCTGACCAGTTGCTGAAGGCGGTTGCCTCGGTTGAGGCTCAACTTGGTTCTGGCCTCGACCAAGAACTGCTGCGGTTGATCGATAAGACCTCGGTGGCCGCCCTCCGGAATCGTGCGCAGAACCTCCTGACCACGGGAGTCCATCCCCTCCCGCCGATCGACCGGCCCGCCATGCCCTGGCCGGTTTGGTAGTTCACGGAGCCAAAGACCGGAGGGTGTCTTCGACGGCGTCCCCGGAGAGCACAGATATCGCGGCAACCGTGACTCCGGCCGCGGCGAATTCGTCGAGCTTGCCTCTCACCGCCGCCCGATTGCCGATGAGCGCGAGGTCATCTACGACCCGATCGGAGATCGAAGCGACCAATCCCTCGCGGTCGCGCCGGCTCCAGGCATCGGCGATAGCCGCGGCTTCTTCCTCGTAACCCATCCACGCGAGGAAGCGGTTGTAGACCGGTTGGGCGAGGTAAGGGCCGAGGAAATCAGAACGAAGCATTTGACGGACAGGCGCCGGGTCATCGGTGACCATCACCTGCAGTCGCGCCATCACCCCTTTTGGCGCGGGCCGTCCATTTTGCGTGGCCCCTTCGGCCACGGCCGCCAGTTGCTGGCGAACAACCCGAGGCGGCATCAGGTTCAAACAAACCCCGTCGGCCACCGCCCCGGCAACAGCCAGCATCCGCGGCCGCAAACCGGCGACCCATATTTCTATGGGCCCTTGCGCGGCGATGGCAGCTCGAAATCGACGCGTCGCCACAGTTTCTCCGACATATTCGTTAACCCCGTTAAGGATCGATCGAATGGCTTCGACGGTCTCGGTCACTCTCTGCAGGTGGTTGCCCCATTCGAGGCCATGCCACTGGGAAACGATCACTTCGCTGGAGCTCCCCAACCCGAGCCGAAACGTCCGCCCACCCATCACGTTGCTCACCGACAGCGCCGCAGTTGCCAAAGCGGTTGGACTGCGGGTGTAGACAGGTATCGCCGCCACTCCTACTTCCATCCGCTTCGTGCGCGCGGCGATGGCGGTCGCGAGAACAAAGGGATCAGGTCCGGCAACCTCGGCCTCCCACGCCTGCCGATAACCAAGCTCTTCGGCGAACTCGCACAACCCGGCCAGGTCCGGGACGCTCAATCCCGGCGTGGTCGCACTCACGGCAAGCTCCATCGGCGCGACCGTAGCCGGGTATCGCTCAGACCGTTTTCGCTACCGAATCGGCCCCTGGAGGGGCCGATTCGGTGATAAAAACGCCCATAGGTAGAGGACGCCGGCGACTTCTTTCACCCAGCGCCAGGGCTCGGCCGCACGCGACCAAATGGAACCGGGGAGGGTCGGGGCCAGCTCCCAGCCGAGAACAGGCCAGAGAAAGACTGGCCCATTGAGCCAGATCCCCTGCAACACCAGATGAAAAAGCCAAGCCACAACCAACGTCATCAAGTTGCGGCGGCGGCGGTCGCGCCGGGTCGAGAGGAGGATGACTACGGCGACCAGCGTCGGGAGAAGAAGGGAGTGACCGATGCGGGGAACGGTGACGCCGCCCACAAAGAGGCCGAGAACGAAATCGACCACATCGGGAATGAGCGTTCCCAGCGCCAGCAGGCGCACATCGACCTTTGGGTCGCGAAAGATCCACCGGAACAGGAAGATGGTGCCGGCGACTTGCCAGAGGATCAAGCTCTACCGGTGGTCGAGGGCAAGATTGGCCAGGCGATCGGCGACCGTGTTCTCTTCGCGAGGCACGTGCTCGAGTTGGTGGGGGATCTCATCGAGGAGTGCCCGCGCGCGGCGGTGGAGCTCAACCAGAGCCGCGTTCCTCACCCGATAGCGTCCAGCCAGCTGGCGGATCAGAAGCTGGCTGTCGGCTCGCAGCCACAAGAACTCGGGCTGGTGAGTGTGGGCCATCTCGAGCCCGGCGATCACCGCCTTGTACTCCGCCACGTTATTTGTTGCCTCTCCGATCGTCTCGCTCACCGTGCTCACTTCGACCAGTGGCTCGCTTTCGGCCCAGCTGTAGAGCACCGCCCCGATCGACGCCGGGCCTGGGTTACCTCGTGAGGCGCCGTCGGTGTAAAGCACCCAGGTGCCTGGCACTCAGAGCACCAGAATTCGCATGCAATGGATGCAGCGCGGGGGGTCCCACTCGGTGGCCTCGGCCTGCTCGGGAAGCGAGAGGCTCAGATGGCAGCCGCCACAGACCCCACCCGTCAGGCGCCCCACTGCCACCCCTTGCTTTGAACGGCGGAGCTGTTCGTAGAGGATCATGAGATCGGCCGAGATCGGCTTCGCCAGGTCGGCCTTGGTCGTTTCCCGGCGGGCAATTTGTGCGTCGATCTCAGCCCACGCCGAAGCAATCTCTGCTTCATAGGTCGCGAGCTTCTCGTTGTGCCGGGCGAGCTCCTGGTTGAGCAGCTTCGACTCCTCCCGCAGAGGATCGACTACTTCGATCAGCCCGAGCACTCTCGATTCCATCGTCGTCTGCTGGCCCCGCAATGCCTGCACTTCGAGGCGCTTTTGTTCTGTCTCCCGTCCGCTCATCCCCCCGGCGAAGAGGCGGGTTTCGCTCTCCTTGAGCTTGTTCTCGAGGATCTCGAGCTCGCCCTCCGCCTTGTCGAGGTCCCGTTCGGATTGGCGGAGGACGTCATGCCGTTCGGCGAGCTGGCCTGCGGCCCCGTCTCTCACCCCACCCAGCGCCTGATATTCGGCCAGCACCGGCAGTGTCTGACGTTGATGCAACAACCGATCGATCGCCAGGTCCACCTCCTGGAGGTCGAGCAGATCCGAAAGGCCTGAGTCCAACATCATCGGCGCCAGGGGGTGGGGTCGTAGGAAAGGTCGATCACGTTCGGCACCATTTTGCCCACCAGATCAACGAGGGCTTTGACCCCGGGCTGCTCGCTGGCCGCATGGCCAATGTCGATGGCGGCCATTCCGAGATCAAGAGCTTCGACCATTTGATGATGGCTCAGGTCGCCCGTCACGAGAACATCTGCACCAGCCGCGGCCTCTCCGATAAAAGAGCCTCCGGAGCCGGGTAGCACAGCAACTCGGCGAGCACTCGGCTCAGGCGGAGCCGCGGCCCGCAGATGTTGCCCAAAACGGGCCGTGAGATGGTCGACCAGTTCGTCGAACGATTTGTTGCAATCTCCGATGCGTCCACCGAGGCCGACGTTCGACGTCGTCTCGATGAGGTCGAACGCCGGCTCTTCGTAGGGATGAGTCGCCAGCAGGGCAGCCACGGCGGCGCCGGCTCCGGAGGGAGCCAACAAGACTTCTACTCGCACCTCGTCTATTTCTTCTGCTTGACCCACGCGACCGATCGCCGGAGCAGCACCCACCTGGGGTAGAAAAGCACCGATCCCTTCTGATCGAAACGAGCAACCTCGATAATTCCCTATCGCCCCGGCGCCGGCCTCGGCGAGCGCATCCACAACCTGTGCCACTGCGTTGACGGGGACAAAGGTCACCAGCTTCATGCGAGTCCGCGGCTCGATCAACCCGAACCCGCGGACATTGCTCAGGTCGAGGGCATACGCAAGGGCGTCGGCAGCGCCGCCGGGGGCGGCGTCCCAGGCGGTATGGACAACGGCGAGGTTGACTCCGCTTCTGATCAGGCGATGAGCTCGACCTTCTGGCCCCGAGCCTGCGAGTAGTCGCTGAATGGGCTTGAAAAGCAACGGGTGGTAGGTGATAAGAAGGTCGAGACCTTCGGCCCCGTCGACGACTTGGTCAGTCACCTGATGACAGACCCCGACCGAATCGGCGACCGCGTTCTCGTCGCCTAGCTGCAGCCCGACCGGGTCCCAGCTCGCGGCCTTGTCCAAAACCAGGCCGCGCAAAATCTCGCCAACGATCATGTTTCCCGCGATGCTACGCCGTGAGATCGCTAGGGATTCTCCCGATCTCGCCAGATTTCCTCGGCCCGATGGAACTCAGATCGGGCTCGGGGCCCGTTGCGCTCGAGAAGGTCGTAGAAGGATGGTCGATCCAGATCGCGAAACTCGACCTGCTCGGTGAGGTAGGGGCCGACACCGCCTGTTGCGGGTCGCCGGGACCTCGCTGATTGGTATCGCCGCAGAAATGCCTCCACGTTGGTCGCGCTCGTCCAGTCAGATTTGTAGATGATCCGCCCGCCGCGCCCGATGACCCACGTCATATTCGGAAGGAGGCCATAGGCGCGATGAGTCGGCCCGTCGAGGTCATCGACCAGGATGGGCCGGCGAATTCCGACCTCATCTCGCAGCCGCCGGGCGTTCGCAAGCTTCTCTTCGAAGCTCTGTTGGGCGCCGACCAGCTCGCCTGGGTGAGCTTCCCTGGTGTAGACGAATGCCCAATTGGTGTCGGGGAACTTGTCGGCGACTTCGCACAGTAGAGGACCCTCTACTGAGCAGTACGGTCAGGTGAAGGACCCGAACTCGATCACCAAATCCCGATCTGCCCAAAGTTCCGCGAGGCGAGCTGGGCGGCCATCCGCAAGCGAAGTCAGAGTGGCATCCGGAGCCGGTTCGCCGGCATGAAGCCGATCGAAGAAGGTCGAAAACTCCCTCTTGTCCTCACCGGATTCGACGTACTCATCGAACCGCTCGTAGTTGTAGCTGCGGGAAGTCACGTCTGGCCAGCGTAACCAACAACAGTCTGCGGCCGGCTATAAGCGTGGTCTCGGAAATAGGCTGAGGGCGAGGTCGACGGCTGCAGCAACCATCGTCATCGGCAACGGCCTCCGGCTTTCGTTTGCCGAGCGTGGCGATGAATCGGGGCCAACTCTGCTGCTACTCCCGGGGCCGACTGACTCTTGGCCGTCCTATGAGCCAGTTCTGTCGCGACTGCCGAGCTCAATCCACGTCATCGCTTTAAGTCTTCGCGGCCATGGGGACTCAGACAAGCCCGCCTTCGGATATCAGGTCGAGGACTTCGCAGCCGACGTTGTCGCATTCCTCGACGCCGTGAGCATCGGAAGCGCTGTGCTCGCAGGACATTCGGGCTCCTGCTTAGTGGCCCGCCGGGTTGCAATCGATTGGCCCGAACGCGTTGCCGGCCTCGTGCTCGAAGCGTCACCGACCACGCTCAAAGGCGACGCCCAGCTCGAAGCGTTCGTGCAGTCAACGGTACTGAATCTGGTCGATCCGATCGGCCACGCTTTCGCGCGGAGGTTCGTGGTCGACACCTCTACTGATCTCATCGGAGAAGAGATCGTGGAAAGGTTGGTTGAAGAACTGCTCAAAGTGCCAACTCGCGTTTGGAAGGAAACGATGAGCGGGCTCATGCGATACGACGACTTGGATGAGCTCGATCTGATCTTGGCGCCCACGTTGCTGATCTGGGGAGACAGCGATCCCCTGGTCGGGCTGGAGATGCAGAAGGACCTTGTACGTGCCATTCCAAACGCAACGCTCAGCAGGTACCCGGGAATTGGCCACACCCCCCGATGGGAGGACCCAACGCGCTTTGCCAAAGAAGTGGGGGCCTTCGTCAGGCGCTCGAATCAGCGAGAATCCGCTTGATGGCACAAGCCTTGCGGACCATGCGTCTCGGGTCGGAGACCTACCCAATCGTCTTGCCGAGCCTCCGCGACCCGCGGCTGCATCTGGCCGCGGTGATCATCTCGGTCCACATCTTGGGCCAGACGGCGCTTGGGTTCAGGGTGTCGGTGCCGCAGATCATGTCCGCGATCCTTACCTGCGCCCTCATCGATGTGGTTTGGGTGTTTGCCAAGAGCAAGCAGATTGTCTGGCCGGCCAGCGCGATGCTGACGGGTAGCGGCGTCGCTCTCATTCTTCGGCTCGTCGGCATGGAACGAGGCGACCATTGGTCTTGGCAGGGATGGCACCTCTTCGCGCTCATAGCCGGTCTCTCGCTCGTCTCCAAGTATGTGATCCGCTACCGAGGCTCGCATCTGTTCAACCCGTCGAACCTTGGCCTGGTGGTCGCCTTTCTCGTTCTGGGCTCGAACGTCATCGAACCGCTCGACTTTTGGTGGGCGCCGCTCAATCCCGGCATGGTGGCCGCCTACCTGATCATCTTGATCGGCGGGCTCTTGATCACAGCCCGTCTCAAGCTGTTGGCGATGGCCGCGACTTTCTGGCTCTCGCTCGCCACCGGCCTCGCCATCCTCACCGCTTCGGGGCATTGCATCACCGCCGCCTGGTCGTTGCGCCCGGTGTGCGGTTTCGACTTCTGGCGGATGGTGATGACCTCGCCGGAGCTGCTGATCTTCCTCTTCTTCATGATCACCGACCCCAAGACGATCCCCACCGGCCGATCCCCCCGGATCCTGTTCTCGGTCCTGCTCGGAATCGCCTGCACCCTCTTGATGGCTTCGCCTGGCACTGAATTCGGAGCGAAAGTTGGCTTGCTTGCCGGCCTGGTCCTGCTCACCCCGCTGCGATTTGTCATTGATCGCTTCTTCGCCCGCCAATCGATTATGTTCAACTCTGTCCGCCGGGCCTTCCTTGGCGGGTTAGCAACCGGGGCAACCGTGGTAGTACTCGCCGCCGGCATCGTTGTGGCGGGGATTCCGGCCCGCGAGCCGGCGTTCGCAAGCTCGTTTGCCGCGCCTGCGGTGAGCGTGGAGGTCGATGCCAATTCGCTGCCCGAAGTGTCGGTGGGTTCCGAAGTGGCGGCGCTCAACTCCGATGCCGCCTCCGAGCCCGAGCAAGTGGCGATCGACCTAGCCGAAGCGTTGC